>NZ_CP037953.1:2133324-2438084 GCF_009756665.1 Permianibacter aggregans
GGGCTTTCTCGACGTTCAGGATCTTACCCTTCAGCGGCAGAATCGCCTGATTTTTGCGGTTACGGCCCTGTTTGGCTGAGCCGCCGGCGGAATCACCCTCGACGATATAGAGTTCGGAAAGCGCCGGATCGCGTTCCTGGCAATCAGCGAGTTTGCCGGGCAGGCCGGCGATATCGAGCGCGCCTTTGCGGCGGGTCATTTCCCGGGCTTTACGGGCCGCTTCACGCGCGCGGGCAGCGTCGATCATCTTGCCGCAGATGGATTTGGCGTCCTGCGGATTTTCCAGCAGGAAGGTTTCCAGGGCTTCAAACATCGCCGTTTCAACGGCCGGTTTAACTTCCGAAGACACCAGTTTGTCTTTGGTTTGGCTGGAGAATTTTGGGTCCGGCACTTTCACGGAAACGACCGCGGTCAGGCCTTCACGCGAATCGTCACCGGTGGTCTGGATTTTCGCTTTCGCCAGCAGGCCTTCTTTTTCCATGTACTGGTTCAGACAGCGAGTCAGCGCTGAACGGAAGCCGGCCAAATGGGTGCCGCCGTCGCGCTGCGGGATGTTGTTGGTGTAGCAGAAGACGTTTTCGGCGTAGGAATCATTCCATTGCAGCGCCACTTCGACAGTGATCGGTGGTGCGCCTTCGACTTCACGGCTGAAATAGAACACGCCCGGATTGACGGCGGTTTTGTTCTTGTTCAGGTGCTCAACGAAGGCCTTGATACCGCCTTCGTAGCAGAAATGATCCTGTTTGCCGTGGCGTTCATCGACCAGCCGGATGGAAACGCCGGAATTCAGGAACGACAGCTCACGCAGACGCTTGGCCAGGATGTCGTAATGGAATTCGGTCTGGGTAAAGATGGTATTGCTGGGCTTGAAGCGGACCGTGGTGCCGGTGGCACTGGAGTCGCCGGTTGGGGCGATCGGTGCTTGCGGCACGCCGAGGTGATAGGTCTGTTCCCAGACATGGCCTTGGCGGCGGATGGTCAATTGCAGCACTTCCGACAAGGCGTTAACGACCGACACCCCTACTCCGTGCAGGCCGCCGGAGACTTTGTAGCTGTTCTGGTTGAATTTGCCGCCGGCGTGCAGGATGGTCATGACCACTTCGGCCGCTGAGACGCCCTCTTCCGGGTGCAGGTCGACCGGAATACCGCGGCCGTTGTCGGAAACCGAGACGGAATCATCCGGGTGTATGGTTACAACGATGTCGGTGCAGTAGCCAGCCAGGGCTTCGTCGATGGCGTTATCGACAACTTCGAACACCATATGATGCAGGCCGGTACCGTCATCGGTATCGCCGATGTACATGCCGGGGCGCTTGCGAACCGCATCCAAGCCTTTCAATACGGAAATACTGGAGGAATCGTATCCCGGTTTATTGTCGTTCTCGTTGCTCATACTCGTGCCAAAGCCCTTTCAAATACGTAAAGCACCGCGATAAAGCGGTGCCTGGGGTTAATGCTGTTCGTGGTCGACAGTGACCGGTTTAACCTGGCCATGTTCCACGTGAAACATGGCGCTATTATACTCTTTCAGCAGCCGTTTAGGCCCGATTTCTGTAGCGCTGACAATGACTTGCCAGTGTTCAAGCGCCAAGACTTCGTTCAATAAGCTCTCGAATCGGCCCTGATCCAGTTCACCGCCGATATCATCAAGCAGCAGTACACCACTGCGGCCGGTCAATTGCGAAAACAGGCGGATCTGCGCCAGCAGCAAACTTTGCACTACCAGCTTGTTCTGGCCACGCGATAGCTCCTCATCGGCGGAAACCCGGCCGATACGGCAGCGGATGTCAGCCCGTTGTGGACCGAAGCGGGTGCTGCCGGCTTCAATATCCTTATCCAGATGATCGGCCATTACCTGCTCCAACTCACCGGTCCAGCCGGGATAAAAACCAAAGCTGACTTCATTGTTTGGGTAGAGTTGCGTCAAAACGGATTCAATGACCGGTGCCAGCTGCTGCCAATACTGCTGGCGAAACTCATTGAGTTTGATCGATTCATTGACCAAGTGCCGGGTCCACAGGTTCAGCTCTTCCCTACTCGCCTGCTGCCTTAACAGCGCATTGCGATGTCTCAGGGTCTTGCTAAACCGGGAATGGACTTCGGCGAAACGATGTTCCACGTGAAACACTCCCCAATCGAGGTAGCGTCTGCGCTCTTTCGGGGAACCGCTGAGTAGCTGATAGCTGTCTGGTGTGAACGCCAGTATTGGTAGCAACATGGCAATATCGGCCAGGCGACGAACATCATTGCCATTCAGGCGAATGACCATCTGACCATTGCGGTCTCGTTGCAGCCCAATTCGATGCTCCAATCCATCTTCTTGACCACGGGCAAACACAATAAATTGCGATTGCTCATGGCTGATCACTCTATCGATGGTGTTGGTACGAAACGAGTGGCCTGTACCGAGCAGATAGATACTCTCTAGTATCGAGGTTTTGCCGGCGCCGTTATCGCCATAGATCCAAGTAAGATGGGGCGCCAAATCGAGCGCCCCATCCTTTAGATTCCTGACATTGTGGTACTGAACTTCCTGCAGCCGCATTACAAACGCATCGGCATGACCAAGAACAGCGTGCCGCTACCACCCTGCTCTTCCGCCACGGCCGAAGAACTGGAATCGATGAACTGGAAGCGGATATTCTCCCATTTGACGGCGTTAACCATGTCCAGCAGATAGTTGACGTTGAAGCCGATTTCTAAGTCCGGGCCGCTGTAATCGACATCCAGATTAATCACTGCCTCTTCCTGCTCCGGGTTGTTGGCGTTCAAGGTGAGGCTGCCTTGGCTCAGGCTCAGGCGTACACCGCGGAACTTCTCGTTACAGAGAATCGCCGCTCGCAACAGCGATTCCTTCAACATCTCGCGGTTGACACTCATGAACTTGTCGCCACCGCGCGGAATGACTTTCTCGTAGTCCGGAAACTTGCCATCAACCAGCTTCGAGACGAACTGCCATTGGCTGGTTTGCAGTCGGATATGGTTGGTACCCACAGTGACTTTGACATCGGTATCGCTGGGTTCCAGCAGGCGCGACAGCTCAATGACCCCTTTGCGTGGAATAATGACGCCAAAATCACCTTGTGAATCAATCGCTTGCTTGGCTTCAGCCAGCGCCAGCCGATGCCCATCGGTGGCCACAGTGCGCAAGCGACCAACTTTCAACTCGAAGAACAAGCCATTCATGTAGTAACGGACGTCGCCTTGGGCGATGGCGAACTGCGTGCGTTCAAATAAAGAGCGCAATTCGTTCTGACTGATTTCGAACTGAACCGCGCCAGGACCTTCTTCGACCGAAGGGAACTCGCTAGCCGGTTGTGTCGTCAGCGTAAAGCGGCTGTTGCCGGCCCGAAGATTGACCCGGCCATCACCGAGCTGAAAACTGATTTGCTGTTTATCACCAACAGCTTTGACGATATCGAGGAATTTCTTGGCTGGCACTGTGATGTCACCGGGCTCGGCGCCTTCCAGCGGCAACTCGGTCATCAGCTCGACTTCCAGATCCGTGCCGGTCAGCGACAGCTTGCCTTCTTCGACGCTGACCAACACGTTGGACAGGATCGGCAAATTGCTGCGACGTTCGACAGCGCCACAGACCATGTTCAGTGCCGGCAGCAGGGTTTCTCGGGCCAGGGTAAATTTCATCGAATTCCACCAATACAATATGTTGTGGTTTAACTGCTTAGCGTACGCAAGAGATTGGCAAAATCCTCTTCCATACTGCGATCAGATTCTTTGAGCTCCTTGACCTTGCGACAGGCATGCAGCACCGTCGTATGGTCTTTGCCACCGAAAGCCTCGCCGATTTCTGGGAGGCTGTGACTGGTCAGTTCCTTGGCCAAGGCCATGGCGACCTGGCGCGGCCTGGCGACACTGCGGCTGCGCCGTTTCGATAATAAATCAGAAAGCTTGATACGGTAGTACTCAGCAACGATCTTTTGGATATTTTCGATCGTGACCATCTTTTCCTGGGCAGCGATCAAATCCCGCAGCGCCTCCCGGACCATATCAACGGTGATCGGCCGGCCAGTGAAATGGGCCCAGGCAATCACCTTGGTCAGTGCCCCTTCCAGTTCCCGGACATTGGAACGAATACGTTTGGCAATGAAAAATGCCACTTCCTGTTCCAGCTTGACATTGGCCGCTTCGGCCTTGGCCATCAAAATGGCGGCCCGGGTTTCAAAATCTGGCGGTTCGATGGCAACAGTCAAACCCCAGCCGAAACGAGACTTCAGTCGATCTTCGAGACCTTCGACTTCTTTCGGATAGCGATCGCAGGTAATGACGATTTGGCGATTGGTTTCAAACAGCGTATTGAAGTTGTGGAAAAACTCTTCCTGGGAGCGATCTTTGCCGGCAAAGAACTGAATATCATCGATCAGCAGCGCATCCAATGAACGATAGTACCGTTTCCATTGCTCAATGGTATTGGTTTGCAGCGCCTTAACCATATCCTGTACATATCTTTCAGAACGAACGTACACGACTTTTGCGCCCGGTTTCTGGGCCGCGATCATATTGCCAACCGCGTGCATCAAATGGGTTTTGCCAAGACCAGTAGCGCCATAGATAAACAATGGATTGTACGCACGTCCGTGGTTCATTGCCGCTTGTAATGCCGCGGCTTTCGCCACCTGGTTTGATTTGCCTTCGACAAAGGTATCGAAGACAAAAGCGGTATTCAGACTGGACTTGTGTTCAATTGGCTGAACCACCGCTTCAACTCTGGTCGTAACAACGGGTGCCGCAGGTTTGCTGACCACTTCTTGTTGAACAACCGGTTTTGTCATCAATTGACGCTCACCGACTTTTAATAGCACCGATGGTGCCTTGTCGCCTTTCAGCTCAATTAAATAATCACGAACCCGACCGAGGTAGCGATCACGTACCCATTCCAAGACAAAACGGTTAGGTGCGAACAATTGGATTTCATGATCGGCTTCACTGGCCTGTAACGGACGAATCCACATACTGAATTCATCTGCCTTCAGCTCATCTTGTAATCGTTGTTGGCAAACTGGCCACAAGGGTCCTTGGCTCATGCTCGGGAGGGTTTCAGTGTAGGGTCTCGGGAAAAGATCGCGAGTGTAAGCAGATCGAGGCGATTAATCCACAGGCAATCATGATAATGGATAAAAATAGCGATCAGTATTTGATCAATGCTTGACTTTCGATCAGAAAAAGGGATCTTGTGGATAGCGAATCAATGAAATCTGTGCATATCTTTAACAGAGTGAAATTTAATCTGGTTTTATACACAAATCTACAAGCTTTTCCTTGCCATATCCTTGCTGTTATACGGCAGTTATTAAATTGATAAAATATTGATTTTATTTAACTTAAATAGGTTTTCAACAGATACATCGTTTGCTAATAGTTATTAACAATAAGATCTAGATCTTTTTATCTTTTCTTTAGTTATTACTTAAACAACATTCTAAAACGCGTAAAATCTTGGTGTTTCACAGCGAATTGTGAAACCATCTGTGGATGAACAATACTGTCTAAAAGTTATACACAACACTGTGAAACAACAGCAAAATTTCTGAGCAAAAACACTAGCTATCGTGGCAAGTGCTACCCAACACCACAATCTGTACCACTCAAGGGCCGGTGAAACGATCTTAAGTGCGCGATTTATAAACACTTTTCTTGGCCTGATCATTGACCCGGCGAAAATAACCGCAGTAGAATGCGCGCCCTTTTTCCCGGGTCTCGTGCTATTCACGGGCCTGAAGTAGTGGTGAGTCCAAATGAAACGCACATTTCAACCAAGCAATCTGAAGAAAAAGCGCGACCACGGTTTCCGTGCCCGCATGGCGACCAAGAATGGCCGTCTGGTACTGAAGCGTCGTCGTGCCAAAGGCCGTAAGCGCTTAACCGTCGTTTGATGGAACCCTTGGCGGATCAGCGGCTGCTCAAAGCGTACCGCCTGCTCCGCCCGGCGGAATTCAAAGCCAGTCTGGCCGAAGGCAAACGCCTGCACGGCCAGGGCTTCACGGTAGTTATCCGAGCCAACCAACAGACCAGCGCACGATTGGGCCTGGCGATAGCGAAAAAACAACTTCGCTTCGCGCACCAGCGCAACCGCCTGAAACGGCTGATCCGAGAACAGTTTCGCCAGCACCGCTCAGCGCTTCCACCTTGCGATTTGGTGTTCATGGCCAAAGCCGGTGTCAGTGAAATGAGTAACGATTCGTTGCATCGCAGTCTGTCGCAAGTATTTTCCCGTATCATCGCCGGCGCGGTCCGCCGCGATCCTTCGGCTTCCTCGCAAGGCACACCCCATGCTTGAATCTCAACGCGGTTTTCTGCTGCTGGCTTTTGCCGCAGTCAGTTTTTTCCTGTTTCTGGAATGGCAAGATCTGCAAACGGTCAAACTGGCGCCGCCAGCGAAACCGGTGCCTAGCTCAGTGCTGGAAACGGTTGCGATCAATGATGTGCCGGCCGTTAGCGATACTGCTGTGGCCACGACCGATGTGCCGGATGCTACCGCCGCCGAAGTGCCGACCACCGATCTGCCCTCAGTACAGCCAAGCACGGTGCCGGTCAGCAGCTCACGCTATATCGAAGTCGTCACCGACACGCTGCGCGTCGTCATTGACCGTCAAGGCGGTGATATTGTCGAAGCCGATCTGCTGCAATACCGCGAAAGCACTGAAGACAACAGCCCGCCGGTGCGCATCCTGAGTCAGGCCGGCCGCACCCATATCGCCCAATCGGGCATTATTGCCAACCAGGGGCCGGATGCCGGCGCCACTCGTGCCGAATACCAGTCACCGGTCTCTTCTGCGACCATGGCTGCTGATGCCGAAACACTGGATGTGCCGCTAACATGGACCAACGAAGCCGGTGTCAGCTTCAGCAAAACCTACCGTTTCAAACGTGGCAGCCATGCCGTCGAACTGATAGCTGCGATCGATAATCGGAGCAGTGAGCAAGTCAATGCCCGCTTGTTCGCGCAATTGAAGCGTGATCGTCATGCTGAAAATGGCGCCTTCATGGGTATGTCGGCCTATACCGGTGCGGCTTACGGTGCCACCGACCACAAGTTCGAGAAATACCCGTTTGAAGACATGGATGAAACCAAGCTCGACGTCAAAACTGACGGTGGCTGGGTTGCCTATCTGCAACACTATTTCATCAGTGCCTGGGTGCCGGGTTCGGAAACCGGCAACGCCTTGTACAGCCGGGTATTGGCTGACAAGCAATCGATCATTGGCCTGTTGCAACCGGCTTTTGCCGTTGCTCCTGGTCAAAGCCAGAGCACCAGCGCGACGTTATATGTTGGACCGAAAATTCAGGACGACTTGGCCAAGCTCGCCTCCGGTCTGGATCTGACCGTTGATTACGGTTTCCTGTGGTGGATTGGCCAGCCGTTGTTTTGGGCCTTGACGCTGCTGCATAGCTGGGTCGGCAACTGGGGTGTCGCCATTATTCTGGTTACCGTCGTTGTTAAACTGCTGCTCTATCCGCTGGCCAATGCCCAGTACCGCAGCTTCGCCAAGATGCGGGTGCTGGCGCCTAAGTTGCAGCAACTGAAGGAGCGTCACGGTGATGATCGTCAGGCAATGAGCCAGGCGATGATGGAGTTGTACCGCAAGGAAAAGGTCAATCCGCTCGGTGGTTGCTTGCCGCTGTTGATCACGATGCCGGTGTTCCTGGCACTGTATTGGGTGCTGATGGAATCGGTCGAATTGCGTCATGCGCCATTCATGCTGTGGATCAACGACCTGTCGGTCATGGACCCGTATTACGTGCTGCCGATTCTGATGGGCGCCTCTATGTGGTTTATGCAGAAACTGCAGCCGGTGTCGCCAACGATGGATCCGATGCAACAGAAAATGATGCAGTACCTGCCGGTGATCATGAGCGTGTTTTTCCTCTGGTTCCCGGCCGGTCTGGTGCTGTACTGGCTGGTCAACAACCTGTTGTCGATTGCCCAGCAGGTGTATATCACCAAGCGTGTTGAGGCTGAGGCCGCGAAGAAAAAATAAAAGCATTGGAATGAGAAAACCCCGACCCGCTTTCGCGCGTCGGGGTTTTTTTATTCTCTTCAAAAATCTTGTCTGAATAAATTCAGACCTACAAAAAAATGATCGAGCTCACATCACCAATTCTCAGGAATCTTCGACAAATACGGTTACCAATCGTGACTGGCGAAAGTCATCATCTTTTTGGACTTGCGATTGTTTGCAGAGGGTTTTACAAATATAGCCGACTCGAATGCATATCGACAGGCCGCCTTGTCATCGATTACTGTGAAAATGCGAGCCTTTTAGCAAACACACAAACATGAACCGTCCGTCCGGTACCGCACGATGATCCGCAAATTGCCGCGCTGGGTGGAAATCGGCGGCTTTTGCCTGGCGTTGATCGCCGGTGCTGTCAATGCAATTGGCCTGCTCGGCTTTGCTCATCAGGCGGTTTCCCATTTGACCGGCACTTCAACCTTGTTGAGCGTGGCCTTGTTCCATCAACAATGGCCACAGGTTTTGCATCTTGGTTTGATTGTCGTGTTCTTTGTGCTCGGTGCCGTCTTGTCGGGTGCGTTGATCAATAACGCCGTGCTGCAATTGGGGAGGCGCTATGCCGTGGCTTTATTCGTCGAGGCGGCGATGTTGTTGCTGGCCATTCCGCTGTTGATGGATGCTTCACCCTGGGGTCATTGGCTGGCGTCGGCCGCCTGCGGTTTGCAAAACGGCATGGTCAGCACCTATAGCGGCGCCGTGGTGCGCACGACGCATGTTTCCGGACTGTTCACCGATCTGGGCACGATGCTCGGCGAGTCCCTGCGCGGCCATGTACTGGACCGGCGCCGCGCTCTGCTCTATCTGATTCTGATCAGCGGGTTTCTGGTTGGTGGCATCATTGGCGCCGCCGGCTTCATAGACTACGGCTTCAATGCCTTGGCGATACCGGCACTGGCGGCCGCGCTGCTGGCGATTATTGTGCTGATCTGGCGCCATTTCAGCCGGCAATCACTGCCGGCACCACGAGCGCCGGACTAGACCTTGACCATCCGTCGGCCCATTGCGCCGATATCGGTTTATCCGGCGTTCGGCGCTGCACAATCCCTTGCTGCGCTGCTAAGCTACGCGCTTTTTCCGGCAGGGCGCGGCGACCAGCAGTGAAAGCATCCAGCGATACCATTGTCGCCCCGGCCAGCGGCCAGGGCCGGGCCGGCGTCGGCGTCATCCGGCTTTCCGGCAATAAGGTCCGGGCCATCGCCGAAGCCTTGCTTGGCTCGGTGCCGGAACCGCGTTTTGCCCGACGTTCGCGTTTTTTCGATGCAGATAATCAGGTAATCGACGACGGTTTGGCACTTTTCTTCGCCGGCCCGAAGTCCTTTACCGGTGAAGACGTGCTGGAACTGCAGGGTCATGGCGGGCCGGTGGTCATGGATATGCTGATCCGGCGCTGCCTCAGCTTGGGCGCCCGCCTCGCCCGCCCCGGCGAATTCTCGGAACGGGCCTTTCTCAATGACAAACTCGATCTGGCCCAGGCCGAAGCCATTGCCGACTTGATTGATGCCCGATCGGAACAAGCGGTGCGCCTGGCCGCGCGCTCATTGCAAGGCGAATTCTCGGGCCGGGTGCATCAGCTGGTTGAAAGCCTGACCCATCTACGCATCTATGTCGAAGCGGCGATCGATTTCCCCGAAGAGGAAATCGACTTTCTCGCCGACGGCAAAATTCTCAGTGATCTGCAATCGCTGCAGGCCGAACTCGAGGAGCTGTTACGCTCGGCGAAACAGGGCGCAGTGATGCGCGAAGGCATTCAGGTGGTCATTGCCGGCAAACCCAATGCCGGCAAAAGCTCACTGCTCAATGCCCTGGCCGGCCGTGAAACCGCGATTGTCACTGATATTCCCGGCACCACCCGCGATATCCTGCGCGAGCAGATCATTGTCGACGGCCTGCCGGTGCAGCTGACCGATACCGCCGGTCTGCGCCTGACCGAAGACAAGGTCGAGCAGATCGGTATCGCCCGGGCCGAGGCGGCGATCAAGACGGCCGATGCTGTGCTGTTGGTCGTCGACAGCAGTGAAGCACACAGCCTGCATCCGGATGAGCTCTGGCCATTGCCGACGCCATTGCCGCTCAGCCCGGACAAGATCCTCATCATCCGTAACAAAAGCGATTTGTCCGGTTTGGCACCAGCGCGCACAATGCAGGGCGACGCGGTGTTGCTGAATGTTTCGGCCGCGACCGGTGTCGGCCTGCCGCTGCTGGTTCAGGAGCTGAAACGGCTGGCGCATCTGGAAGACAGCGAAGAAGGCCTGTTTCTGGCTCGACGCCGCCATCTCGATGCGCTGGAACAAGCGCAAGTGCAGTTGGCCCATGGCGCCAAGCAGCTGATCGAGTTCCGGGCCGGGGAATTACTGGCCGAAGAATTGCGGCAGGCGCAACAAACTTTGAGTACGATTACCGGGGCTTTTACCGCCGATGATTTGCTCGGCAGAATTTTTTCCAGTTTTTGTATTGGAAAATAATGAGTGCCCACCTGATGGCCTCAGCGTGGGTGCGTGGATATCAGTAAACGTTTGGGAAAACGATCATGAAAAAATGGGTATGGGCTGCTGTGCCGGCAGTCATTATTGGGGCGTACGCGGCGACGGCCGTATACAGCGGCAGCAAAGCCGAGGAAGTCCTGCAAGAAGGCATCAAGAAAGCCAATATTGGCAAGGAATGGCAGTTTGAATGGGCCAAGTACGACCGCGGCGTGTTCCGCAGCAAAGCCGTACTCGACATCATTTTCACGCCTGGCAATGGCGAAGACATGTACCGCCACTCGCTGCCGATCACCGTTGTCCACGGCCCATTGCTGCTCGATGGCACGCTCGGTTTCAAACCGGCGATGTTCGGCATGAAAAGCGCCGTGGTTGCTCGCGAAGACTGGCCGGAAGACGTGAAAAAATTGTTGGCCGATGACCGCGTGCACTTTGAATCGGTATTTTCGTTTGGCCAGAAAGCCACGTTTGATTTCACCGTCGAAGAAGGTGAACTGCAGCTGACCACCGGCAATCTCGACCTGAAAGCACTGCACATGCAGTTCAGCTTCGATGCCGACAGCAAGGAAGTCAAAGGTGAAGGTTCCTGGCCGGGCCTGAACATGAGCGGCATGATGGGTGATGTCGTCGTGCGTGACTGGGCAATGAACTGGGATGGCGTGCAATACGACGCTTACACCGGTACCGGCACCGGCGAGTTCACGCTGGCGGAAGTGAAAATGAGCCAGGGCGGCGCCGAACAGTTCGCGATGAACGCGTTCAAGATGACCAGCAAACAGGCCATGAATGCTGACCAATCCCAGCTCAATGGCGAACTGAACATGTCAATCGACTCGGTCAATGCCCAGGGTCAAAATGTTGTGTCCAAACTCGATTTCTTTATGCAATTCGACAAGCTCAGTGCTGCCGGCATTCGCGCGATGAACGAATTCGCCAAAGACCCGGAAAACACCGAAGACCCGATGATGATGCTGAACACCGTCGGTCAGCAGGTGTTGGAATTCGGCCCGGAAATCAACGCCCGCTTGAGTGCCGAACAAGTCATGCGCCAGCCGCTGAACGTCAACGCCAAGCTGACTTTGCCGCCGATGCCGAATGGTTTCGAGCCAACCTGGATGCAGGGCATTCTGTTCTCGATGGATGGCAAAGTGCCGCTGACATTGGTTGGTATGGCACTGCCTACCGATCTGGTCGCTTTGCTGAGCCAAGGTGAAACCGATGACAAAGGCACCGCGTTCAAAGTGGAATGGCGCGAAGGCCAGCTGTGGATCAATGCCAATCCGTATATGCCAGGCATGAACGCCCAGCAGGATGAGCAATTTGACCCGGCAATGATGGAAGATTACCAAGAAGAATGTGTCGGCGAAGATTGCTGAGCTGACGTCAGTGCATACAGAACATTCCCGCGTCGGCGGGAATGTTCTGCTATAACAATGCCATTCCCGCACCACCGCTGTTCAGGATGATTCATGCTACTGCGTAAATGCTTTGCTTTGTTCGCGCTCTGTCTGGCGCCATCATTGTTTGCCGCCGACATCGCTCAGCAGCTTTACGCCGATCATCAGGACTCCATTTATCGTATTGATGTCATTACCGTTGGCAGCGATCAAAAATCTTCGCTGGGCACCGGCTTTGTCATCGCCCGCGACGATCTGTTGGCCAGCAATTTCCATGTCGTTTCCGACGCCGTCCACGAACCGGAAAAGCATCGGCTGGAATGGGTCAGTGTTGATGGCCGTCGTGGTCCGCTGAAGATCATCGCCGTTGATGTCGTCCATGACCTGTCCTTGCTGCAAGCCGAGCAAGACATGGGCACACCGCTACACACCACCGGTTTGCCGGATAAAGGCACCGCGTTATTCTCGCTTGGTCATCCACTCGGTCTGGATCTCGCCATCGTCAATGGTTCCAACAATGGTCTGCTGGAAAAAGCGCTGTACGACAAGATTCATTTCAGCGGCAATATCAATCCCGGCATGAGCGGCGGCCCGGCGATCAACGCCGAAGGCAAAGTCGTTGGCGTCAACGTCGCCACTGCCGGTGAAGCCGTCGGCTTTTTGGTGCCGGCAAAATTTCTTGATGAATTGATTCAGCTTGCCGAGAAAACCGAATTCAAACCGGTATTCGATCTGCAAGCGATGCTGCGCGAACAACTGCTAAGCAACCAACAGAAACTGATCGACGATATTTTCGCGGCCGAATGGAAAACCCAAACGCTGGGCAAATTCACCGTGCCGAGCACGCTGCTGTCGCGTATGGATTGCTGGGGCGATACCGATGAAGTTTCAGAAAAGCACCCGTATGTGGAAATCGCCAGCAACTGCAGCGGTCAGGACAATATTTTTCTTTCCGGCCGGCAACGCGCCGGTGAAATCTCCTACCAGTTTTTCTGGCTGGAAACCGAAACGCTGTCACCACGAGCGTTTTACCAACTTTACGAAAACCAGCACAACTCGACCTTCCAAAGTGGCGCCAATGAAAAGGATGTCGGCAATTGGACTTGCAGCATTCATTTCGTTGAGTTGAGCGGTCAGTCATTCAAAGCCAATGTTTGCGCCCGGCCCTACAAGCGTTACGCGGATCTAACCGATTTCATGGTGCTGATGGCGATGACCGGTCATCCGCAACGCGGTTTCATGTTCACGCTGGATTTGTCGGCCGTGACGCTTGATAACGGCATGAAATTATTCCAAGCCCTGTTGGAGCGCTTTCAATGGCAGCCGTGATCCTGGAAATTTTCTCGCGCGGCCGTGGCCAACCGCAGTTTCGCCGGGTACGGCAGTTTCCGTATCGCATCGGTCGCGCCTACGACAACGACTTGATCCTGACTGACGATGCCGTTTCCGCGCATCATCTGCAACTGGAGCAAGACGCCGAAGGCCAGATCAAAGTGCGCAACCTGTCGCATGAAAACGGCACGGTATTGAACAAGAAAAGGCTTGGTTATGTACCGAGCGAGTGCGAACTGCCCAGCGATTTATATGTCGGCCATACCCATCTGCGTCTGCTGTCGCCGGAGTCAGTGGTCGCGCCGACCAAGCGCTTGCAACACACACCGGGCATGAACTGGTTCCAGACCTTGCCCGGCGGTTTGATCATGCTGGCGCTGGTGCTGGCAATGAACGTGTTCATCGGCTTTTCCGAGCAAGTATTGCAACGGCCGCTGTATCAAATCCTGACGCGCGAATTGCCGGTCATTCTGTCACCATTGATCCTGGCGACGATTACCGCGTTTATTTCGCGTCTATTACTGCATCGCTGGCAATACCCGTTGCATTTATCGATTGCCTGTATCGCGATTTTGTTGGCACGCGGCGGCATGGAGCTGGTGTCGCTGACCAGCTACTACTTCACCAGTGAACAAGCCGGCTCCGTGGTCAGCAACTTGATGGCGGCGACAGTATTCACGGCGTTGTTCGCCTGGCAGCTGCGCGCGTTCAGCACGCTGACTCGCGAACGCTCGACGATGATCGCCATCGGCATCATCTGGCCTTTACTATTGCTGTTCTGGTTGCAGGCTTATGTGCGCGCTCCCGATTTCCGCAGTCAACCGGATATGCACACAGCATTGCGTGTCAGCGACATCCGCGCCGAAAGCACGTTAACGCCAGAAAGCTTCCTGCAACTGACCGAAGCGGAACTGCGTGAAGGCTTGGCCGAGTCACTGGCTGAACATACCGAAGAGGTGGTCGAGGAATAACTGTGTAGCGCCGAATGCTTTCGGCGCATCGACGGAATTTCTTGTCAATCAAATACTGGCACGTTCAATGAGCGTACCTGCTCGAAAATCAGCTCGGTTTGCAGGTGCGCGACTTCCGGCCGCTCGGTGAACGCGTCCATGACCAGTTGTCGCAAATGCTCGGTGTCGCGGACGCCGACATGGACCAGAAAATCATCGGAGCCGGCGACGTGGAATAACTGCAGAGTTTCCGGCAGGCTCAGGACATGGGCGCGAAAAGCCTCCACTGCCGACTTGGTATGGCGCGATAGCCGCACAACAATCATTGCCTGCACGCCGAGCTTCAAGGCACGGGCCGACAGCTCGGCGTGGTAACCGCTAATCACCTGGCGTTGTTCCAGTCGACGCACCCGCTCCAAGCAGGTTGATGGCGCCAGCCCGACTTTGCGGGCCAAGTCCTTGTTTGACACCCGTGCATCATTCCGCAGCTCAGTCAGAATCGCGCGGTCTATCGAATCCAATTCATAATTTTCAGTGTTCACCGAATTCTCAACGGGCCGGACCAGATATAGCCATACATAATATACGCTTGACGCCGAGTTGTTGAATCCGGAAACCTGCCTATGTCCCCTCAGAATCGCCATTTCGAGTCGCTCGGTGTCCATGCCGGCCGTGAAGATCTGAAAACCCTTGGCGTCCACGCCCTGCCGATTGACCTGTCAACCACCTACCCGATTCAGGACTTAGGTGTCGGGACCGATAGTCTCGATGCCTTGGTTGCCGGTGATCGGGAAGCGACCAATCCGGTTTATGCCCGTCTGTACAACCCGACCGTTGCCCGCTTCGAGCAAGGCTTGGCAGCGCTCGAAGGCACTGACACGGCCGTCGCGTTTTCTTCCGGTATGGCGGCGGTGACGGCGATGGTGCTGGCGCGCAAAGGCCGCGGCGATCATATCGTCGGTGTGCGGCCGATATACGGCACTTCCGATCACCTGCTGAGCTGCGATTTGCTCGGCTTGCCGATGCGCTGGGTCAAAGCCGAAGAAGTCGCTTCAGCCGTCAACGACAAAACCGCTTTGGTCATTATCGAAACGCCGGCCAATCCGACGCTGGATCTGGTCGACATCGAGATGATCGTCAAAGCGGCTGGTGATGTGCCGGTCATGGTCGATTCCACGTTCGCGACACCGGTGCTGCAAAATCCGATCAAACTCGGTGCCCGTTTTGTGCTGCATTCGGCGACGAAGTTCTTGGGCGGCCATGGCGATGTCATCGCTGGCGTGATCGCCTGCAGCGAAGACGACGCGAAAGCGCTGCGCCAAATTCGTGTTGCTACCGGCGCCTTGCTGCATCCGCTCGCGGCATATCTGTTACATCGCGGTCTGCCGACGCTGAGCTTGCGGGTGCTGAAAGCTCAAGACAACGCTGAAAAGCTGATCACCTGGCTGAAGCAACAGCCACAGGTGAAAAACGTTTTCTATCCAGGCCTGAATGCTGGCCAGCAAGCGATCATGAAAAAGCAGATGCGCGGTGGTGGCGCGGTGCTGGCGTTCGAGTTGGTTGATGGCTACCAAGCCGCGGCCACGGTCATGAACCAAGTGAAAATGATGACGCCAGCGGTGTCACTCGGCTCGGTCGACACGCTGATTCAACATCCAGCCGGTTTGACCCATCGGGTACTGGAAGAAAGCACCCGCCAGAACACCGGCATCCGTGAAGGCCTGATGCGCATTTCCTGCGGTATTGAACATGTCGAGGATTTGATTGCTGATTTGGCCCAGGCGTTTGCGGCGATCAAGCAGCGGAAAGTGGCTTGATCGCACCTGATTCCAGTTCGTTCTACTTTGAGAGTTTGCCGGGCCTCGCCCCGGCAAACCACAACATCATTAGGTCAACCTGCGACAAGAGAACCAAGAAAATCAACGCTGAAAAACTTTCGCCATCAGTCAATACGTATTAAAAGTTCCTCATTCTCCGTAGAAAAATAAATCAAAAAATCTCTCAGCAACTTCACCCCGCTCCCTTAGAATGTCGAGCTTGCCAAGGAACACTCAAGGACCGTGTGATGCGCGCAGAAAGACGTTGGCCGCTGGCCATTTTGCTGGCGGTGTTGGCCGCTTGTTCTTCCGAGCCGGAGAAGCCCGAACCGGTAGTTTTGGAGGCGCCACCGGTCGAGGCGGAGCAGCAGCAACGCTGGCAGCAATATATCGCGGCGCATACGGGCGGTTTTGTCTCGCGCAAGGCGCCGATCGAAATTCGCTTCGAGGCTGATGTCGTCACCGAAGAGCAGATCGGTTCGGTGCAGAACAAGCTGGTGTCGATTACCCCAGCGGTCGAGTTCGATGCGGTGTTCGACAATCAGCGGGAATTATGGATTCTGCCAAAAGCGCCGCTGGCTTCTGGCCAAACTTATCAGGTCAAGCTGCACATCGATGCGCTGCCTTCGCTGCCGCAAAGCCTTGGCGACTATAGCTTTGATATTCGGGTTTACGAACAAACGCTGGAGTTGACGCGCGTCAATGCCGATGTCGATCCGGTGCGCGATGAACACGTCGTTTTGCGTGGCGAATTTGAAACCCGCGATGACGCCAATGACACCGATATTCGCGACAACGTCACGATCTTGTTGAACAATCAAGTGCTACCGGTCGATTGGGTTCACGTGGAGTCCGGTCGTCGCCACCAGTTTGAAAGCGATGCCATTGCCCGTACCGATGCCGAACAAATCGTGCAGTTGAATTGGGGCGGCGGTCAGTTTGTATCGCCTGCAGGCGAGAAGCAGCTAAGCATTTCGCCGCGCGGCCGTTTTCAAGTGACACGCGCCGAACGTGATTTACAAAACCCGAATACGATTGTCGTGCATTTTTCCGAGCCATTGGCGCGCCAGCAATCGCTGAAAGGTCTGGTGCAACTGAACCGCGGTAGCTTTACCACGCGCATTGAACAAAACCAGTTATTGGTGCAAGTCGAACAAGGTCTTTTTGGTGAGTTGAAACTCGATATCGACAAGGCCATCAAAGCGGAAGGTGGCCGGGCACTGGTCGAGGGCTTCAGTCAAAAATTTGAATTCGAATCATTAAAGCCGGAAGTGCGCTTTGTTGATCAGGGCATGTTGCTACCGGAAGCAGAAACCCTGTTCATTCCGTTCGAGACGATGAACGCCTCCGCGGTGCACGTTTATGCATTCCGGATTTTCGATAACAACCTGTTGCCATACTTGCAACACAATTCACTGGATCAGCATCAGTACATTCGCCGTTATGCCCGCTTTCTGGCGCGCAAAACCATTGCACTGGATGCAACCAAGCCGAATCAATGGCGTCGCTTTGGTGTCGATGTTTCCGATCTATACCGCCGTCATCCCGGCGAAATGTTTCATTTCAAGTTGTTGATAACTCGTGGCGACAGTTTGTATCCCTGTGACTCGGCGATGCCGAGCAAAATCAGCAAAACGCCACCTGAAGTACAGAACAATGATGAGTACCGCGATGGCGACAATAACTGGTCATTTGCCAACGAAAGTTATGGCGACTACCTGAATGAGCACCACTCCTATTATTGGGCCGAGCGCGCTGACCCTTGCTCGGAAGATTATTTTCGCTACTCCGGCAAAACCCAAGTGGCGCGCAATTTCCTCAGTGCCAATATCGGCCTGCTGGCAAAAGCCGGCACCGATGGCAAGCTGCTGCTGACGGCGACCAATATTCGCACCGGCGAGCCGATGCCGAACACCAGCATCAAACTGTATTCACAGCAGGCGCAAGTGATCACGACGGTGAAAACCGATGGCAATGGTTTGGTCACGGTGCAGCCGGAAATCAAACCGATGATCCTGATCGCGGAAAATGGCGAATACAAAGGTTACTTGCGGCTATCGAGTAGCAGTGAATTGGCCACCAGCCATTTTGATGTCAGCGGCGAATCGTTCAAGCAAGGCGTCAAGGGCACAATATATGGTGAACGCGATGTTTGGCGGCCGGGTGACACGCTGCATCTAACCTTTGTATTGCAGGATTCGCAAAACGCGATTCCTGACGACCATCCGGCAACATTGGAGCTTTACAACCCGCTGAATCAGAAAGTTTATAACGACACCAATCTGAGGCCGGTCAACGGCTTTTATGCGTTTGCACCAAGCACCCGCGATAGTGATATCACCGGTGATTGGCGCGCGGTGGTGCGACTCGGTAATCGCACGTTCGAGCGCCCGGTGAAAATCGAAACGGTGATGCCGAACCGTTTGAAAATGGAGCTGACTGTTGAAGGTGATCTATTGCGGCAATCGGCCAAACAAGCGCTGAACTTGTTTAGCCAATGGTTGCATGGCGCCAAGGCTAATGGTTTGAAAGCCGAGGTCAATGCCCGCCTGACTGGCACACGCACGCAGTTTGAGCATTTCAAAACCTATCTGTTTGATGATCCGGCACGCAAGGCTGACAGCCAGGAACAAAAACTGTTTGAAGGCCGCTTGAACGCCGAAGGCAAGGTGCAGTTCACACCGGAAATCCGTCAGCAAAATCGTGCGCCGGGCATGATGAATTTGCTGTTGACGACACGGGTGTTTGAACCGGGTGGTGCGTTCAGCATTGGCAGCCAGAGTTTGAAATACTCGCCGTATTCGCATTACGCCGGTTTGAAACTGGAGCCCAGCAAAGGTTATTACGGCTACCCACTGAACCAACCGATTCCGCTGCAACTGGCTGCTGTCGACGAATTTGGCCAGCCAGCCGATGAACGTCGACTGGAATTGTCGCTGTACCGAGTGGAATGGAGTTGGTGGTGGGAAAACAGCGGCAACAATTTGGCTCGCTATGACAGCGCCAATGCACCAAATCTCGTCAAGCAAATGTCGATTACCGTGAAAAACGGCAAAGCTGACACCACGTTTGAGTTGGACGATGCCTGGCAGCGTTACCTGTTGCGCGTGTGCGATAGCAAGAGCGGTCATTGCGCCGGCACGACGCTGTATTCCGGTTGGAATGATGAGGCCAGCTCACCAGCTTTTGGCGCTCATTTGCTGATGTTGTCGACCGACAAAAAACAATACAGCGTTGGCGAAACCGCGAAACTGACCTTGCCGCCGGCGACCAAAGGCCGGGCGCTGATTTCCATTGAGAACGGCAGCTCGGTGTTGTCGCAGCGTTGGCTGGCGCTCGATGGCCAGCGCGCGTTCATTGATATTCCGATTGAAGCCAATATGGCGCCGAACGTTTATGTCAGCGTTCATTTGATTCAGCCGCAGCAGGAAAAAACCAACGACCGGCCAATTCGTTTGTTTGGCGTGACGCCGCTGCTGGTCACCGACCCGGCCACGGTGTTGCAACCGGTGCTGACCGCGCCGGATGAGGTGCGACCGCAAACGACGTTGAATGTCACCGTTGCCGAAAAACAAGGTCGGCCGATGACCTATACCCTCGCGGTGGTCGATGAAGGCCTGCTCGGTTTAACCAATTTCAAAACGCCGCAATTGCATAAGGAGTTTTACAAACGCGAAGCGCTCGGCATCAAAACCTGGGACATGTTTGATCAGGTGATTGGTGCTTATGGCGGCAGCCTGGAAAAACTGTTGGCGCTTGGCGGTTCCGATGAAGGCGCTGATGGCGATGGCAAGAAAGATCAGAAGCGTTTCCCGCCGGTTGTGCGTTTTATCGGTCCGTTCGAATTGGCGGCCAATAAAAGCGACAGCCATGCGATTGAATTGCCGCCTTATTTGGGGTCAGTGCGGGTCATGGTGGTTGCCGGTCAAAACGCCGCTTATGGCAGCAGCGAGAAAAACGTGTTGGTGAAACAGCCGCTGATGGTGCAGGCGACGCTGCCGCGCGTGCTTGGTCCCGGCGAATCCTTGCAAATGCCGGTGTCGGTCTTTGCGATGAAAGAGAAACTCGGCAAGGTTCAGATCACTGTGGAAGCCAATGATCTGATCGACGTGGTCGACGGCGGTTTGGCCATGCAGTTTGAGCGCGAAGGAGATCAACTCGGTTTGCTGAAGCTGAAAGTCAAAGACGCGATTGGCCAAGCGAAAGTCACCGTCGTCGCCACCGCGGGCAACGAGCGTTCCGAGCAGAGCATCGATATCGCGGTGCGCAGCCACAACCTGCCCAGCGTGGTCAGCCAGAGCAAACGCCTCGCTCCCGGCGAAACCTGGCAGACCGAGTTGAAGCCGCATGGTTATGCCGGCACCAATGAGCTGTCGCTGGAAGCCAATTTCGGCGCCAGCCTGAATCTCGCCGACCGTCTGCAATACCTGATTCAGTATCCGCATGGTTGCGTCGAGCAAACCACCTCGGGGGCTTTCCCGCAGTTGTACCTGGCGCAGATCATGAACCTCGGTGAAAAGGAACAGCGTCAGATCCAGCAGAACGTCAATGCCGGTATCGACCGTTTGAAACGTTTCCAGCAGGCCGGCGGCGCCTTCTCGTATTGGCCCGGTGATGGCTACGTCAATGACTGGAGCACCAGCTATGTCGGTCATTTCCTGGTCGAGGCGAAAAAGCGCGGTTTCTCGGTGCCGGAATCGGTGATCAGCCGTTGGCAGCAATATCAGCGTCAGCGTGCCCAGCAGCATCCGGTCGCCCATGCCAGCGATGCCCTGGAACAGGCTTACCGCTTGTACACACTCGCTTTATCAGGCGCGCCAGAGCTGGGCGCGATGAACCGCTTGCGCGACAAGCTGCATAACAACACGACGGCTCGCTTCCTGCTGGCGGCCGCCTACAAACAGGCTGGAATCAGTGATATCGCCCAAAGCCTGGTCAAAGACCACCAGCCTATCGCGCCGAAATACGATTACTACGGCCCGACCTTTGGTTCGTCGCTGCGCGACCAGGCGGTACTGCTGGAAACGGTGCTCGATTTGGACGACCAGCGCGCCGATGATCTGGCCGAGTCGATTTCCGCAGCGATCAACGACAACTACTGGTACAGCACCCAGGATGTCGCCTGGTCGCTGAAAGCGCTAAGCCGTTACAACCTGCTTGGCGCCGGCCAGACCCTAACGGTTGATTGGAAAGGCAAAGACAGTAAGCAATCACTGCGTTCAGAGAAGCCGGTGCTGAAAGTGGCGTTGCCTGGTGCTGAACAGGCTCAGCAACACACGATCAAAAACACCAGCGCGGCGCCGGTGCGGGTAACGCTGTTCAACCGCGGAATTGCTCCGGCCGGCAGCGAGCAGGATGTCCATGAGTCTTTGCGCATGAGCATCCGCTTTACCGATCGCGACGGCCGCAGCGTCGATATCAGCAAACTGACCCAGGGCACCGACTTCCTGGCTACGGTCGAAGTGCGCAATACCGCCAGCCGCCGCCTGGAGCAGCTGGCCCTGTCGGCGCTGATGCCGTCCGGTTGGGAAATCTTGAATGCCCGGCTGTTCAGCAGTGGCGAAGGGGTGCAGGAGTCGCCGTATGAATACCGCGATATCCGTGACGACCGGGTCATGACCTATTTCGCGCTGAACGCGGGCGAAAGCCGCACCTATAAGCTGTGGTTGTCGGCGACCTACCCCGGCCGCTACTACCTGCCGGCCTGGACCACCGAGGCAATGTACGACGCCAAGCGGGTCAGCCGTATCGCCGGTCGCTGGCTGGAGGTGATGGCCGAGGCTGAGCCGGCTGTGGCGGTGGCTGCGGAAGATGTTCCATAAAGTAAGTCATTACTTCTCCGTTGCCGCAAGAAAAGCTTGGCAGCGGCGAGCTTGGCGCTGGTTGTTTATGATGCTGGCGCTACTGACGTTGGGGTTTTTCCTGCTGCCGGTCACCCGACCGCAGGCGCCCTACTCGACCGTGCTCTTGGCCCGTGATGGCCAGCTGCTGGGTGCCCGCCTCGCCGCTGATCAGCAATGGCGTTTTCCATTGGCCGGCGAACCACCGCAGCGTTTCCTGACCGCGCTGGTCCGGTTCGAAGACCAGCGCTTTTATTCCCACTGGGGTGTCGATCCGCTGGCGTTGGCCCGGGCCCTGCGCAGTAATCTCGAAGCCGGCCGGGTCGTTTCCGGTGCCAGCACCTTGAGCATGCAGTTGGTGCGCCTGGCACGCGATAACCCGGCCCGGACCGTGCCGGAAAAGGTGCTGGAAATGGCTTTGGCGCTAAGGCTGGAAATGGCGCTCGATAAAAGCCAAATTCTGCATGATTACGCCCAGTTCGCGCCATTTGGCGGCAACATCGTTGGTGTTGAGACGGCTGCCCGGCGCTATTTCGGGCGCAGCGCCAGCGAGTTGTCCTGGGCCGAGGCGGCGATGCTGGCGGTATTGCCGAATGCCCCGGCGCTGGTGCATCCGGGTCGCGAACGGCAAACCCTGCTCGATAAACGCAATCGCCTGTTGGCCAAGCTGCGGGACAAGGGCGATATCTCGGCGACCGAATTCCGGCTGGCGTTACTGGAGCCGTTACCGGAAGCGATTTTGCCGCTGCCGGAGACGAGCCCACACCTGCTGGCGACATTGGCTGAACGGCAAGCGCCGGGGATTATCCATGCAACGATCGATGCCGGGCTGCAGTCGGCACTGAGCGAAGTGATGCAGCGCCAAGGGCAAAAATTGGCGCTGGAAGGAGTATGGAATGCCGCGCTATTGGTTATCGACAATGAGGATCTGTCGGTAGCCGCTTACCTTGGCAATACCGAGCTCGACCGAACCGGGCGCGGCGAATTCGTCGACTTGATTCAGCGCCCGCGCAGCAGCGGCAGCATTCTGAAGCCGCTGCTCTATGCGCTGATGTTAGAGGCTGGTGAGATCAGCCCCAGCATGCTGGTCGCCGATGTGCCGACCCAGATCAACGGCTATCGGCCAGAGAACTTTGACCGTCAGTATCGCGGCGCCGTTCGGGCTGACGAGGCACTAGCGCTGTCGCTGAATATCCCGGCCGTGCGCTTGCTGCGTCAGCATGGCGTCGCCCGCTTCCATCAACAGCTGCAAAACCTTGGCTATTCAACGCTCTTTCGGCCGGCCGACGATTACGGCCTGACGCTGATCCTCGGCGGCGCGGAAACTTCGCTGTGGGATGTAGCGGGCAGTTACGCACAGTTGGCTGCTATTTCGCGCTCAATTGCCGCAGATAGTCGCTATTTGCCGGTAAACATCTTGACTGGCAGCGAGTCGGCACAGGGCAAGCCGGCCGAAATCGGCCCCGGCGCTGCTTGGCTGACGCTAGAGGCGATGAAAGAGGTCAATCGCCCCGGCCTTGATCAGCATTGGCGCGAGTTTGCCAGCTCGAAACAAGTGGCCTGGAAAACCGGCACCAGCTTTGGTCTGCGTGACGCCTGGGCGGTAGCGGTGACACCGCGCTACACGGTTGGCGTATGGGCCGGCAATGCCAGCGGCGAAGGAGTCGCCGGCCTGTCCGGCACCAATACCGCTGCGCCGCTGCTATTCGCGGCCTTGAACCGCTTGCCGGATTCCGGCTGGTTTGCCGAGCCGGCCCATGATCTGCGCAGCGTTGAACTTTGCGCCGACAGCGGCTATCTGCCGCAAGGCGGTTGCCAAACGGTATCGGCGCTGCTGCCGAAGCACAGCCATTTCGATCAGATCTCGCGTTGGCATCAGCTGGTCCACACCGACCCACTGGGCCGTTATCGGGTCAACGCCGACTGCAGCCTGTTCAATGAGCGCCAAGCGCAAAGCTATCTGCAGCTACCACCGGCAATGGCCTTTTACTACCGGCGCCAGCACCCGCTTTACCGCGATCTGCCGCCGTGGCGCGCCGACTGCAAAGCCAGTAGCGAAGAACTGGCCATGGAAGTGCTGTATCCGGAAGCCGGCGCCCGCTTTTATCTACCGACCGATTTGAACGGCCAGGACATGCCATTGATCGCCGAAGTCGCCCATCGCGAAGCCGACGCCGTGTTGCATTGGCATCTGAATGAGCAGTTTCTCGGCACCACCCGCGAATTCCATACCATGAGTATCCGCGCCAAATCCGGCAAGCAGCTACTAAGCGTCGTTGACCAGCAAGGTGTCCGCATAAGTCGTTCGTTCACGATTCTGCCTCGACACTAGCGAACAATTTTTGACCAACCTTTGCGCGCCTCGTACAATGCGCGCCCCTACTTCATAGGTCTTGTCGGCACCATGATTTTCCCGGATGTTTTTGATGTCATCGTTGTAGGCGGCGGTCACGCCGGCACTGAGGCGGCGCTGGCTTCGGCCCGTATTGGTGTCAAAACGCTGCTGCTGAGCCACAACATCGAATCGCTGGGGGCGATGAGCTGCAACCCGGCCATCGGCGGTATCGGCAAGGGCCATCTGGTCAAGGAAATCGATGCCTTGGGCGGGGTCATGGCCAAGGGTGCCGACCGCGCCGGTATCCAGTTCCGTACCCTGAATGCCTCGAAAGGCCCGGCTGTGCGTGCTACCCGGGCGCAGGCCGATCGCATCCTTTATAAGGCATATATCCGCCAGGTGCTGGAAAACCAGCCGAATTTGTGGCTGTTCCAACAACCGGTCGAAGATCTGATTCTGGAAAACGGCGCTGTCGCCGGTGTCGTCACCGCTATGGGTCTGACCTTCAAAGCCCGCCAGGTGGTGCTGACGGTCGGCACATTTCTGGCCGGACGCATCCATATCGGCGAGCAGAATTACGCTGGTGGCCGCGCTGGTGACCAGCCGTCGAATGGTCTATCAGCAAAACTTCGTGAGTTGCCATTCCGTTATGGTCGCTTGAAAACCGGTACGCCGCCGCGTATCGATGGTCGATCAATCAACTACGACGGTCTGCAGGAACAACCGGGCGATGAACCGCGGCCGGTGTTTTCGTTTTTGGGTTCTCGTGCCGACCAGCCAAAACAAATTTCCTGCTGGATTACCCACACGACGGCAAAAACCGCTGAAGTGATCCGCAGCAACCTGCATCGCTCGCCAATGTACAGCGGTCAGATTGAAGGCATTGGCCCGCGTTACTGCCCGAGTATCGAAGACAAAATTGTTCGTTTCGCCGATAAAGAAACGCACCAGATTTTTATCGAACCGGAAGGCCTGACGACCAACGAGGTCTATCCAAACGGCATTTCCACCTCGCTGCCATTCGATGTGCAGATAGAGATTGTTCGTTCGATCAAAGGTTTCGAGAACGCCTATATCCTGCGCCCCGGTTACGCCATCGAATACGATTATTTTGATCCGCGCGAATTGAAAGACACGCTGGAAACCAAGCACGTGCCGGGCTTGTATTTCGCTGGCCAGATCAACGGTACCACCGGTTATGAAGAAGCCGCGGCGCAAGGTTTGCTCGCCGGCGTCAACGCCGCGTTGCGGGCGCAAGACAAAGATATTTTTACGCTGCGTCGTGACGAATCCTATCTGGGCGTATTGGTCGATGACCTGACCACCAACGGCACCCAGGAACCGTACCGAATGTTTACCTCGCGCGCCGAGTACCGCCTGCTGCTGCGCGAAGATAACGCCGATTTACGCCTGACCGAAAAAGGCCGTGCGATTGGCCTGATTTCCGACGAACATTGGAATGCCTTCGCCCGCAAACGCGATGAAATTGAAACCGAACGTGCTCGTTTGCAACGCACGTTTGTGTTGCCGCAATCCGAAGCAGCCAAGCACCTGAATCAGTTTTTCGAATCGCCTTTGGCGCGCGAATATAAAATGGAAGAACTGCTGCGCCGGCCGGAAATGGATTACCAGAAACTGACTTCAGCACCCGATCTCGCGGTCGAAACGATCGATCCAGTCGTTGCTGAACAAGTCGAAATCCAGGTCAAATACGCAGGCTATATCGATCGTCAGGTCGAAGAAATCGAAAAGCAGCAACGTTATGAAAACACCCGTCTGCCCGCCGATTTTGATTACAGCACGGTGCGCAGCTTGTCATCGGAAGTGGTGCAGAAGCTAAACAAAATCAAACCGCAAACCATCGGTCAAGCGGCCCGCATTTCCGGCATCACGCCAGCGGCCATTTCGATTTTGCTGGTGCATTTGAAGCGCGGCAGTTTGCTGCAGGAGTCAGCATAAATACAGCTCGCCCTGTTCCAACAATAAGCTGACAACCGGTGCTATCACTCCCGTCAAGTGAAGCCTTACAAAATCCTCGTTCACCACATACACAGAAAATGATTAAACCAGCAACAAAGCAACTGGCTGCACTGGCTCTGGCCGTTCTTTTACAAGCGTGTCAGACAGCAGCTACCAAATCCGTCGCTTCAGGTCTCTCACCAGTCAAAGCCCCTAGCATTGAGGTAACACTTGGGGAAAGAGGTATTGTCGATAAGGAAATCATGGAGGAGTGCAAAACAAATGCAATTCTGCACCAGAAGTTTTCCAAAATGATTAAGGGTCGCAAGGACATCGATTACGACATTTCTATTCAAATAGAAAAGCTAAGAAAGCTTGGGTTTGGTGTATTGGGAACCAAATTCGGCGGAAACGAAGTAGTACTTTCTATTATCCAACAAAAAAACACTGCCATTTCTCAAACATTCGAGACTGTCCAGAATTTTGTGTAACTGGCGGATTTACACCTTCACGCGGTCTTCGCCGAACACGATCAACAACTGATTCAGTGCGGCTTTCCAATCGTGTACCGGCATCGTCCACTTTTCCGCGATCCGATGCAAGGTTAAGTACAACACCTTCAAGATTGCCTCGTCATTCGGGAAGGCTTTCTTGGGTTTCAACACTTTTTGCAAGCTGGCGTTGAGTGATTCAATCGCGTTGGTCGTGTAGATGATTTTCCGTATTTCCGGCGGATAATCAAAGAACACCGTCAACCGTGTCCAGTTGTTACGCCAGCTCGGCCCAATATGCGGATACTTCCCGCCCCAGTTCTGTTCAAATTCAGCCAGCGCCCGCTGTGCTTCGCTTTCCGTTGCCGCTCGATAAATCAACCGTAAATCGGCCGCCACGGCCTTACGCTCTTTCCAAGGGACGAAGTGCAGCGAGTGACGCACTTGATGGACGATGCATTGCTGCACATGGGTCTGCGGGTAGACCGCATTAATCGCTTCCGAGAAGCCTTTAAGGCCATCGACACAGCAATCAATACGTCATTGACGCCGCGATTTTTCAGTTCATTGATAACGCTTAACCAGAACTTGGCGCCTTCACTGCTGGCCAACCATAACCCTAAAATCTCTTTCTCACCGCGCATGTTGATGCCCAGCGCTACATACACGGAGCGATTGCCGACCATGCCATCCTGCCGCGACTTCGTCACCAAGGCATCGAGATAGACAATCGCATAAGTCGAATCGAGTGGTCGCTTCTGCCATTGTTGTACTTCATCCATAACCTGTTCGGTCACCTGGCTTATCAGCGCCGGTGACACCGCGTTGCCGTAGGTTTCTTGCAGGTAGTCGTGAATGTCACGCTGACTCATGCCGTAAGAGTAGAGTCGCACGATGGCGTCCGTTATGCTGCCAACGCGTCGTTGATGCTTGCCGATAAACCGAGGTTCAAACTCGGCATTCCGGTCACGTGGGACTTCGATATCCAGTGGGCCATGCTCGGTTTGCACTTGCTTGGTCGATCGGCCGTTACGTGAATTACCGGAGTTGCGACCTTTGACGGCGTGTTTGTCATAACCCAGATGCTGTTCCATTTCGGCCTTCAGCGCCCGCTCCGCGACCTGCTTGAACAACACTTTGGTTAGTGCCTGGAAGTCTTCGGTTGATTTGCAACTGTCTAATAATTCATCAAGTGTGGTATGGGTGCTGACAGGTTTTTCTGGCTTCATAATGCTCTCCTATTGAGGATATGATGAAGCCAGTTACACAAAAATCAAAACGGTCCCAAACATTCAGCTGCCGCGCAGACATAGGTGTATTTGGTTTGCTTACAACGGCGTGCTCACGTGTCAACCATTGCATTGGAAGAATACTTGACCAGTCAGAGAAATGGTTTGACTCACAAGCAAGGAAATACTAAATGAAGAAGCTATTCGTTGCGGCAATGGTTTTTGCCGCCGGTGCCGGTCAATTACAGGCGAACCAACCACCGGCTTATTCGCCCATGGAAATGATTATTCTGGATGCTCTTTATCGCAATGATTCGGATGACGCCCGTGTGGCATTAAAAGTAATTAATACTACCAATCTGACCAATACAAAACTAACCGATGCAGTAGCTGACCATCTGCATCACACATTAACGCACTCACGCCTCGACAATGGCGCAGTCATTGATGTGGTTGCTTGGCACATCAAAGTACTGGGAAACGCCGGTGGTCGCTACCATCAGTTTTTGACGTCCGTACATCAATCTTCGACTGGTAACAAAAAGCTCGACAAATACTTGGTTGAAGCCCTGAATAGCTCTCCGGCTGCAGAACAATATCTGCCTGAGTCACTGGAAATGCCCTTTAAAAAGCAGGACATCGAGAGTCATATCGACGCAAAAGAGCAATGCAATAAGGTAGAATTCCAAAAGATCTCGGTGTATCAGCCGATGAAGCATGTCGTAGATAAGGTGGGAATGCCCTTTCTACTGAGTACTCACAAAGTCAAGGTGCGCTTCTCTGGTACTCGGGATTACGCGACGCTGCATTTTAAAGACTGCGGTTACATAATGTTCAATGCCCCCGTTCATGGCGAAACGGACTATACGGTGTTGGAAGTCGGTGAAGAAACCTTTTCTATCGGTGCCAGCAAGTCACGTTCGCAACGGGCAGTCAGTCAGTTTGCCGCGATCCTTCACGGTCTTGAATTCAGAACGTTTCTAAAACTCAATGAGAGGGAGTTTGTACGAGACACCCAGCTCCACGACGCTCTACGCTCGCGACTAATGTTGAACGAATTTCCATCAGACAAGTATGCCGATGACGCGCTAGCTATTGCAGTAAAGCTTATTGCCCACAATCCGTCAGAAGAAAGCTGGAAAGTCATACAGTTCCTATCTGAGAACGCAAATGCTGAGAAAGCGAAAGACGTGGCAACGTCAATTTTAAAGAGAAAAAAGTGAGCAAACTGGCTGTTTTCGAAGGCTGGTAACAAGACTCAATCTTCGGAGATAGCAAACCGCTGCCACACCTCATAATCACTATCTCGCGCATCGACAAGCTCAAAACCGACCGCGAAGCCCTCACCTTCCGGTCGGCACCACCTGAGTTCGGCAACCAGCAGAAAATGGATTTTTGGTTCGCCGGCCTCGATCACCACATGCAGTATCGCGCCCTGATCGAGTGCGACCGGCACCTGGGCACGAAAGCCACCGGCGGAGATATCGTCAGTTTGCGTTTCCAATTGCTGACCGTCGCGGAACAGCAAGCGGATATAGGCTTTTTCGTTGCGTGCCAGACGGGCGTGCTGGCGTTTTTCCTGGTATCTCATAATCCTAGAAGCCGCAGTTGGACGCAGTGCAGAGTGCACGTCGACGAAGGCGAGAAAAATCCGCTTGGAGCGGATTTTCGCGCCAGCCCCGAAGGGATTTGGCGCAGGGAAGCGCCAAACACAAGGCGCCCACCGGAGCGAGGGTTATTCTCCTCGCGAGGGCGAGCGGGAAACCAGCACAGTACCAGTGTACTGTGCGCCCGCGCAGCGCCTTGCGCTCTGCGCAAGGCCGGACAGGTAACGCGGTATCGCCGAGTCGGCGCGCGCTATCCACTGCGGAGCGGCTCAGCCACTGACTAAACCTCGGAACAAACAAGAATCTTTTCATACTCATCGCCATATCCTATTGCTTGCAGCGACCAACGGCGGTTTTTAGGATCAAGTTACTGCCAGTTTTTCAGATGTTCACGCCGACCCTGCACCAGTGTTGCCAGCGCGTCGTCGAGCACACGACCATAATCCTGCACGCTGGCTTTTTGATCAGCCAGCATCTCTGCGACCGATGTCGCGGTTGCCTGCAGTACTTTTTTGCCTTCAGCGTTGACAAATACCAGCTCGTTCGAGCGGTTCAAGATAAACGCCAGTTGCGCTTTTTCTTTCAAAGTGTCGGTATTCAGTTGTAACCAGGCGCCCGGTTGCAGACGCTGCACATCGCTTAAACATTCGGCCAGCAGACGCGCGCGAGCCTGTTCTTTGGCGCGGGCGGCGACCTCTGCCTGGCGACGTTCGCGCTCGGCAGCGAGTTTTGCTTGCGCTTTTTCCATGGCCGTCTTTTGCAGCGCAATTTTTTCCGCCTCATTGCGCGCTTCGGCTTCAGCTTTTTCGCTATGCAGACGAGCCAATTGCTCTTCCAATTGTTCCAAGAGCGATTGCTGCCATTGCAAAAAGAACGGGCGCGGGTCGATCAATCGCGTGCGCTGTGCCGCGAACGCATCGGCCAATTGTTCGGTACTGAAACTGGCGATGCGCAAACCGGATAAATTGGCAAACAGGTAATGGCCTTGATGCAGGTCCTTGTCGATCAAACGCGCCCGCACTGGTTTGCCATTGGCTTCGGTAACCACCCAATCGCCAACGCGAATCGCGCGCGCTTTCAGCAAGGCATCATCGGTGAACATCCATTCGCGGTGATCGCTGGCGCCGAGATCGAGATGCGCTGCCGGCAAGCTGGGCCGATAGCCGCTGAGTAGCGCCAGCGCATACTCATCCCATTGTTCGACAAAGCGGTCGAGCGCAGCCGCGTTGTGATGGATTTCGCCGAACCATTCGCGCAATTGCGCTTGCGGTTCGGAAATGCGTTGCCGATATTCGCTGCGCAAGGATTCGCTTTCCGCTTCGCTGAGACTCCAGATGATCGCGATCAGCAGCTCCTGCAGTTTTTGCCAGCGCTCGCTGTTACTGCCGTGTTGAACATGAGCCACCTGCAGCAGTTTGCGAAAATCGTTTTCCAAGAATTCGACGGCAAAGGCCGGCAACGTGCGCTCGCCCAACTGTTGTTGCAACAAGCTGTCAACGCCAACGCGAGCATCGGCGAGTTTCCATTGCTCGCGTTCTTTTTGAATCAGTTGCTGCTCGCGAACTTTCAGATCCTGCTGGTATTGGCGCAATGACTGGGCAAACTGTTCGCTGATTTTCTCCAGCTGCGACAAATCGGTGGCGGCTTTTTGTAGCGCGGCCGGCACCAGATCGATGATGGTTTTGGCATTGCGGCCAGAAAAATCATCGACACCGCGCACGGCGCCGACCAGCATTTCGCCAAAACGTCTTACCGGGTGGGTTTGATCGCGCCAGAGCAGCACGCCCTGCTGCTGCACGCGCACGACCAGCATCGGCAAATCCCGCAGCAGCTCTTGGGCCAGAGGGTCGAGATCCGCCTGCTGCTGTAGACAATGGCGCACGGATTCGTCGAGTAAGCGCACCTGGAACGCCTGCCAAACTGGTGAGTGGGCCATTTCCGGCACAGCGAGACCCATCAGGCCGGCGGCCTGTTCCAGTAATGGGCTAATGGTCTGGCTGAGATCGGCAATCATCGGGCCTGCCGATCCGGCTCGGCGTGTGGATTGAGAAAAGGCATGACCCAAGCGTAGACAGAAAATCGAGGCTTGGCGTGTGAAGCGGGTCGTGAAAATAGCCGAAGCACGGTAATGGCTATAAGATCACTGGCCGTGTCTTCATGAATTGACTCTACCAATGTCCTTGCGCCCTTTCCTGCTTGATGCTTGCCAGCAAATGGTTTTGCCGGTTTCCGATAACCAGGCCGACCGGTTGTTGGCACTGCTTGAGGCGCTGATGAAATGGAACACGGCATTCAACCTGACCGCGATTCGCGAGCCGAAACAAGCGCTGATCCTGCACGTGCTCGATTCGCTGAGTGTACTGCCGCAGGTTGGTGACGGCGCCTTGCTGGATGTCGGCACCGGTCCCGGCTTTCCGGCGCTGCCGCTGGCAATCATGCGGCCGGAGCTTAACGTCACGGCGCTGGACAGCAACGGCAAGAAAATTCGTTTTATCCGTCAGATCAGCCATGAACTTGGGCTTGGCAATATCACGCCGGTGCAAGCCCGGGTCGAAGCCCATCAGGGCCAGTACCAACAAATCGTCTCGCGCGCGTTCAGCGAGCTGGCGCCGTTCGTGCAAATCAGTGAACACCTGCTGGCGCCGGGCGGAGTTTGGCTGGCAATGAAAAGCCAACGCGCCGACGAAGAACGCGAACAGCTTGGTGCCGCCTATCGCTGCGAAACCATCGAACTGCAGGTGCCGGGGCTCGATGCCTACCGCTGCCTGGTTCGGGTGCAGCGCGCCACAGAAAATTCATGACAATTTTTGACCGCTAGCCATGGTGGCAGCGGGTTTCGCCTACCACGATATCTGGTAGCGGCTCACGCTAAGCTCTTGATCGCCATGGGTATCAAACCGGCGTTTGCGTGGAACATCAGGATTGGAGCGCGGCCGGCGATACGGTACCCTATCCGGTCCTTGGCGGTAGGCCGTTCGATCACCGCCGTACCGGTTCAATCAGAAACCGGTTTCACGCCGCGCCGAGCGCGGAGCAAGCACAGGTATTCGGAGAACTTTAGTGGGTCGCATCATCGCGGTTGCCAATCAGAAAGGTGGCGTCGGCAAAACCACCACCAGCATCAACCTCGCAGCCAGCCTGGCGGCGACCAAACGCAACGTGCTGCTGATCGATCTGGATCCGCAGGGCAACGCGACGATGGGCAGCGGCGTCAATAAGCATGGTTTGCAGGCCACCGTTTACGACGTGCTGATGGGCGATATCGACGCCCGCGACGCCATTATTCCCGGCACCAACGGCGGTTACGATTTGCTGCCGGCCAACCAGGAGCTGACCGCGGCCGAAGTGCACCTGCTGGAAACCGAACAACGCGAACACCGCTTGCAAAAAGCGCTGGTCAGCATCGCTGATGACTACCACTACATCTACATTGATTGCCCGCCCAGTTTGAACATGCTGACCGTCAACGCGCTAGTTGCCGCGCATTCAGTATTGATTCCAATGCAATGCGAATACTTCGCGCTCGAAGGCATCAGCGCGCTGCTGCAAACCGTCGATCAAATTCGCGAAGCGCTGAACCCCGACCTGCATATCGAAGGCGTGCTGCGCACGATGTTCGACCCGCGCAACAATCTGGCTGGTGACGTCGCCCAACAATTACAAGACCATTTCGGCGAACGCCTGTACAACACCATTATTCCGCGCAACGTGCGCCTGGCCGAAGCGCCTTCGCATGGCTTGCCGGCACTCGTTTACGACAAACTTTCCTCCGGTTCAAAAGCGTACCTGACGCTGGCGGGTGAAGTGCTGCGTCGGGACAAAGTGCCGTTCTCGGAAATTACCGCGCAATAAAAGGCGCGATCAGGGAAGACAGAACGACGTCCATTTGCACACAGTTTGATTTCGTATTGAAGGCTTTTACATCATGGCAGTGAAAAAACGGGGACTCGGCACCGGCCTGTCCGCGCTGATTGGTCAGAACACCGCGCAGGCACTCTCGACCGGCAAAACCCTTTCCGAAACCGACGGCGAATTGCGCAAATTACCGGTGGAGTTTTTGCAACCGGGCCGCTACCAGCCACGCCGGGTAATGACCGAAGACGCGCTGAACGAACTGGCCGACTCGATTAAGGCCCAGGGCCTGATCCAGCCAATCGTCGTGCGCAAAATCGGCGACCAGAAATTCGAAATCATCGCCGGTGAACGTCGTTGGCGCGCCTCACAACGCGCCGGCCTGATGGAAGTGCCAGCGCTGGTCAAGGAGGTGTCCGAACAGGGCGCCGCGGCGATGGCGCTGATCGAAAACATGCAGCGCGAAGATCTGAACTGCATCGAAGAAGCACTCGGCCTGCAACGCCTGATCCACGAATTTCAATTAACCCAAGAACAAGCCGCCGGCGCCGTCGGCAAATCACGCGTCAGCGTTACGAACTTATTGCGTTTGTTGCACTTGCATGATGACGTCAAGACCTTGCTGGAGCGCGGCGATATCGAAATGGGCCACGCCCGCGCGATGCTCTCGCTCGACAAAAACCAGCAACCAGAAATCGCCCGCGACGTCGCCGGCAAACAACTGACCGTACGCGAAACCGAAAAACTGGTGCGCCGACTGCTCAATCCTTCCGCAGCGAAAACCGAACACAAACCGGTCAAAAACGCCGACATCGATCGCCTGCAAAAACAATTGGCCGAACATCTGGGTGCGCCAGTGAAAATCGAACACGGTCCGAAAAAAGCCGGGCGTTTGGTGATTCCTTACAGCTCGCTTGAACAATTGGATGGCGTATTGGAAAAACTTGGCTTGAAGGAAAGCGAAGAGTTTTAAGCGTCAACGAGGTAAAGAGAGAACCGATTTTGAGAATACTCGGAGTAGTCGGCCTCTCTTTTATCCTGTTTTCTTATGCTTGCTGGGCGCTGGATCCCCAGAGTAGCCAGAAAAGCCGAGACAAGGCTGAACATATTCAAGGGCTGCAAGCAGAGCTCGACAGCTATCAACTAAATCATTCAAGGCCCTCTGGTACGCTATTTCTTTCTCGTAGCAATCCGGGAGAGCATCTGGAGTACATAGAAAGCTGCCTCTCGAGATTTTTCGATACCTTCAATAACACTAATCACATCGTTGACGTGCCAGACGGGCAAGTCGTGATGGCGACAGAAATTACCCACGATGGTCGAGTCGAGAGCGTGAGAGTTCTGGAAAGACCTCAAGAAAGAGGCGAGCTTGTGAAAGCGGCAATACTGAAATCCTCTCCACTGCCATTACTACCGGAAAGCGTCTCGTCAAAGTACGCGACATTGACATTAATCAGCGCTATAAAGCTCGAAAACAACAAAGAATAGACAGGAGAGAGCTTCTTCATCAGAAGCACCAAGGTTGAAGAATGATTTGTCGAAGCATCAACTATCGAAAAGAAAAAACGGGGTCCCCGTCTGCGCCAGCCGGCAGCGGCATGATGTAAGCCGGGTACAACCGCAGGGACAGCGGTTGTAGCGCTGTTGAGGCATGGATGCCGAGTCAGCGCGGCCCGAGCTGGAATCATGTCGATGCCGGAACGGCTTAGTCGAAGCTAATAAGCTTTTCTGGCGCAGTTGGGGCGCGCTTCTCTTTGAGTACTTTCTCTTGCGCGAACAAGAGAAAGTACTTTGCCCGCCGGGGCGAGACCCGGCAAAGGTGGGAGCCGAAAGCTCTGTTCGAGAGATCGAAAGCTTTGATAGGTGATTCCTGGATTTCCGCCTTCGCGGGAATGACCCCTTAAAAACCTGATAACATCCCCCATCAATCAAATCCCCAACCGCCAGCCAGGCGGAACTAAAACAACAGGAGACCAGCACCGTGCAGGCACAAAGCGCCCATAAACTCAGCGTCCACATTCTGATTGCGATGGGCCTGGCGATCGTCGCCGGTGCGGTATTGAAGGGCGTCGTAGCACCAGACAGTGTGTTTGCCATCAATGTTATCGATGGCGCTTTCAACGCCATTGGCCAAATCTTTATCCGCAGTCTGCAACTGCTGGTCATTCCATTGGTATTCGTTTCACTGGTCTGCGGCACCAGTTCGTTGACCGATATCGCGCAGCTCGGTCGCATCGGCGGCAAGGCGCTCGGGCTGTATATGTTGACCACCGCTGCGGCGATTACGTTGGCCATCGTCTTTGCGTTGCTGTTCTCTCCCGGTAAAGGCGTTGCGCTGGAAGCGGGCGATTTCGATGTAAAGGCGAGCCCATCAATGTGGGATGTGCTGATCAACATCATGCCGAAAAATCCGATAGAAGCGATGGCCGAAGGCAATATGCTGCAGGTCATTCTGTTTTCGGTATTGCTCGGTATCGCCATTTCCCAGAGTGGCAACGCCGGCAAACGGCTCAATGAATTTTTTGAAGACTGGAACACCGTTATTCTGAAACTGGTGCATATCCTGGTGATGCTGGCGCCATACGGCGTGTTCTGTTTGCTGACTCGCGTTGTTTATCAATTAGGTCTCGATGCCATTGCCCCACTGGCGAAATACTTCGGTACTGTACTGTTTGCCTTACTGATTCAACTGCTCGTGATTTATCCGGCGTTGGTTACGGTTCTTGCGCGCGCCAACCCGGTACCGTTTTTAAGCAAAATGAAAGGCGCCTGGATTTTTGCCTTTTCGACCGCATCGAGTAACGCAACCTTGCCGATTACCTTGTCGACGGTACGCGAAAAACTCGGTGTATCGAACCGGATTGCTTCGTTCTCGGTGCCGCTGGGTGCGACGATCAATATGGACGGCACGGCGATCATGCAGGGGGTTGCAACGGTATTTATCGCGCAAGTCTATGGCATCGACCTGACGATGACGCAAATCCTGACCGTGATCGCCACGGCGACGCTGGCTTCCATTGGCACCGCCGGGGTGCCCGGCGTCGGCTTGATTATGCTGACCCTGGTTCTGCAACAGGTCGGCTTGCCAATTGAAGGCATTGCCATGATCATCGGCATCGATCGTTTGCTGGACATGAGTCGCACGGCTGTCAATATTACCGGCGATGCCGCCGTTGCCTGTATCGTCGCGAATTCGGAAAATGAGTTCGACCGGGAAACCTTCAATGACCCGAAGGCCGGAGAAGATTGAAATTGACCTGCAATAAATCATTACTGCGCCGCTTCCGTTCCGAAGCGGCGTTTTTGTATCGGCACCTGTAGGTGGAAGAATGAGCTCTGGCAATAAACTGACTAAATGGATTCTCATAGCACTGGTCGCCGGCATTGTCTTCGGTTATGTGCTGAATAGGTTTTCTTCCGACACCGCTGTTTGGGTCGAGTATTTTTCGCTGATCACGACAATGTTCCTGCGTCTGATCAAAATGATTATCGCGCCGTTGGTGTTCGCGACCTTGACGGTTGGTATCGCCAAGATGGGTGATGTCAACACGGTAGGCCGTATCGGATTTAAAGCCTTTGTTTGGTTTGTTGGTGCCTCACTGGTTTCACTGACGTTGGGCCTGATTCTGGTCAATCTCTTTCAGCCTGGCATCGACACCGGAATAGAATTACCAGACGCCGCTGCAACTAGCGGTTTGGCTACTCATTCGCTCAGCTTAAAAGAATTCATCACCCATTTGATTCCGACCAGCATCGCCGATGGCATGGCGAAAAATGAAATCCTGCAGATCGTGGTGTTCTCGGTGTTCTTTGGTGTTGCTTGTGCCGGTGTTGGCGAACGCGCCACGGTGCTGGTCGATGCACTCGAAGGGCTTTCTTATGTGATGCTGAAATTCACGATGCTGGTCATGTGGTTCGCACCGGTCGCCGTGTTTGCGGCGGTGTCGGCGGCGCTGGCAAAAAGTGGTTTGAGTGTGCTGGTCACTTACGGGACTTTCATGTTGGAGTTTTTCTTCGCGATTGGTCTGCTTTGGTTACTACTGTTCGTTGCTGCCTGGGCCGTGCTGCGTAATCGCGCTTGGCGCTTATTCCGTTCAGTACGCGAACCAACGATGCTGGCATTCGCCACCGCCTCCAGCGAAGCAGCTTATCCGAAAACGCTGGCTCAGTTGGAGAAGTTTGGTTGCAGCAACCGTGTCGCGTCATTCGTGTTGCCGCTCGGTTATTCATTCAACCTCGATGGTTCGATGATGTACTGCACCTTTGCGACGATGTTTATCGCGCAAGCTTATGGCATTGAGTTGTCGCTCGGCACGCAAATCACCATGCTGCTGGTGCTGATGGTCACCTCAAAAGGCATGGCCGGTGTGCCGCGCGCATCGCTGGTCGTTATCGCCGCAACGCTGGTGCAATTCAATATTCCGGAAGCCGGATTGCTGTTGTTACTCGGTATCGATCATTTCCTCGATATGGCGCGCTCGGCGACCAACGTCATTGGCAACAGCGTTGCCACAGCCGTTGTTTCAAAATGGGAAGGCCAGTTGAGGGAGGAAAATGCGCTCAACCCTGAGTTACAACAGGCCATGGATCCGTCGGTGCCGCATAAAGACGCGTAACACTGACGGAATCGATAGTTAAGGAGGCTTTATGCCGGTCAGTCTCGATGGCAAATTGGTGGTCGCCGTGTCATCACGGGCGCTGTTCGATCTGGAAGAAGAAAACCAGCTATTCGAAACCACCGATGACCGCGCCTACATGGAATTGCAGATGCAGCGCCTGGAGCAGCCAGCGAAACCCGGCGTTGCCTATCCGCTGATCCAAAAGTTGCTGCGCTTCAATGAACCAGAACAGCAGCGCGTCGAAGTGGTCATGGTGTCGCGCAACGATCCGGTGTCTGGCCTGCGTGTGTTCCGTTCTGCTGAACATCATGGCTTGAAAGTCGAGCGTGGGGTTTTTACTCGCGGCGCCCCACCTTATAAATATCTCGACTCATTGAACGCCAATCTGTTTTTATCGGCCAATGATGACGATGTCAGCGCCGCGCTGTGCACCGGCTTTCCGGCCGCACGGGTATTTCCCCAATCGATCAAAACCGCCGAACAGCATCCGGACGAAATCCGCATTGCGCTTGACGGTGACGCCGTGCTGTTCTCGGATGAGGCCGAACGGGTATTCCAGTCCTCCGGACTCGATGCCTTTGTCGATCACGAACGCAGCCACAGCCAAACGCCTTTGCCGCCGGGCCCTTTCCAACCGCTACTGAAGGCGCTGCATGAACTGCAGCAAGCCAGCAGCCATCTGCCCATCCGGATTCGCACGGCCTTGGTCACGGCCCGCTCCGCCCCGGCCCATGAGCGCGCGATACGTACACTGATGAGCTGGAATATCGTCGTCGATGAGGCAATGTTCCTGGGCGGTCTGGAAAAAGGCCCATTCCTGAAAGCCTTCGCCCCGGATTTCTTCTTTGATGACCAGACCGGTCACTGTGAATCGGCGGCAACGGCCGGTCCGACTGGCCATGTGTTGAGCGGTATCAGTAATGAGCATCGGCTGAAGCGGGTACGATGAACGCTAGTGCTGCGTGGCAGCAAGGTGCCGCTGAAGATTTCAAATGAAGCTTTGATGATCAATAGATGGCGGCTTTGTTGCGGCACGAAAAAAGCCAAGCAAGAAGCCCATTAGTGGCGGCCTCAAGGTCAGCCACTAGATGTTGTAGTGACGATAACTGATTGAATAACCGCCAGGTTTTCCCTCGATTTATTGCACGATTTATACCCAAACTCGCGTTGAATATTCACCCTGCTGACCTTATAATGCCGCGCGTCGTCGCTGGGTCAAATGAGAACGATTCTCATAAACTCAGAACGCCTTCCACCTGAATCACAAGAGCACCCTTTACATGAGGCAGCACCCTACGGAGCGCGGTCGCGCTTTTGTCGCCAGGGTTCATGCCTGGAGTGCCCTTTTGGCCGTTATCGTTGCCGCCGGCAATGGTATTTATGGTCTGGATGCTGCCTTGGCAGCCTTGGCTGGTGGAGCAGCGGTGTTGTTGCCGCAGTGGTATGCCGCCAGGCGCCTGCTGCAACCGTTCGGCGCCGGACAGGCCACACGCTTCTATTTGGCGCTGTGGGTGTTCCAAGGTTTGAAATGGCTGTTCACGGTAGCGCTGCTTGGGGCAGCGTTTTTCGCGATGAAGGGCCAGGAAATACACATACTGGTGGGCTTTCTGCTGACCTTTCAAGGGTTGTGGATCGTTCCGTTGATTTTGGATCGTAAAGGTAAGTCATGAGCGCTGAAGGCACCGAACACGCGATAACGACTGGCGAATATATCCAGCATCACCTTACCCATTGGCAGATCCAAGCCGGCCCGCTCGGCACGATCAATGTCGACACGATCATGTGGGCCTGGATCACCGGCCTGATTGGTCTGTTTATTCTGTGGAAAGCCTCGCGCAAAGCCACGACCGGTGTGCCGGGCCGTCTGCAATGTGCCGTCGAGATGATGCTCGAGATGGTCGATGAGCAGGCCAAGTCGATTATCCACGGTGACCGTTCCTTTATCGCCCCGATGGCGCTGACCGTGTTCCTGTGGATCATCCTGATGAACACGATGGACTTGATCCCGGTTGACTGGATTCCAATGCTGGCCGGCCAAATCGGCTACCATGCTTTCGGTGTCGACCCGCACCATGTCTACATGCGCGTCGTGCCGACCGCCGACATCAATGCCACGCTCGGCATGTCAGTCGCGGTACTGTTCCTGTCGCTGTACTACGGCGTAAAAATCAAAGGCGTTGGTGGTTTCAGCCATGAGCTGGTCGCCGCGCCGTTCGGTAACAATATTGTTCTTTGGCCGCTGAACCTGGCCATGCAGCTGATCGAATACGTCGCGAAAACCTTAAGCTTGGGTCTGCGACTGTACGGCAACATGTATGCCGGCGAACTGCTGTTCATTCTGATTGCATTGCTCGGCTCGATCGCGCTGCCATGGGAAAGCATGGGCGGCACGCTCGGTGCGCTCGGCGGTTTCCTGGCGCAAATGTCCTGGGCAATTTTCCATATCCTGATCGTCATTCTGCAAGCGTACATCTTCATGATGCTGACGCTGGTGTATCTGGGTCAGGCGCACGACGCACACTAAGTTTTCAGCAGTACCGTTTTTTGTAGTTTTGTTTTTAAACCCTAAACCTTTGCGAGGAAAATGAAATGGCAGGTTTAATCGCTATCGCTTGCGGCATCATCATCGGTCTGGGCGCTATCGGCGCTTGTATCGGTATCGCGCTGATGGGCTCCAAGTTCCTGGAATCTTCTGCTCGTCAACCAGAACTGATGGGTCAGCTGCAAACCAAAATGTTCCTGTTGGCCGGTCTGATCGACGCCCCGTTCATTATCGGTGTTGGTTTGGCGTTGTACTTCGTTGGCAACCCGTTCGGCGGCTAAGCATTTTGTCGGCGCAAACGCGTCATCCGTTTTCACTTAGGAAGCACTAACCGTGGATATCAATAGCACACTGCTCGTACAGTCAGTCACGTTTATTGTGTTCGCGATTTTCACGATGAAAGTCGTGTGGCCACCATTGGTGAAAGCCATCGACGAACGTCGTCAGAAAATTGCTGACGGTCTTGCTGCTGCTGAGCGTGGTCAACACGATATCGAACTGGCGCAAAAGAAAGCGACTGAAATCCTGCGTGAAGCGCGGGAACAGGCGAATGACATTGTTGAGAAAGCCAACAAGCGCCATGCCGAAATCGTCGACGCCGCGGCCGGTGATGCCCGCAAAGAAGCGGAACGCATTATCCATGGCGCCAAGGCCGAAGTGACCCAGCAAGTTGAACAAGCCAAAGAAGCGCTGCGCGCACAAGTGGCCGCCTTGGCGGTTGCCGGTGCCGAGAAAATTCTGCAGCGCTCGGTCGACGCTTCGGCCCAGTCCGAGCTGATCAACAAGCTGGCGCAAGAACTGTAAGTCAACATTAAGCGGACACCATGAGCGAACTCACTACAGTTGCCCGTCCCTATGCCAAAGCCGCTTTCGAGTACGCACTCGAAAACAAGGCGTTGTCGGCTTGGGCAGACTTTCTGCAATTCCTCGCTGTCGCGGTGAATGACGAAAGCCTGTCCGCTTTGCTCGACAACCCGCGCGTGCCCAAGGAGACCCGCCTCGCGGCGCTCCTCGCCGTATGCGAAGGCCGGCTCCCCGAAGGTGGCAAGGCATATATCGAGATGCTGGCGGAAAACGATCGCTTGAACACTGTGCCGGAAGTTTGCGCACTGTTCCTGATCGAAAAAGCTGCCCACGAAAAAACCGTGGAAGTGACCATCACTTCAGCAATGCCAATGGCCGACAGCGAAAAGAAAACGCTGGTCGAGTCCTTGGCCAAGAAATGGCAAAAGCAAGTGTTTGCTAAGTACGAAGTCGATGCCGATTTGATCGGTGGCGTCATCGTCCGTGGCAACGATGTAGTGATCGACGGCTCTGTCCGCGGCAAGTTAAACCGTCTGGGCGAACGCCTCCGGGCCTAATCAGGATTTGAAGCAATGAGCACGCAACTCAACCCTTCTGAAATCAGCGAGCTGATCAAGAACCGTATTGCACAATTCAAAGTGCAATCGGAAGCACGCAACGAAGGCACCGTAGTGTCGGTGTCCGACGGTATTGTCCGTATTCATGGCCTTGCTGATGCCATGTACGGCGAAATGATCGAATTGCCAGGCAGCAAATTTGCTCTGGCTCTGAACCTTGAGCGTGACTCGGTCGGCGCCGTTATTCTCGGTGACTACTCCGGTGTTGCCGAAGGTCAAACCGCCAAGTGCACTGGCCGCATTCTGGAAGTGCCAGTCGGCGAAGCCCTGCTCGGCCGCGTGGTCGATGCGTTGGGTAACCCGATTGATGGCAAAGGCGCCATCAACGCCACCCGCATGGAGCCAATCGAGAAGGTTGCTCCGGGCGTTATTTGGCGTAAGTCGGTATCGCAGCCGGTGCAAACCGGTTACAAAGCCGTTGACTCGATGATTCCAATCGGCCGTGGTCAGCGTGAGTTGATCATCGGTGACCGTCAGACCGGTAAAACCGCGATGGCCATCGACGCGATCATCAATCAGAAAGGCACCGGCATTAAGTGTATTTACGTTGCCGTTGGTCAGAAAGCCTCGACCATCGCCAACATTGTGCGCAAGCTCGAAGAGCACGGCGCATTGGCGCACACGATCATCGTTGCCGCTTCTGCTTCTGAAGCCGCTTCGATGCAATTTCTGGCACCGTTCTCCGGTTGCTCGATGGGCGAATACTTCCGCGACAAAGGCGAAGACGCGCTGATCGTGTATGACGATTTGACCAAGCAAGCGTGGGCCTACCGTCAGATTTCCCTGTTGCTGCGTCGTCCGCCAGGTCGCGAAGCTTACCCAGGCGACGTTTTCTATCTGCACTCACGTTTGCTTGAGCGTGCTGCTCGCGTCAACGAAGAGTACGTTGAGAAAATGACCGACGGCAAAGTCAAAGGCCAAACCGGTTCGTTGACGGCGCTGCCGATCATCGAAACCCAGGCCGGTGACGTGTCCGCGTTCGTTCCGACCAACGTTATTTCCATTACCGACGGTCAGATCTTCTTGGAAACCGACCTGTTCAACTCCGGTATCCGTCCGGCGATGAACGCTGGTATTTCGGTATCGCGTGTTGGTGGTGCCGCTCAGACCAAGATCATCAAGAAGCTCGGCGGCGGTGTCCGTCTGGCTCTGGCCCAGTACCGCGAACTGGCCGCGTTCTCGCAGTTTGCTTCTGACCTTGACGAAGCCACCCGTACTCAGCTCGAAGACGGCATGCGCGCCACCGAGATGATGAAGCAGGTGCAGTACTCGCCGATGTCGGTTGCTGAGCTGGCCATCGTGTTGTTCGTCATTGAGCACAAGCTGCACCGTGACGTAGCGGTTGCCAAGCTTGGCGATTTCGAGAAGAAACTGTTGGCGTTCATGAACAACGAACACAAAGCGTTGATGGACCAAATCAACAGCACGTACGAGTACAACGACGCCATCGCCAAGCAGTTGCGCGATGCGATCGAAACGTTCAAGCGGACTTCCGCTTGGTAAGGCTCTGGGCAGGGTGAACACCCTGCCCTGTTAACGCAGTTACCGGAACGAGATCATGGCCGGCGCTAGAGAAATACGTACCAAAATCGCGAGCGTTAAGAACACGCAGAAGATCACCAAGGCAATGCAGATGGTGGCGGCGTCGAAAATGCGTCGCGCCCAGGATCGCATGGCCCAGAGCCGTCCGTATGCGCAAAAGCTGCGCAGCGTGATTGGTCAGCTGGCCTCGGCGAACCTGGAGTACCAGCATCCTTACGTGATTGAGCGTGAAGCCAAACGCGTGGGCTTTATCGTCGTCTCCACTGATCGTGGTCTGTGCGGCGGCTTGAACATCAACCTGTTCAAAGCGGCGCTCGGTGCGATGAAAGAGTGGAACCAGAAAGGTGTTGATGTCGAGATTTGCGTCATCGGTGCCAAGGCTACGCAATTGTTCCGTCGTATCGGCGGTAATGTCGTATCACAAACCCAGAATCTGGGTGATCGGCCGTCACTGAACGATTTAATCGGTTCGGTGAAAACCATGCTCGACTCGTACGACGCCGGCAAGATTGATCGCCTGTTCATGGTCAGCAACGAATTCGTCAACACCATGTCGCAAAAAGCGCAGGTGCTGCAGTTGTTGCCAGCCGTTGCCGACGAGGAAATGGCCAAGCGCGAACACAGCTGGGATTACATTTACGAGCCGGAACCGGTGGAACTTTTGGACATGCTGTTCAAGCGTTATATCGAGTCCCAGGTGTATCAGGGGGTCGTTGAAAACATCGCCTGCGAAATGGCGGCGCGTATGGTCGCGATGAAGTCCGCGACCGACAACGCCGGCAACCTGATCAACGAATTGCAATTGATTTACAACAAAGCACGTCAGGCCGCGATTACTCAGGAAATTTCCGAGATCGTTGGCGGCGCCGCGGCAGTGTAAGCGGAAAGATTTCGACTTAGAGGAATTAAAGATGAGCAACGGTATCATCGTTCAAATCATCGGCGCGGTTATCGACGTCGAGTTTCCACGAGACAGTGTTCCGCAGGTGTACGACGCCCTGATGGTGAGCGACGCTGGCCTGACGCTGGAAGTGCAACAACAGATGGGTGACGGCGTTGTCCGTACCATCGCCATGGGTTCATCCGACGGCCTGAAGCGCGGCATGAAAGTCGCGAATACCGGTGCGCCGGTATCAGTACCAGTCGGCATGGGTACGCTGGGCCGTATCATGGACGTGCTTGGTAACCCGATTGACGAAGCCGGCGATGTCGCTTGCGATACCCGCAAGCCGATTCACCGCAAAGCCCCGTCCTACGCCGACCAAGCCAGCACCTCTGAGCTGCTGGAAACCGGTATCAAAGTTATCGACCTGCTGTGCCCGTTCGCCAAGGGCGGTAAAGTCGGTCTGTTCGGTGGTGCCGGCGTCGGCAAGACCGTTAACATGATGGAACTAATCAACAACATCGCCAAAGCCCACTCGGGTTTGTCGGTGTTCGCCGGTGTCGGTGAGCGTACTCGTGAAGGTAACGACTTCTACCACGAGATGAAAGACTCCAACGTTCTCGACAAAGTGGCGATGGTCTACGGCCAGATGAACGAGCCGCCGGGTAACCGTCTGCGCGTAGCCTTGACCGGCTTGACCATGGCCGAGCACTTCCGTGACGAGAAAGACGCGTCCGGCAAAGGTAAAGACGTGCTGCTGTTCGTCGACAACATTTACCGTTACACCCTGGCCGGTACCGAAGTATCGGCGCTGCTGGGTCGTATGCCATCGGCGGTAGGTTACCAGCCGACCCTGGCCGAAGAGATGGGCGTACTGCAAGAGCGCATCACCTCGACCAAGTGGGGCTCGATCACCTCGATTCAGGCCGTCTACGTTCCTGCCGACGACTTGACCGACCCGTCACCAGCCACGACCTTCTCGCACTTGGACGCCACCGTCGTGTTGAGCCGCCAGGTTGCCTCGTTGGGTATTTACCCGGCCGTGGACCCGCTGGATTCCACCAGCCGTCAGCTGGACCCGCTGGTCATCGGCGAAGAGCATTACAACTGCGCCCGTGGCGTACAGGCCGTGCTGCAGCGTTACAAAGAGCTGAAAGACATCATCGCTATCTTAGGTATGGACGAACTGTCAGCCGAAGACAAGCTGGTGGTACAGCGCGCCCGTAAGATCCAGCGCTTCCTGTCGCAGCCTTTCCACGTTGCCGAAGTGTTCACTGGTAGCCCAGGCAAGTACGTGTCGCTGAAAGAAACCATCCGTGGCTTCAAAGGCTTGTTGAGCGGCGAATACGACCACCTGCCAGAGCAGGCCTTCTACATGGTTGGCACCATCGAAGAAGCGGTCGAAAAAGCCAAAACGCTGAACAAGTAATATGACTGCCCGGCAAGCTTCGCCTGCCGGGCCTGACATCCAAAGCGCGGCAACGCGTTAGGATAAACACCTGAAAGGTTTAAGGTATGTCAGCAGTGAGTGTACAACTGGACATCGTCAGCGCCGAAGGCCAACTGTTCTCAGGACTGGTTGAGCTGGTGGTTGCCAACGGTCTGCAAGGTGAATTGGGTATTCTTTATAACCACTCGCCACTGCTGACCGCCCTGAAGCCAGGCGCTGTCAAAATTATCCGTCAGGGCGGCGAAGAAGATTTCTTCTACGTCTCCGGCGGCATGCTGGAAGTGCAGCCGAACAAAGTCACGATTCTAGCCGACACCGCTGTTCGCGCTAAGGACATTGACGAAGCAGCAGCTTTGGATGCTCAGAAACGGGCCTCGGAAGCCATCAGCGACCGCGAAGCCAAGATCGAGTACGCGAAAGCCGCGGCCGAATTGGCCGAAGCCGCTGCTCAGCTACGCGCTATTCAGCAACTGCGCCGCAAGGCCAAGTAAGCAGAACGGCATTGTGAATACGACCGAAGGGCAGCCACTCGCTGCCCTTTTGTCTATCTGTCGTCAGTGTTAGGATTTTTGCCCCGCGACAATGAGCGTCGCTTCCCGATGTAACAAGAAGGATTTTTCAAACGCTATGAGCCTTTCCGTGATCATTCTGGCCGCCGGCCAGGGCACCCGCATGAAATCCCGTTTACCGAAAGTCCTGCATGGACTCGGCGCCAAACCGCTGGTTCAGCATGTGATCGATAACGCCAAGGGGCTAAATGCGGAAGAAATCGTGCTGGTTTATGGCCACGGTGGCGATCAGGTTAAAGTCACGATTCAGGACAGTCAGTTGAAATGGGCGCTGCAGGCCGAGCAACTCGGTACCGGCCATGCTGTGCAACAGGCAATGCCGCAGATCAACACCGCCAACCAAGTTTTGATTCTCTATGGTGATGTGCCGCTGACCCGGGCCGAAACCCTGGCCGAACTGTTACGCAAGCAACCAAAGAAAGGTATTGGCCTGTTGACCGTCAATCTGCCCGACCCGACCGGCTATGGCCGCATCCTGCGTAACAATGCCGGTGCTGTAACCGCGATTGTCGAGCAGAAAGACGCCACTGATGAGCAGAAAAAGGTCAAGGAAGTGAATACCGGCATGCTCTGCTGCGCTGGTGAAGATCTGGCCCGTTGGCTCAATAACCTGAAGAACGACAACGCCCAGAACGAGTATTACCTGACCGACATCGTCGCGATGTGCGTCAACGAAGGTGGCGTTGTTGAAACCCATCAGCCGCTATCCAGCGATGAGGTTGAAGGCGTCAATAACCGTCTGCAACTGGCCGATCTGGAGCGCCGCTTTCAGCGTCGCCAGGCCGAGCAGCTGATGACTCAGGGCGTGACCCTGCGTGACCCGGCCCGGCTCGATATTCGCGGTCAGGTCAGCATTGCCCAGGACGTCATTATCGACGTCAACGTCGTCCTTGAAGGCAAAGTCAGCATCGGCTATGGCAGCCAGATTGGTGCCAACTGTGTAATTAAAGACTGCATCATCGGTGAAAATGTCCTGGTCCATCCGAATTCGCATCTGGAAGGCGCGCGCATTGGCGATGGCGCCTTGATCGGGCCATTCGCCCGCCTGCGTCCCGGTGCCGATCTGGCCGATCAGGTGCATATCGGCAATTTCGTCGAAGTGAAGAAGGCCGTCATCGGCGTTGGTTCAAAAGCCAATCATCTGGCCTATATCGGCGATGCTGAAATTGGCGCCAACTGTAATATCGGCGCCGGCACGATTACCTGCAATTACGATGGCGCCAACAAGCACCTGACCAAGATAGAAGATGACGTGTTTATCGGTTCCGACACTCAGCTGGTGGCGCCGGTCACCGTCGGTAAAGGTGCCACGGTTGGTGCTGGTACCACCGTTACCCGCAACGTCCCAGAACACACCCTGGTAATCTCGCGGGTCGCGCAGAAAGAGATTGAAGGCTGGCAGCGGCCGGTCAAGAAGAAATCCTGAAACGAACAGCGTAATGAATTCAGCCGTGCTTCAGTGAAAGCTCGGCACACTGAACACAGTTTTAGCTGCGCAGGAAGCGCAGTAGTCAGCGGAGAAAATTATGTGCGGAATTGTTGGCGCCATCGCCAAACAGAATGTTGTGCCGATGTTGGTTGATGGCCTGAAGCGTTTGGAATATCGCGGTTATGACTCATCGGGTATCGCGGTACTCGAAGGCGGCGACATCAAGCGCGCCCGTCGTACCGGCCGTGTCGCGGAAATGGAAGCGGCCGCGCAAGCGATGAACCTCAATGGTTTGCTTGGTATTGGCCACACCCGTTGGGCCACACACGGTGGTGTAACCGAGCCGAACGCGCACCCGCATATTTCTGGCGGCTTGGTTGCTGTTGTTCATAACGGCATCATCGAAAACCACGATGAAAAGCGTGCCGAACTGAAACTGGCTGGTTATGCCTTTGAGTCGCAAACCGATACCGAAGTCATCGCCCATCTGATTCATCATCATTACAAACAAAACGGCGACTTGCTGACCAGTGTCAAAGGCGCGGTCAAGGAGCTGGTCGGTGCTTACGCGATAGCCGTCATTGCCGTCGATAAGCCGGATGAGTTGATCGTCGCCCGTATGGGTTGCCCACTGTTGATCGGTCTGGGCGAAGGCGAAAACTTTATCGCTTCGGATGTCTCGGCGGTGATTTCGCAAACCCGCAAAGTGATGTACCTGGAAGAAGGCGATGTCGCGAAGCTGACCCGTTCTTCGGTGACGGTTTATGACGGCAAAGACAGCAAAGTCGAACGCGATGTCCACGTCTCCGATGTGTCGCTGGCATCATTGGAGCTTGGGCCGTTCTCGCATTTCATGCAGAAGGAAATTCACGAACAGCCGAAAGCGCTGGCCGATACCATCGAGCCGATTCTGACGCACCGTTTTAAAGCGGAATTGTTCGGCGCCAACGCCGAGGAAGTGTTCAGCAACATCGACAGCGTGCAGATCATTGCCTGTGGCACCAGTTTCTATGCCGGTTCTGTTGCGCGTTACTGGATTGAAAGCATTGCCGGTATTCCCTGCAATGTCGATATCGCTTCCGAATATCGTTACCGCGATGTTGCCGCCAATCCACGTCAGCTGATCGTCACCATTTCCCAATCCGGCGAAACGCTGGATACGATGGAAGCGCTGAAATACGCCAAGTCCTATGGTTGCGAACAAACGTTGTCGATTTGCAACGTCCGTGAAAGCGCGATTCCTCGAGCTTCGAAGCTGGTGTTCTACACCCGTGCTGGTGCTGAAATTGGCGTCGCGTCAACGAAAGCATTCACAACGCAATTGATCGCACTGTTTGCGCTGACCGGTGTGCTGGCCAAATTGCGCGGCCGCCTGAATGATGAAAAAGAGGCCGAGTATCTGGATTCACTGCGCCATTTGCCAGGCAGCGTCCAACACGCCTTGAATCTTGAGCCGCAAATCCAGCGCTGGGCCAATAAATTTGCCGGCAAGGAACATGCTTTGTTCCTCGGTCGCGGTGTGCACTACCCGATTGCGCTCGAAGGCGCTTTGAAGCTGAAAGAAATTTCTTATATTCACGCCGAGGCTTATCCAGCGGGCGAACTGAAGCATGGCCCGCTGGCGCTGGTCGACAGCAATATGCCAGTGGTCGTCATCTCCCCGAATGACAATCTGCTGGAAAAAGTGAAGTCGAATATCCAGGAAGTGCGTGCCCGCGGGGGCGAAATTTTCGCGTTCGCCGATCTCGATTCGCATTTTGGTGAAAGCGATATCGTGCACGTCATTCGTACACCACGTCACGTCGGCGTATTAAGCCCGGTCGTACACACGATACCGGTGCAGTTGCTGGCTTATCATGCGGCGTTGGCGCGCGGTACCGATGTCGACAAACCTCGCAACCTGGCGAAATCGGTTACCGTCGAATAATCAACACGAACATACTCGAAGGAGAAAACTCGATGAATTGGTTGAGCAGGGTATTGTTGCTTGGCGTAGCCGCGATGTTATCCGTTTCCGGTTGCGAAGCAGCCAGCAACGCTCCGTACAAAGAAGGCGTACATTACAAAATCGCCAAGCCGGCCGGCAAAACCGATAAACCGCAAGTCATCGAGTTTTTTAATCATGGCTGTCCGCATTGCTATCATGCCGAAGTCACCGTTGCGGCGTTTCATCAACAACACCAGGAAATCGACTTCAAGCGTATTGCCGTCTATGAGTTCCAGCCAGCCTGGAATAATCTAAGCAAAGCCTATTACACCGCCGAAGTGCTCGGTATCGCCAACAAAGCTCATCCGGCGCTGTTTACGTTGGTGCACGAGAAACACCAGTTACTGCAGAACGATCAACAGATCATCGATTTTCTCAGTCAGCTTGGCGCGTCGCCAGATAGTATCAAAGGCACTTTGAACTCCTTTGCGGTAAAAACCTTGCTGAGTACAGCGCAACAGAAGCAACGCGAATTCCGTATTACGTCGGTACCGGCATTTATCGTCAATGACAAATACTTCACGGATGTGACCATGGCCGGTGGTATTGAAGAACTACCGAAGGTATTGTTGTTCCTGACCCAGAAATAATCGAACCATGACCGTGATTGGCAGTCGAAGCTGACTGCCGACTCTCAAGGAGACTTTATGATCGCTGTAAAACTGCTATTGTCCGCCGCGCTGGCATTTGCCGCCTCGCAAGCTACCGTGGCAGCCACGACACCGTTAGTCGAAGGTACCCATTACAAGATCGTCGACCCTACCGGCAAAACCAAGCAGCCGACAGTCACCGAATTCTTTTCTTATGGCTGCCCGGCGTGCCGCGGTATGGAAGGTCATCTAGCCAACTGGAAAGCCAGCAAGCCACAAAACATCAAGTTTGAGTATGTGCATGTTTACGGCATGAACCCGCAGTGGGATTTGCTGGGCAAGCTCTACTACACCGCCGAAGCACTGGGCATTCTCGACAAAACCCATACCGCGACGTTCAACTATCTGCATCTGGAAAACAAACGGATCAACAACGAAAACGATATCGTTGAGTTTCTGAGCAAGTTCGGCATTGAAGCCGACAAGATCCGCAGCACGATGAAATCATTCGCGGTGAATTCGCGTTTGAATTTTGCCAAACAGAAAGCCAAGACCTACAAGCTGACTGGCGTACCCTCGTTTATTGTCAACGACAAGTACTACCTCGATGTCAAAGAGCTCGGCACCATCGAGATGCTGGAAAAAGCGTTAACGGAAGTGTCGTTGAATAAATAATAATAAAAGCCCGCTAAAGCGGGCTTTTTTGTTTTCGATTCGGGATGAACTCTCCATAAGGAATGTAAATCGATGTTACAGCGCCTTATTCTCTTGCTATGGGTACTTTGTGCCAGCGTTTCATCGGCGGCCGAGCAGCGCGCGCCACTACTGTGGAAAATCGACGGGCCGCAAACGCATTACCTGTTTGGAACGATACATTTACCGGACCCACGAGTGACGACCTTAGCTGCGCCAGTGACCGAGGCATTGAAACAAAGCAAGCTTATTGTCACCGAACTGGAATTCAGTGCCGGCACCATCATGGCCATGAGCACGGCTGGCATGTTGCCGGTAGGTGAATCCTTGACCGAAAAGCTGCCGGAAGATTTACGTAACGCCTTGCAACTTGAACTGAAAGCTATTGATCCGAACTACCAACTGGCCATGTTCGACCGGATGAAAATCTGGACGATGGCGACCAATCTGGCGCTGTTGCCGATACAAAAAAAACATCGCGGTGTAGCGCCGCTGGATATGCAACTGGTTCAGTTGGCGGCCAAACACGGCGCGCGCAATATCGGTCTGGAGAAGCTACACGAACAGTTGGATATTTTCGATACGCTGACGCTCGATGAACAACTCAGCTTGTTGCGTGATGCCGTTGAGCTGCGCAAGAAAGCGCGTACTACAGGTCCGGATTTTCTCGAGCTGATGATTACCGCCTATGTCGACGGTAACGCGCAGGCGATTCTGCAATTGACCGAAGAAGGGCTGAGCGAAAACCCTGAACTCAGTGAGCGCTTACGCAAAACACTGATAGACGATCGCAATCACAACATGGCCGATCGCATCGATGCCCTGATTAAAACGCCCAAACAAAAACCGATGTTTATCGCCGTGGGTGCCGCGCATTTGATCGGCGAAAGCTCGGTGGTCGATTTATTGCGCAAAAAAGGCTATACCATTACCCGTACCGGAGTCGAACAGGAACAGTACGATGAACGAACTGCTATCGCGTATCGCTGAGCAGTGTCGAGCCGAAGCCGATAACGGAAAGGTCGCCAACTATATTCCGGCATTAGCCAATGTACCGCCGGAAAAATTTGCGCTGGCGGTGCACACACTACAAGGTGAGCGCTACGCCGTAGGCGAAAGCGAAGAAGCGTTTTCCATTCAAAGCGTTTCGAAAACCTTTCTGCTGGCCTTGGCCCTGCAGGAAATGGGTGAGGCGTTGTGGCATCGGCTGGGGCGCGAGCCCTCGGGCAATCCGTTCAACTCCCTGATGCAATTGGAGCGGGAGAACGGTGTACCGCGTAACCCGTTCATCAATGCCGGCGCATTGGTGGTCTGCGATGTACTGTTCGATTTATATCAGGATCCGTTGTTAGCGCTGCAGCAATGGCTTAGCGAAGAAAGTGGCTCGATGGCACTGGTTGATCCGGAAACGGCGCAATCGGAACTGGAGCACGGGGATCGCAATGCCGCGCTGGTGCATTTCATGCGTTCCTATGGTCGCATCAATCATCGTGCCGAACGCGTGCTGGATTTTTATTGCCGCGCCTGCGCAATCAAAATGAGCACATCGCAACTGGCCAACACGATGCTAATCCTCGCCAATCATGGCGTTTCACCAGTCAGTGGTAAAAAACGCTTCACTCGTTCGGAGGCCAAACGCATCAATGCCGTAATGCTGACCTGCGGCACTTATGACGCCGCCGGCGAATTTGCTTATCGCGTTGGCCTGCCCTGCAAAAGCGGTGTCGGTGGCGGCATCGTTGCCGTCATTCCGAACAAAATGGGTTTGTGCGTATGGAGCCCGCCACTCGATCAAACTGGCAATAGTGCAGCCGGTTTGGCGGCGCTTGATATGTTCACGACCGAAACCGGATTATCCATTTTCTAAGTCGCATGCTGACATAAGCCTGTCAGCAGCGGATGTTCATGATCATTGCTCCCGATATCGTCCATGAGCGAAAACATGAACACCAGCAACCCAAGCAGTACCGTAGCGAGCCTGGTCCAGGCCTTGAACGATGCTGATCTGCAGTCAGCGAAAGCGCTGTATACCGATGACGCGAAATTCATACCGGCACCTGGAACGGAAATATCCGGCATTGAAAACGTCATGGCAGCGCTAACGGAAATGTGCCAAATGCGACCGCAGCTTAAGACCTTGTCGACACATGTTATTGAATGCGGTGATATGGCCCTGTATCACGCCAATTGGCAGATGCAAATTCATAACGAAGATGGGAGCATTACAACGGAACAAGGACTATCGGCCGATGTATTGCAAAAGCAGCCTGATGGCAGTTGGCGGATACGGATTGATAACCCGTGGGGAGCGGAGCTGACACACACCTGAACTTGGCATGGCATTGATGTTCTCCAAACGTGGCGCTTGGAGAACATCGACAAAAGCTTATTGCACCAGCTCTTGTTCGCTGAACACGCCTTCAAACAGCGCCGATGACAAATAACGTTCACCGGAATCCGGCAGCACGACAACAATGGTTTTGTCTTTGAACTCCGGCAATTTGGCGAGTCGGATTGCGGCGGCGGCGGCCGCGCCGCAGGAAATACCGGCGAGGATGCCTTCCTGCAGCATCAACTGACGCGCGGTTTCGATCGCTTCTTCGTTGGACACGGTTTCGACCCGGTCGATCATCTCCAGATCGAGATTTTTCGGAATGAAGTTGGCGCCGATACCTTGAATTTTATGCGGCGCTGGTTGAATGTTTTCGCCGCGTCGGATTTGGCTGATGATCGGTGACGCGGCCGGTTCGACGGCGACGGTGGTGATCGCTTTGCCCTGCTTCAGTTTGACGTAGCGAGAAACGCCGGTCAGCGTGCCGCCGGTACCAACGCCGGAAACGAACACATCGATTTGGCCGTCGGTGTCTTCCCAAATTTCCGGGCCGGTGGTGTCGAAATGGATCTGCGGGTTGGCTGGGTTGTCGAACTGCTTGGGCTGAAAATATTTGCCCGGACTGGCGGCGACCAGTTCTTCGGCTTTTTCGACGGCACCCTTCATGCCTTTGGCTGGCTCAGTCAACACCAGATTAGCACCAAGCGCTTTCAGCAGCTTGCGCCGCTCAAGGCTCATGCTCGAAGGCATGGTCAGCGTTAGTTTGTAACCACGGGCAGCGGCAACGAAAGCCAGTGCGATACCGGTATTGCCGGACGTGGCTTCGATGATTTCTATGCCCTCTTTCAATTCACCGCGGCGCTCGGCATCCCAAATCATCGCGGCGCCAATCCGGCATTTGACCGAGAACGCCGGGTTTCGACTCTCCAGCTTGGCGTAAATCTTGCCGTCGGTGATGCGGTTCAGCTTCACCAGCGGGGTTTTGCCGATCGACAGCGAGTTGTCTGTGAATTGGGTCATCGACCTTCTCCTAATCCAAAATACTGGTAAAAATACGGTCCCGACCCGGGCGGGACATCTGCGTTAGAATGACAGTGTCTGCCGTTCCTGTCTGGTCAGCAAAGGCGCTAATTCCATATGCTTATGAGCTTTTACGTATGATGGTTATATCTGGCTGAACACCCCGATGAATTCACTGCTGAAACCGTTCCACGCTCCGAAGCCAAGCAGGTTCTCCAATTGAGTCGCAAGAAAAACACGTGGTGGCATAAAACCCGCGAAACCATGGCCATTGGCCTGCTGAAACTGTTGGCCCGGCTGTCACTGCGCAACGCCCAGCGCCTGGGCCGTGGCGTTGGCTGGCTCCTGTACCGGTTTGATAACGTCAATCGACGCACGGCACGCCTTAATCTGGAACGCGCGTTACCCGAACTGCCGGAAGCCGAACGCGAACGGCTGCTGCAACGCTGCATGCAGCATCTGGGCATGACGGTCATGGAGGCCGGTGTCGTCTGGCTCTGGCCGATTGAAAGGGTGCGCAATCTGGTTGTCGAAGTCGATGGTTTCGAACATTTCGAACGCGCTCGCGCCGAGAACAAAGGCTTGGTTCTGGTTGGTCCGCATATGGGTAACTGGGAAGTGCTCGGTACCTGGTGCGCGACCGTGGCGCCTATCACCGGTCTATACCGTCCGCCGAAAATGCCGTCGATGGACGTGCTGGTGCGTCGGGCTCGCGAACGCTTGCCGGCGGAAATGGCGGCGGCCGACCAGAGCGGTGTGCGCACGATGCTCAGTGCTCTGCGCAAAGATCGTTTGCTGTTCGCACTCAGTGACCATGAACCCAGCAAAGGCGGTGGCGTGTTCGCGCCATTTTTCAACGTCACAGCATTTACCCCGACCTTTGTGCCTAAACTGGTCGAGCGCACCGAGTCGCCGGTGATCATCGCGTTTGCCGAACGGCTGCCAAACGGTGGTGGTTTCCGCATCAACCTGCGGCCTGGCCCGCGCTGGCCGGCAGAATGGACCGATATTGGCACCGCCACCGCGATGAACGACGCGCTGGAAGCGTTGATTCGGGAAAAGCCGGAGCAGTTCCTGTGGAACTACAAACGCTTCCGTACTCGCCCGGAAGGTGAGCCAATGTTCTATCCGAAACGACGCAAACGCGCGAAGGCGAAATCCGGATGATCAAGCTCAGCTACTGGTTTGGACTGGGCGCGATATTCGCGGTGATCAGCGTGATCAGTGGCAGCCTCGCCTCGCACGCGCTGAAGCCATTGCTGACGGCCAACGAAACCACCGAAATTTTCGCCATTGCCAAGGATTATCTTGGTTATCACGGTTTGGTGCTGATGGTCATTGCCATGGCCATTGAGCGCTGGCCGGAGCTGCGTATGCATCGCCCTACTCGGTTAATTGCCACCGGAGCCATGGTGTTCAGCGCAGCGCTTTACCTGCTGGCGTTGACCGGTTGGCGGCCATACGCGCATTTCGCGCCGCTTGGCGGCGGCCTGATGATCATCGGCTGGTTGTGGTTAACCTGGATAAGTTTCCGGGCGGCAAGATAACGCATTGCAGCATCAGTGACTGAGTGGCTCCCTAACGCTTCGCCGCCAACAAATCTTTTCGTTTCCAGCTTCACGATTACGACAATATGAAAGATGCGGGCTACACTGATCTTTTCGCAACTGGTGGAGCAAGGGACTGCCATGTTCATCACGTTATCAACGCTGAGGCTGTTAATCGTCGACGACCAAGCACTTATTCGAACAGCTATGCGACACATGTTAATGACGCTGGGAGCCAAACACATCGACGAGGCGGTTAGTGGCGAACAGGCTATCGAGCGACTGCTCGGCACTCAATATGACTTGGTGGTTTCGGATATAGACATGTCACCGGTCAATGGTTTGCAGCTGTTGCAACACATTCGAACCGGCGATTATGGCCTGAAACGCGAAACATTGTTCATCATGCTGACTGGTGTGGCGACCAAGGAATTTGTCACCACCTGCATTAATCTGGACGTGAACGCGTTTTTGACAAAACCCCCGAAAAAAGAACTGATCATGTCACGCCTGCAGTACGCATTGACAACACCATTCAAGATCAAGGAACCGCAAGAATATCAAAAATTGGTGCTGCCGGAATTGGCAGCGAGCGAACCCAATGGCAATAACGGGGGCATCAAAGCAGCCGCAGGTCCGACAGCAAGCCCCGCTCTCACATCGACAAAGCGAACGGCGACAACGAGAGATGACAAGCAACAACGCCAAGAGGATGATGAGAAAGCGCATGAGCCTGGCATGTTTTATATCATCTGGAGTGACAAATTAAGTACGGGCATCCCGTCGATCGATGAACTGTTAAAACGAAGCACGCAACTGATGAACAGAGCGTATTCCGGTCGTGGACAGGTGTTTCCGGATGGCGTACAGGACCAGTTTGTTCAGGAGTGTTTTATTTTTGCGACTGATTTGCTTCGCCAAATGGAAACAACCGTCGCTCCCTGTGGCCAAGAACTGGTTAGAAAATTTGTCGAGAACCGTGTGGGATTATCGGCCTCATTGGCGAGAACCCGATTAGTCATGCAGATCTCGCCAGAACTGGTCAACTATGAGGTTTTTAATGCGATGAAGTTCTGGTGGCAGAACGTCTCCAAGCTGCTCGCCGAGCATCGGGAAAAGCTGACAAAGACTTAACGGACTGAGTTTATGCCAGGCCACAATCCAACTGAACAAGAAAGCTTACCGGTAGATTCCAGTCATTTTGGCCTGGTTAGGATAAGCGCGGATGGATACCTCCTGGAAACCAACCAGACTTTCAACCGGCTAATGCACTGGCAGACGTTTTTGCCGGCCAATTTTCGTCAGTTGGTGTATGCCGACGATCTGCCACGTTTCGATCAGCTATTGCAGGCCACGCCTGAACAGGCGTCAGCGCAACCGATCCGTCTGCGTTTAATGACGGTGGATAATAATCCGGTCTGGTGTTCCTGCGTGCCGTTGGTGACCGGTAACGGCGATAACAATTCATGGCTTTTGCTGATTGAGAACATTCAAAAAACGCAATCCGAGATTCTCGGCTTGCGTGCGTCTAACAAGCGCTTCTATGACATGGCCAGGGTGATGCCGGTTGGTTTGTTTCAACTGGATCCGGAGCGCGGCTGCATGTATGTCAACGAGCGCTGGCCAACAATTACTGGATTCAGTTTTGCCGAATCGGTAGGTTCAGGTTGGCAACAGATCCTACGAGGACTGAGCCAGCAGGAAATCGACCAGTATTTCCAACAGGCCGATGCGGACCCGGCCAGCTCCGTGCAATTCGAATTGAGTTTCATTGACCGCGATAACCGGCAACGGTATTTATTGGTGCATCTGTGCCGGGAATCGCTCAGCGACCGCGAGTCGACCGGCTACCTCGGCGCGGTGACTGACTTAACCGACATCCGACAACAACAACGGGTGCTGAGCGACACCGAAAATCTGAATCGCGCCATCATCGACAGCATTCACAGCTACCTGTTTGAACTGGATCAGGATGGCCGGATTCTCAGTTGCAACCAGGATGCCGAGTTATTTTCCGGTAAATCGGAACAGCAATTGTGCGGTGCCGATTTCTTTTCGCTTTTTCTGAACGAGCTGGAGCGGATGAGCTTTCTGCATGCAGTCAACCAGTTGATGGTCAGCGAACGCAGCGTCAGTATCGAAACGCTGGTCGAATTGCCGGACGGGCAAAAACGGTATGTGCAATGGGACCTCAGCGCAATAGTCAATCTGCAAATGCCGCGCTTGCTGGTCGTCGGTCGGGATATCACCGAGCACAAGATCGCTGAAGAAGCCGAGCGCAAGCAGGCAACAATTCTTGCCGCGGTCAACCGTCTGCAACAGCAGTTTGTGGTCAGTACCGATGCCAAACAGGACATCAGCTTTGCGCTGTCGATTGCGCTGGATATCGCGGTTTGCGAAACGGGTTTTGTATTCGAATGCCTACCAACGGCCGAGACGTATCCGAGGTTTCGACAACTCAGCTCCGGCAGCATGACGTTGAATGACTCGGAGTTGGAGCGACTTGGTGCCGAGCTGGTCGAGGCACAAAATCGGCGACGCCTGCAGTTGATGCCAGTGATCGAGGATGAACACTCGATCACCGTTTGGACGCAACCGGATCCGATGCTGAGGCATTTGCCCTGGCCGGCAGTCTGTGGCGAGCTTGACAGCGTTGTGCTGGTGCCTTTGCTCAGTGGCACGCAACCGATTGGTTTGTTGATGATGTTCAATCGGCCATTTGGCTTTGATCAGCAGTTTGCCGAATGGATTCAACCGATTACCAACAGCCTAACCAGCATGATTGCTGCGTTGCGTCTGCAACAGGCGCGAACCGAAGCCAATCAGAATCTGTACAAAGCCAAACAGGACGCCGAGCGCGCCAATCTGGCGAAAAGCGAATTTCTGGCGATGATGAGCCATGAAATCCGCACTCCGATGAATGCCATTATCGGCATGTCGGAACTGCTTAATGAAACGGCGCTGAATGAACGCCAACGACATTATGCCAACACCATCTCCAGTTCGGCTGACGCGCTGCTGACGATCATCAATGATATTCTGGATTTCTCCAAAATCGAGGCGGGTAAATTCGAGCTGCATCCGGAACCGTTCCGGCTCGATCAATTGGTCAGCGACACCGTTGGGATGCTGTCACACCGATTGGCGAGTAATCAGGTGCAACTGGTCATGCGCATTGCGCCTGATGTGCCCATTCAGTTGGTCGGTGATGCCGTGCGTCTGCGCCAAATATTGGTAAATCTCGGTGGCAACGCCATCAAATTTACCGAAGCGGGTCATGTCAAAATCGATGTCTCAGTTCAGTCGCGTGATGAGGATTCGATCGAGTTGTACTGTCAGGTCGAAGACACCGGCATCGGCATTTCCGACGAAGCGCAAAGCAAACTGTTCCAGAGTTTCACTCAGGTTGATCAGTCGTTCAGCCGTCAATATGGCGGCACCGGTCTTGGTTTGGCGATCTGTCGCCAGTTGATCTCGATGATGGAAGGTCAGATCGGTGTGCGCAGTCAGCTACACGAGGGGTCGACTTTCTGGTTTACCGTGCCATTGCCGATTTCCGGCGAACGCAGCGGTATTGAACATATTGATTGGCGTGGCAAGGAGTTTTATCTGGTCGGTGGCTATCGCGAATGGCAGCCGATCATCGCTGAACAAATTCAGCGCGTGGGTGCCGCCATTGAAGCGCTGACGTTGACGCCGGCCCGTATCGAAGCGCTAATCTCGCAGCTGTCAATGGTCGCCACCGAGGCCGTGTTGCTCCTCGACCTGGACGACCCGGCCATCGTCAAAATGATGAGTGGCATCAAAGATTCGTTGCGCAACCAGCGCATGCCTTTAATTGTCGCGTTATCGTCCCAAGCGGCGATGGTCGACGAACATTTGGTGGCGCTGGTCTGTCAGAAATTTGCGGCGCCGGCTATCTGGCTGGAGCGCTTGAATCGGGCGATACAACTGAAACAACAGGGTTTGTCGCATCAACAAATATACCGGCGCCTACATGAGTCCAGTGAAGTACGGGGTGAGGACGCCCAGCACATTCGGTTCCAGGCAAATGCGTTGCTGGTCGACGATCATCCAGTCAACCAACAGCTGGGGCAAACGATTCTGACCCAACTCGGTTTGCAGGTGACGTTAGCCAGCAATGGTATTGAAGCCGTAGAAAAATTCGAACATGGGCAATTCGATGTCATTTTCATGGATTGCCAAATGCCACAGATGGATGGCTTCGAGGCCACCGCCGAAATCCGTGCACGTGAGAATGGCCGTCCGCACACACCGATTATCGCGATGACAGCCAATGCTTTGGTGGGTGATCGTGAGCGCTGCCTGCAAGCGGGTATGGACGATTACATTGCCAAACCAGCGCGGCGCAAGGATATCGTTAGCTCCTTGCTGGCGATGATTCCGCATTGCGCCAATCAGATCGATCAACGGTTACACGATTTTCGAGCGCTAGAAGAGCCCGCTTCGGTAACTGGCGTGGCAACCGAAGTGAGACCAGAACCTATCTCAACACCTAGTCCAGAACCTACCCCATCACCAGAGCCAACGACTAACGCGGTCGATCTGGACATCATGCGTGAGCAAATCGGCGATGACGACGATCTGATCAATATGATGCTGGAGCAATTCCGTCAGGCCAACAGCGCCGACCTGCAGGAGTTGGAACAAGGGTTACGGCAAAAAGATGCTGAACAGTTGCGCAAAGTTGCCCATCGCATCAAGGGCGCGTCGGCATTGATCGGTGCCCAATCGCTGTCGGAGGCGGCGAAAACGGTCGAATTTGCCGCGAAAGCGGCAGACTGGAGCCAGCAGCAGCAACAGGTAGAACGGGTACTGAAACTGGGGGCGGAGGTGAATCAGTTTATTGCCGACCGGCTTTCGGCCTGAATGGTTCAGAACAAGGATTTTTCTTCAAACAAGCGTTCAACGGCTGGCACTTGTTTTTTGTCGGTCAAAAACAAAATCAAATGGTCGTTGCTTTGAATGACGGTATTGTCGTGCGCGATCAATACCTGATCTTCACGAACGATAGCGCCGATTGAGCAGCCGGGTGGCAGCGGTACATCAGCAATCGTGCGTCCTACCAATTTCGAGCTGCGTTCATCGCCGACGACGGTCGCTTCTATCGCTTCAGCAGCACCGCGACGCAAGCTGTAAACCTGAGATACCAATCCGCGCCGCAAATGGGTCAATAGCGCACCAATTGTTACCTGCTCCGGCGAAATTGCCACATCGATATCGCGGCCCTGCACGATATCGACATACGAGGCTTGATTGATCAGTGCCATGGTCTTGCCGGCGCCCAAACGCTTCGCCAGCATTGCCGACATGATATTGGCCTGATCGGAATTGGTGACGGCGATAAAGACATCGGCCATCTCGATATTCCAGTCGCGCAAGCGCTGCTCGTCGGTGGTATCGCCCTGGACGACAATGGCTTTGCGCAGGCGTTCGGAAACAAATTCGGCGCGGCGCGGATTGCGTTCGATCAGTTTCACTTCGGCGTCGTACTGCAGCGCTTCGGCGAGACCAAAACCGATATGGCCGCCACCGGCGATCATGATCCGCTGATAAGGCCGCTCCAGTTTTTGCAGCTCGCCAATGACGGCGCGAATGTCTTTGCTGGCGGCGATAAAAAATACTTCGTCGTCGGCTTCGATAATGGTCGAACCGAGCGGTTTGATCGGTTTGCCACGGCGGAAAATTGCGGCGACGCGGGTATCGACTTTCGGCATGTGCTGACGCAATGTCGCAATCGCGCTGCCAACCAGCGGCCCGCCGTAATAGGCGCGCACGGCAACCAGACGCACTTTGCCGCCGGCGAAATCGACGACCTGCAATGAACCCGGATATTCGATCAGGCCGAGAATACTATGGGTAACGAGTTGCTCTGGTGAAATGACGACGTCAACGGCAAAGCCTCGATGGCGATCGATATCGTCGTATTTGCTATCCGGGTCGCCGAACAATTCCTTGTCGTATTCAAAATATTCCGGTGCCCGTACCCGGGCGATTTTCAGCGGCGTTTTGAATAACGTATGAGCGATACGGCAGGCGACCATATTGACTTCATCGGAGTTGGTCACCGCGATCAAGACATCGGCCGAAGCGGCGCCGGCGCGTTGCAAAACGGCCGGGTAAGCGGCATTGCCGGACACCGTGCGCAAGTCATGATGCTGGGCCAGATCTTTCAAGCGGATATCGTCGACATCGACCAGCGTGATGTCATTGTTTTCGCTGTTCAGGTGACTGGCCAGTGAGGTGCCGACCTGGCCGGCGCCGAGAATCAGAATTCGCATCGCGTTATCCGTTTTTTGCGCAGTGGTGCTGTTGGCCGCAATCGCGGTGAGACGCGTTCACAGCACTCAGATTTTTTGCAGTAGCGCGTAGTAAAACCCGTCCATCTGTTGCTCACCGCAGCGAATGACCCGACCGGTTTCGCCAGCGCGCTGGCCCGGCAAGGGTAGCAGTTTTGCGTGAGCTTGTTCAGCCAGGAAGCGTTCAACAACATCCGCATTCTCGGCGCGCAGCGCCGAACAGGTCGCGTACAGCAGTAGGCCGCCATCGGCCAACGTTGGCCATAGCGCGTTCAACAGTTGTAATTGTGTTGCCGCCAAGGCCGGGATATCGCGTTCACGACGCAACCATTTGATGTCCGGATGACGGCGAATGACACCGGTGCCGGAACAAGGGGCGTCGAGCAGAATGCGATCAAACGCCTTGCCGTTCCACCAGCGCTTGTTATCACCGGCATCGGCGCAGAGAAGCTCGGCGTGCAATTGCAAACGGCTCAAGTTTTCCTGGACTCGCTGCAAGCGCGTTGCGTCATTGTCGAGAGCCAGCACCTTCAAGGTGTTTTCCCGTTCCAGCATGTGCGCGGTCTTGCCGCCGGGTGCAGCGCAGGCATCGAGCACAGATAAACCGGGTTGTAATTGCAAATAATCGGCGCAAAGCTGGGCGGCCGCGTCTTGAACCGAGACTTCACCGTCGGCGAAACCGGGCAGTTGATTGACATCGAGCGGGTCTTGCAAGGTCAGCGCATCAGAGGCTTCCGGATGCGCTGTCGCGTTGATGCCGAGAGCATTCAGTTTGCTGAGATAAGCATCGCGATTCAGCTTGCGGCGGTTGACCCGCAGGGTCATTGGCGCCGGATGATTATTGGCTTCCAGAATCGCCAGCACCGAGGATTTGTCCTGTTGCTTCAGTGCTTCGATAAACCAGTCCGGATGCGAATGCAACAGCTCCCAGTTGCGATCAATTTTGCTCAGCCGGCTTTCGCCTTCACGCTGGGCCCGGCGCAATATCGCGTTGACCAAACCGCGGGCGCGAGGCTCGTTGATGTCATCGACACCATCGACGGTGGCGGCGACCGCGGCGTGGCCAGGCACCCGGGTGTAAAACAATTGATAAAGCCCGACCACCAGCAAGCAACCCAAGGCGCCATTCGGCTCTTTCAGTTTTTGACTCAGCAATTGATCGCGCAGGGCTGACAAACGGCGGTAGTGACGCAGCACGCCGTAAACGATTTCTTTCAACAGCGCCTTGTCGCGGCTGTCGTCAAATTTTTGTTGGGCCAACGGCATCAATTCGGCCAGCGATTTGCCGTCATTGACCACCTGGCGAATGGTTTGCGCGGCCAGCGCGCGCAGGCTCATGATGTCGCCCCCAGGATGGTTCCGGGCAGGAACAGCGCGCGACGGGCGTTCAGCAAGTCGCGAACGGGCAAACGCTTGCCGCCGGCCAGTTGTGCTTCAGTAATTGCCAGCACGCCGCTGCCGCAGGCGACCAGCAGCCGCCCAGGATCAGCGAGCAGAATATTGCCGGCAGGTTGTCGGTAGGTTTCCGGTATTGGTTGTGCGGCCCAGACGCGCAGGGCTTGGCCGGCAACTGTCGTTTGCGCCACCGGCCAGGGATTGAACGCGCGGATTTGCCGGTCGATTTGATCGGCGGTTTGTTGCCAGTTGATCTGGCTTTCCGCTTTTTCCAGTTTCTTGGCGTAAGTGACGTCGGTATCCGGTTGAATTCTCGGTTCAAGCTTGCCGGCCAGTAGAGCCGGCAATTGTTCGACCAACAATTTGGCGCCGAGTGCGGCCAGTTTGTCGTGCAGGCTGCCACCGGTATCGTTCGGTTCAATTTCCAGTCGTGCTTCGGCCAGCACCGGTCCGGTATCGAGCCCGGCTTCCATCTGCATCAAACCAACACCCGTTTCATGGTCACCAGCGAGAATCGCCCGCTGAATCGGTGCCGCGCCACGCCAGCGTGGCAGCAGCGAGCCGTGAACATTGACGCAGCCGAGCTTTGGCGTGTCGAGCACCGCTTGCGGCAACAGCAGGCCATAGGCGACGACAATGAGCAGATCGAGCTGATAGTCGGCCAGCTGCGCCTGCGCTTCCGGCAGCTTCAAGGACAATGGCTGTTCAACCGGAATATTGTGAGTAAGCGCTAACTGCTTGACCGGCGAAGCCTGTAACTGCTGGCCGCGGCCGGCCGGCCGGTCCGGCTGGGTGTAGACGACGGCCGGCTCAAAGCCAGCGTCGAGCAGAGCCTGTAAATGAACGGCGGCGAATTCGGGGGTGCCGGCGAACGCGATTCGCGCCGCCGTGGGGTTGGAAGCCATGCTGGGGCGGTGGTCCTTGCGATATTGCGAATGTGAGTAAGTGCTTGCTTACAGAGCCGGCGCTTCGGCTGCTTTCTCTTTCGCTTCGATGCGCTGCTTTTTCTCGAGCTGCTTGCGGATCCGGTCGCGCTTCAGCGGCGACAGGTAATCGACAAACAGCTTGCCTTCGATATGGTCCATCTCGTGCTGGATGCAGACGGCGAGCAGCTCGCCGGTATCGATTTCCTGCGCCTTGCCATGGCGGTCCTGGAATTTGATCCGGACTTCATTGGCGCGCTGGACTTTGGCATAGACGCCCGGGAACGACAGGCAGCCCTCTTCCATTTCCTCGACACCACGCTTTTCGACGAACTCGGGGTTGATCAGCACCAGTGGTTGGTCGTTGTCTTCGGAAACATCGATGACGATCAGCTGCTTGTGGATATTGACCTGGGTGGCAGCCAGACCAATGCCGGGGGCGGCATACATGGTCTCGAACATGTCGTCGATCTGCTTTTGCAGCTCGGCACCAAAGTCGGTGACCGGCTGCGCCTTGGTGCGCAAACGCGGGTCCGGGAATTCCAATATCGTCAGCTTTGCCATCTTTACCACACCTGGTCCTGTCACATCGTTTCAGTCACATCATTTCGGCTCTCGGCTTCTGGGACCGTGCGGTGGTCCAAAAATTCCGAAAAAAGCCCGTCAAACAGTACTTTAGCGCTTGAACTGCGACTAACTTCTAGTATTCTGTGAAATTAGCCTGTTAGTATCGCCGATCATACAGGAACCTTGGGGTTCACTCGCGTAATTTCCAGATCTCCCGGGCGCTCCGCCACCGCGGCCAACGCGCTACGCGACAGAAGGATAGTAAGCATGAAAAAGCTTGTCGTTGGATTTGCCGCTCTGGCCATGACTGCTGCCAGCCATTTGGCCGAAGCACTGGACATGGTGCCCAATCCTCCGGATGTCTACGTCGTGGTCAAGGGCGATACCCTTTGGGATATCTCTTCCCGCTACCTGCAAGACCCATGGCTGTGGCCGGAAATCTGGCAAGCCAACCCGCAAGTGGAAAATCCGCATCTGATTTACCCCGGCGACGTACTGACGCTGGTCTACCTCGATGGTCGGCCCCGCATCATTCGTGGCACGCCGACCGCCGATGGCACGATGATTCAAACCCGTTTGCCGGATGGCACGGTCAAGTTGACGCCGCGCGTGCGCGTCATTTCTGAAGGCGATGCCATTCCGACGCTGCCGCTGGATTTGATCGGTGCCTACCTGAACGAAGCCAAAGTTGTTGACGAAGAAACCCTGAACCGCGCTGGCTACGTGCTGGCCTTTGACGGCGACCGTGCAGTCGGCGGCGAAGGCGACAAAGTCTATGTCCGCGGCGTCAACGAGAACCTGAAAGCCTATTCAATTTTCCGCCCGGGCCCGGCCTATATTGACCCGGTTACCGAAGAAGTGCTCGGCTTTGAAGCGGTGCATGTCGGTGAAGGTGCCCTGCTGCGCGAAGGCGACCCGGCGACGTTCAAGCTGATGCGCACCCCACAGGAAGTGCGCAAGGCCGACCGGGTACTACCGGTCGACAACACCCACCTGAGCCCAACGTTCTTCCCGGCGCCGGCGCCGGAATCCGTTGAAGGCCAGATCCTCAGCGTCTATGGCGGTGTGTTCAACATCGGCCAGTGGGACGTCGTCGTGCTGAACCGCGGTGAGCGCGAAGGCGTGCGCAGCGGCCATGTATTCGATATCTGGGTGGGTGGCCGCATGGTCGCCGACGAAGTCGTGCGCGAGCGCGAAGGTCAGGATACCCGCAGCATCTGGCGTAAAACCGCTGACTTCTTCACCGGCGACAGCACCCATGAAATGGTCCAGCTGCCTTCAGAGGAAGCTGGCCAGTTGATGGTATTCCGCACCTTCGAAAAAGTTAGCCTGGCGCTGGTCATGAAGTCGGCCCGGCCGATCCACATTGGCGACGTCGTGCGCTCACCGAACGCCGTAGGCGTTCCGAAATAACGAAAGCAGAACATCCAACGGGCCCCGAGCGGGCCCGTTTTGATTTAAGCGTCAGCCCGGCAGGAAGCCGATAAACACAAAAAAAGGAGGCAGTAATGAGCAAGCATCTCGAAGCCTGGATTGCGCTGGGGTTACACAGCGCCTTATGCCGGCCGTGGTTTGAAGGGCCGGTGCCGGCGGATGATGTTGCACCAGGACCGCTTTTGGCGGCGCGCAAAGAAAAACTCGAGAACCTCGATGCCTATATCGAACAGACCTTGAACTGGCAGGCACCGAACCGCCATTTGCTGACCTGGGCATCGCCCCACTACCCCACTCTGTTGCGGCAAATTCCGGACCCCCCTCCGTTGCTCTACGTCACCGGTGACTTGCAAGCCCTGAGCGGCCCGCAACTGGCCATTGTCGGCTCCCGAAAACCAACCCCGACTGGCCGCGACAACGCCGAAGCCTTTGCCAAGGCGCTGGCTGAAATGGGTCTGGCTATCACTTCCGGCCTGGCGCTTGGTATTGATGCTGCGGCTCATCAGGGAGCGCTGGCCGGCAAGGGAGTAACGATTGCCATTGCCGGCACCGGCGTTGACCGGGTCTACCCGGCTCAGCATCGCAAGCTTGCCCATCAAATCGTTGAGAGCGGCGGTTGTCTGGTCTCGGAATACCCGCTGGGCAGTCCACCGTTGCCGCATCAATTTCCGCGACGCAACCGCATCATATCCGGCTTGAGTGTTGGCACTTTGGTCGTCGAAGCGGCGCTTTCTTCCGGCTCCTTGATCACCGCCCGGCAGGCGTTGGAGCAGGGGCGCGAGGTGTTTGCGATACCGGGTTCGATTCATAATCCGATGGCTAAAGGTTGCCACCAGTTGATCCGTCAAGGCGCGAAGCTGGTCGAGACAGCGCAGGATATTCTGGAAGAACTGGCCGTATTGCTCGGTCAGCAATTGCAGCAGCTCGAACTGGTTCCAGTCTCCGAACCAGAATCCGAAACCGATGACCCGTTGTTGCAGCAAATGGGTTGGGATCCGGTCGATACCGATACGCTGATTGAGCGATTGGGTTGGCCGGCGGAACAGGTGGCCGAGCAGTTACTGGCGTTGGAGTTGGATGGTAGGGTGCAGGCGGTGCCGGGTGGGTTTCTGAGGCGACGTTGATCTTCTGAGTTTTCTGCAAGGTTCGGTTGCTTTTGGCTTCGGGGCGTGTTTTTTTTCCTTTCTAGGTAAGCGGCTTCGTTCTTTTAGAAGCATTCAGTCGGCGTAGGGTGCGTCATGACGCACCGTTTATCCCTGACGAAAAGTCTATAACGGGTGAAAACTAACGGCGGGTCATGACCCGCCCTACGAACTGCGTTTGTACCCGACCTCCATCCAGTCGCTGCCGGCTGGCGCAGACGGGGACCCCGTTTTCTCTTTCGGTGGAAGTGACTTCGTTCTTTTGAAGGCTTTCCCGCTTCCGTAATGGTTGCTAAGGGAAACTCGAAAATATCTTTCTTGTCGCTCGCCGAATAAACTAAGGCATCAATTGCTGATATCTCCTTACTCATGCTCTCCACCGAAAACGTCAAAGCCTATCTACTGAATCTCCAGGAATCGATCTGCGAAAGCCTGTCGGTGATCGACGGCAAGCCATTCATTCACGATTCCTGGCAGCGCACTGAAGGCGGCGGAGGTGTGTCGCGGGTGCTGGAAGGCGGCGCGGTGATCGAGAAAGGCGGGGTCAATTTCTCCGAAGTATTCGGTAACAAGCTGCCGGGTTCGGCGACCGCGCATCGGCCGCAATTGGCGGGGGCGCCGTGGCAGGCGATGGGGGTGTCACTGGTCATCCATCCGCGCAATCCTTATGCGCCAACCTCGCATATGAACGTCCGGTTCTTTATTGCCCGGCCGGAGCACGGTGAACCGGTCTGGTGGTTTGGCGGCGGCTTTGATTTAACGCCGTATTACGGATTCGATGAGGATTGCCGGCACTGGCATCAAACCGCGCAAACCGCGCTGGCGCCGTTTGGCGACGATGTTCACGCCCGCTATAAACAATGGTGTGACGACTACTTTTTTCTGAAACATCGCAACGAGCATCGCGGCATTGGCGGGGTGTTTTTCGATGACTTGAACGAGGGCGGTTTCGATCGCTGTTTCGCGCTTACCCAGGCGGTCGGTAATGCCTATTTGCCGGCCTACACACCGATTCTGCAGCAGCGCCAGGCGATGCCGTACAGCGAACGCGAGCGCGATTTTCAGCTTTATCGGCGCGGTCGCTATGTCGAATTCAATCTGGTTTGGGATCGCGGCACCTTATTTGGGCTGCAATCGGGTGGTCGCACCGAAGCCATTCTGATGAGTCTGCCACCGGAGGTGCGCTTCCGTTATGATTGGGCGCCAGAGCCCGGAACGCCGGAGGCTCGGTTGTACAGCCATTATCTGAAACCGCAGGATTGGCTGAACGAGAATTAACCGTCTGATTAAAACGAGAACGCTATGCGTACAAGGATGCTGTCTGTACGTGACTACCTGCTGGCCGGCCAATACGGCCAGAACGCCGAACATTCCCTGTCGTGGTTGCAGCGCTACTGGCGGCCGATCCATTGCCGGCGTCGCTATGGTATCGGTCCGAAGTTCTACGCCCTGTACGATTTTGCCAAGCTGCCGGAACCGCAATGGCCGGAGTTTGTTATCGACGAGCCTTACAAGACGCTACTGCGCCGCTTGAGCAGCAATGAGCAGCGGCTGGTCACCAATGACAAGCGCCTGTTCGAACGTCATTGCCGTGCGCATGATCTGCCATCAATTCGCAATCTCGGTGTTATCGCCAGCACGCCACCCGGCGATTTGGATAACCTGCCGCTGATTGGCGACGCCTCGGCACTGGCCGGCATATTCAGCTCATCGACACCGGCGCTGTTTTTCAAGCTGATCGATGCCTCGCATGGCCGCAAGGCATTCTCGGCCGAACGACTCGGCAATGGTGTGCGCTGGCTGGATCGGCATGGTTCCATCGAGGAGTTGTTCGCCTACTGCCAGCAACAGGCGGCAGACGAAAGCGGCTGGCTGATTCAGCCACGCATTCGCAATCACCATTTATTGCGCCCGCTAATGGGCGGTGGCGCCGGGGTCGGCACCATTCGCATCGTCACGGTACTGCGAGCGCAGTGTTATCAGGTGATCGGTGCTTGCCTGCGTATCATCGTTGGCGACAACGCCGTCGATAATTTCGCTCATGGCGCCAGCGGCAATATCGCCGCAGCGATTGATGTGGACTCCGGCCAGATGCGGGCCGCGCGCGGTTCGCGTTTTCGCCATTGGCCGGTGTTGGAAAACCACGATCGGCATCCGCAAACCGCCGCGCCGATCACCGGCTTTACCTTGCCCTATTGGTCAGAAACGCTGGCCCTGGTCGAGCGCGCCCATCGCTCAATGTCCGAAGTGCCGACACTGGGCTGGGATGTCGCGATCACCGATGGCGGCCCGGTCATTATCGAAACCAACAGCACTTACGACGTCGATATCCTGCAAGTCACCCATCAGCGCGGTTTTAAACCGGTGTTGGCGGCAGCGCTCGGTTGTAATTGGTAAATCGGCACCAGCACTGGAACAGGCTTCGCTCTATAATTCAGGGCTAGTCATTACAGGAGCAACGCCTTTCATGAGCATGAGTTTCGGCCAGTATCCGCAGCGCCGCCTGCGCCGCAATCGCGAACACGATTTCAGCCGCCGTCTGGTGCGTGAACATCGCTTGAGTGTTGATGATCTGATTTGGCCGATTTTCGTCATTGAAGGCGAACAACGTCGCGAGCCGGTAGCGTCGATGCCCGGTGTTTGGCGCCTCAGTCTCGATCAACTGAAACTGGAAGCGTGCGAAGCGCAGCGCTTAGGGATTCCGGCCATTGCACTGTTTCCGGTCGTTGAAACGGAGAAAAAATCCTTACGCGCCGAAGAAAGTTACAACCCCGATGGTTTGGCTCAGCGCGCCGTGCGCTTGATCAAATCGGAAGCGCCCGAAGTCGGCGTCATCACCGATGTCGCCCTCGATCCATTCACCACGCACGGCCAGGACGGCATCATCGATGGCGCCGGTTACGTCATCAATGACATCACCGTTGAAACGCTGGTCAAGCAGGCGCTGTCGCATGCCGAAGCCGGTGCCGACATTGTCGCGCCATCGGACATGATGGATGGTCGCATCGGTGCTATTCGTCACGCACTTGAAACAGAGCGTCATCACAATACCCGGATCCTGTCCTACGCGGCGAAATACGCTTCGTCGTTTTACGGGCCATTTCGCGATGCCGTTGGTTCGGCCGGCAATCTTGGTAAAGGCAACAAATACACCTACCAGATGGACCCGGCCAACAGCAATGAAGCGCTGCATGAAGTGGCGCTCGATATCCAGGAAGGCGCCGACATGGTCATGGTCAAGCCGGGTTTGCCCTATCTGGATATTGTTCGCCGTGTCAAAGAAACCTTTCAAGTGCCGACGTTCATGTATCACGTCAGCGGTGAATACGCGATGATCAAAGCGGCGGCGGAAAAAGGCTGGGTCAATGAAAAAGCGATCGTCATGGAGTCGATGTTGGCGGCCAAACGCGCCGGTGCCGACGCAATTCTGACCTATTACGCCAAGGACATCGCCCGCTGGCTGCAAGAGGAGTAAGCGCCGGAAAACGGCGCCCGAGGAAACGATGAGTGAAGACAATGTAGTGGCCTTGCACCGTATCGAAACGATGAATGAGGTCAGCCTGCCGCCATCGGTGCCCGAAGGCGATCTGGAGCTGACTCATCCGAGTCTTTACATCAATCGCGAATTGTCTTTTCTGCGTTTCAACTGGCGCGTGCTGCAACAGGCGATGGATGAATCCTTGCCGCTACTCGAGCGCTTGAAATTCGTTTTTATCTGCTCCAGCAATCTCGATGAGTTTTTCGAAGTGCGCGTTTCGGAAATCGTCCAGCGCTCGCAGTTTGCCGGCGCGATGCGCGGTCCCGATGGCATGGCACCGCAAGATGTGCTGGAAAAAATTTCCGGCTTTGCCCATGAGTTGGTCGCCGAACAATACCGCATATTCAACGAAGTGCTGTTGCCGGCGCTGGCCGAGAAAAACATTCACTTCTTGCGCCGCTCGCAATGGACCGATCAGCAAGCTGAGTGGGTCAGCCGTTACTTCCATGATGAAGTGGTGCCGGTGATCTCTCCGATTGGTTTGGATCCTTCGCATCCGTTTCCGCGCCTGGTCAATAAATCGCTGCATTTCATTATCTCGCTTGAAGGTCGCGATGCCTTTGGTCGCGAAGCCAGCTACGCCGTCATTCATGTGCCGCGTTCGCTGCCGCGTTTGATTCGTTTTCCCGATCACCTGTCGGAAAAAGGCGAGTCGCTGGTGTTTCTGTCTTCGGTCATTCATGCCCATGCCGGCGAGCTTTTTCCCGGCATGCAAATCAAAGGCGTTTACCAGTTCCGGTTGACGCGCGACTCGGATCTGGATGTCGATGAAGATCGCGTTGACGATTTGGCCAAAGCGCTGAAAGATGAATTGCTGTCACGCCACTTCGGTACCGCCGTGCGTTTGGAGGTCAGCGATCAATGCCCGGAACGGGTATCGAATTTTCTGCTGCAGAAATGCAATCTGAGCGAGCGTGATCTGTATCAGGTAAACGGCCCGGTCAACCTGAACCGTCTGATTGCGATCAGCGGTTTGCTGGAGCGGCCGGAACTGACCTTCCGGCCGTTGGTGCCGCGCACCTCGCCGCAGGTCATGGTCCATCACAACCATATTTTCGAAGCGATTTCCGAACGCGACATCATGATGCATCATCCGTTCGAATCGTTCGAAACCGTCATTGAGTTTGTTCGTCAAGCCGCGAGCGATCCGGATGTGCTGGCGATCAAGCAAACGCTGTATCGCACCGGTAAACAATCGGAGATGGTGCGAGCGTTGATTGACGCTGCTCGTGCCGGCAAAGAAGTCACGGCTGTCGTTGAACTGCGGGCGCGATTTGATGAACAGGAAAATATCGATCTGGCAGCGCGCTTGCAGGAAGCCGGTGCTTTGGTCGTTTACGGCGTTGTCGGCCACAAGACTCATTCGAAAATGACGCTGGTTGTACGTCGGGAAAAGCGCGCACTGAAACGCTATGTGCATTTGGGCACCGGTAACTATCATGCCGGCACCGCCAAGCTTTACACCGATATTTCGTTGCTAACCTGTGATCAGGAAATTGGCCAGGATGTGCACCAGGTTTTCCAGCAACTGACCGGTATGGGCAAATCACTAACGATGAGCCGTTTGCTGCAGGCGCCGTTTACATTGCATACCGAATTGCACCGGATGATCGAAAACGAAATAGACAATGCCCGTCGGGGGAAAACCGCGGCGATCATGGCGAAAATGAATTCACTGACCGAAAGCTCGATGATTCGTGCGCTCTATGTCGCTTCACAGGCCGGCGTCAAAATTGATTTGATTGTTCGCGGCGTTTGCTGCTTGCGGCCCGGCATCAAAGGCATCAGCGACAATATCCGGGTGCGTTCAATCATCGGGCGCTTTCTCGAGCACTCGCGGGTGTACTGGTTCAAGAACGGCGGTGAGGAAAAGATTTTCGCTTCCAGCGCCGACTGGATGGATCGCAATCTGCATTACCGCGTCGAGGTTTGCTTTCCGGTGCTCGACAAACGCTTGGCCAGACGCTTGAAACGCGAAGCGCTGCTTTGTTACCTGAAAGACAATTCGCAAGCCTGGCTGTTGCAATCCGATGGTACCTACAAGCGCGCGGTGCCGGGCAAGCGCCAATCATTCCGGGCGCAATCGGTGCTGTTGAATCAACTCGCGCATGATGGTTGATTCGCCTGCGTTTGATGCGTCTGTGTTGCTGTGAACAAGGGCCATCGTGTCCGTGTGGTGCTGAGATGCTAAACTTGCGGCATCTTTCCCTCACCGAGCGCTCCCACCATGGATCAGAACCTACCGGCCCGCGTTGCCGAAGAAATCGTTGCCTGGGATTTTGTTTTCCCGAATGACGCCAATCCCTATGGCTCAATGTTCGGTGGCAAATTGCTGGCGATCATGGATACCACCGCGGCGATTGCCGCGATTCGCTTTGCCGGCAAAACTGTTTCAACTGCGGCAGTAGAGGCTGTTGAATTTGTCCATCCAGTCGTGGTTGGCGATCGCTTGAAAACGACCGCTAAAGTGGTTTGGGTTGGCCGCAGTTCGATGATGGTTCGGGTCGATGTTTATGTCGATTTGGGCACGTCGTTCAAGCGCTGCACGCATGCACATTTTGCTATGGTGGCGTTTGATCAGCATCGCCGCCCGACCCCCGTGCCGGGCTTGCTGCGGGAAACGGCGGAAGATGAGAAAGCGTTTAAGCTGGCCGCATCGATTCGCGAGCAGGCGATCAAGCGCGCCAAGGATGAGAAGGCACAGTCGTAACGTGTTTTAACCACCCCCTGACCCCCTCCTTCCCAGGAGGGTTAGGGGGGTAGAATTTTGAGAAATGCAATACAACGCGCATCAATTGCCTGAGCTTTTCTCCGCCGGCCGCCGCTCAACCACCACGGTATTGCGCCCTTTGGTTTTCGCTTTGTACAGTGCGGTATCGGCGCGGGTATAAACGTCTCTTGGCACATCGTCGCTTTCGAATTCGGCGACACCAAACGAAATCGTCACCGGCAATGAATGCTTCTCGGCGAGCAGGGGTTGTGCCGCGATTTGTTCGCGCAATTTGTTGACGGTGATCTGCGCCTCCTGCAAACCGGTTTCCGGCATCAGCAGCACAAATTCTTCGCCGCCATGACGCGCGACGAAATCCGATTCACGAATGGCGCCAGTCAGGATTTGCGCGACCTGTTTCAGAATTGCGTCGCCGGCCATATGGCCATGCATATCGTTGATGCGTTTGAAGTGATCGATATCGCCGATGGCCAGCGCCAGCTTGTGCCGGTAACGGCGCCAACGGTTGTATTCCTGCGTCAATCGCTCGTGATAGGCATGGCGATTCGGCATGCGGGTCAGCGCATCGGTGTTGGCGCGGTGACGCTGTTCACTCAAGTTTTCGCGCAAGCGCGCGGCTTCATCTTCGGTGGCGCGCAGTTGTTCGCGCAGCAGCAGCAAATCCTGTTCATTCTGTTGCAGCCGCTGCTGTTGATTCAGCTGATAACTGTCGACCCGTTTGATGATGTTATCGATCTGCTGGTCGATGCCGACTTGCAATTCTTTCAAGTCCTTGGCGTCACGCAACTGTACCCGCAAGGCGCTCATGTGCTGGTGCATGTCCTGCTGCAATTGCTGGCCATCGCTGCCCTCTTCCTGCTGTCGGTTTTGCGAGCTGTCGAGAAACAACTGCACCTTGCTCAGACGAGCATTCAATTGAGTCAGAAATTGTTCGAACTGAGCCTGTTCTATGCTGCTGGCATCAAGCAGCGTTTCGGCGAGCTGGCCAATCGCTTCCGGCAGCTCTTCAATATCATGCAATTGTTCCAGCCGGGCTTTGATTTGTTCCAGCGCGTCGCGATGTTGCTCCGGCAGCTTGACGTTGGCCAGCACCCGCAACAGCGGCTCGGTCAAATCAGCGCCGGACATCGGCGCCATTGCGCCATTGCTGGCGCCATCGCTTTTACCGAACCAGCGGCCAAACAGCGATTGGCTTTTCGGCCACTTCATACAGGCTTTGACAATGCCGGCAGCCATCGCTTCGCTATTGTCCGGCGGCCGGCGTTGCAGCTGGGCAAATGCTTCAGCCACCGGTTCCGGCAGGCGCTGTCCGGCAAAGGCATTGAGCAATTCGGTCGGGTTCAGTGAGGCACGCAGACGCAAACTGGTTTCATCGCCAATCTCGCGCAGAATATCGGTAACGGTTTCGACATCGGCCTGGACGGCCTCGATATCACCGCCCTCGCGGATGGTTTTGCGCAGCCGGTTCAAGGCTTCATCCAGCCGGGTATGCACCCCACTGGCGGCCAGGCTGACTTTGATCAGCGCCCGGCGCAGCAGCTCTTCGTGACCGCTGTTGGCCTCGGCGCCATTCCCCAAACGATTCATTCCTCAGGCATTCCGGATTTTTGCAGCGACCGGTGCGAGCGGGCTTCTGTGGCTCGCTTCTCCTAATTGCACCAACGCCGGTACCTCGATTTCCATGGCAACGGGCAGGTGATCAGAATAGCAGTACGGCAGCACTTCTACGGCGGAAATGTTTAAATTTTCACCAACCAAAATGTGATCCAGTTGGCGATTTGGACGCCAACTGGGAAACGTCGACAAATCCGGCGGCAAACCTTTCAGCGGTCTGCCGATATGCTCGAAGCAGCGCGTGATCTCCTCGGCCTCACAATTGGTGTCGCCCATCAACACCAGATATTCCCTGTCCTTGACCTGGTCAGCCAGGTAGCGAAGCTGCTGCAAGCGCGCCCGTTTGCCCAGCGACAAATGCATCGCGACCACGGTAATGGTGTGCTCGCTACTGCCGATTTGCACTTCAATCGCGCCGCGACCCGGGATCAGGCCCGGCAGCCGATGCTCTTCAACCTTGGCCACCCGATGCCGGCTCAGCAGGCCATTGCCATGCTGACCGAGCTGGGCAAGATTACGAGTGCGCTGGCCATGCCAGTACGGAAAGCCGGCCATATCGGCCAGGTATTCGACCTGGTTGAGAAAGCCGGAGCGCAAGGAGCCGCCGTCGGCTTCCTGAATGGCGACGACATCAAACGCCGTCATCAGGCCGGCAATGCGGCGCAGATTCGACGGCGATGCCCGGTGTGGCAGCAAATGGCGCCAACCACGGGTCACGTAATCGGAGGCACTTTCGGTTTGAATGCCGCACTGAATATTCCAGCTCAGCAGGCGTAGGGTTTGATTCATGCGTTACTACAGTGGCTTACGTTCGGGAACATACCGGTGTTCTCCCACAGCATAGTCATGCCAAGACCGCAAACAATGTGAAAAGTGCAACAAACTACAATCAGAAACGCTTTTTTCATACCGAGTCCTGCTGATATTCGCCGGATCATCGTCATGGCTGGCGCGAATACCGGTAAACCTGATCGTTGCTCTGCAACTGCAGGCGGGGCGGCTGGTTGCCGTCCGCTGTCATGAAGCGTAGTTCAACCGGAATCTCTTTGAAGTAAAACTCGGATGCGCTTTTGGCATAGACAAAGGTTTCCCGTATCCGCTCGCCATCCTGGTTCAGCTCCTGATAGAACAGCTTGCCTTCGCGAATACTGAAGCGCAGTCGATTGTCTTGCGGGTCGTCGTCATTCAGATAGGTGCCGACATAGCGCTGCAGAACCTCCGGCGCCAGGCTGACCGGTTTCGGCTGGCTGAAATCCGGCAGCGGCAGCCCGGTGCCAAGCAGGTGCAAGGCCACTTGCTGCAGTTCGTCTTCGGCCACCGCGTTGCTCAGCAATACCACGGCCAGTTTCGACTGGGGATTGAAGCCGACGAAAGCCTGATAACCAACGGCTTCACCGCCGTGGTAGTAAATTGGTTGCTGCTGATGCCAGCGAATTTTCCAGCCGAGGCCCGTGCCTTGTTGTTCGCTATCGGCGATTGGAAAAGGCTGCATCGTCAGCGCAAAAACATCGGCCATTGGCGAGCTTTCCGGATGCAGGTGTGCTTGCAGCCAGCGCACCAGATCGGCGGTGCTCGAATAAAGACCGCCAGCGCCGTAACGCCACGTCGGTGTCGACAACTGGGCGCCCGCAATCGGCGTCATGTCATGATGGGGCGTTGCCAAGGCCTGTTGCTGGGCCGGGCTCAGTTGATAGCCGGTGTCGGCCATCGCCAACGGTGCGGTCACTCGCTCGGCAATCAGCTGCGGAAAGGGCTGGCCGCTGTGTCGCTCCAGCAGCAGCGCCAGCAAGGTCATGCCGGCATTGGAGTACTGGTAATGCTGACCAAACGGGGTTTGGTAAGGGAAACTCGCCACTTGCTCCAGAAACCGCGTTGGCGCGTTATCGCCATGAGCCTCAAGCCCGGCAAAATCGCGCGGTAAACCTGCTGTGTGGGTGGCCAGGTGGCGCAGCGTCATCGTGGTACCGGCCACATCGGGCACGCGAAACCCTTCCGGCAGCAGGGCGTTGACCGGCGTTTCCAATTTCAATTCGCCACGCAGCACCCGCTCGGCAAACAGGCTGGCGTTAAATAACTTGGTTAGCGAACCGACCGCGAACAGACTCTGGGGGTCGAGATGCTTATCAACCGACAAACGGCCGTAGCTGAAGTAATGGGCGCCGTGTTGATTGATCAGCGCTACCGAGATGCCGGGGCGATAGCCGTTGTCGACCGCATCGCGAACGTTCGCTTTGACCGGTTCCGGCAAGGATTCGACAGTGTTCAGATCGTAACGGTCTTGGCAGGCGCTGATCAGCACCAGCAGTGGTAAAACAAAAATCCAGGGCGAGCGAACGGGCATGGTGTTGGTCTCCATGAGGTCGGTGAAAAAAGGGAACTGGCGGGAAACTTAAGGCGCGCTACTCGAGCAGCACATCGTCATCGTCAGCGTTGGTGCCGTTATCGGCTTGAAAAGCGAGAATATCGCCGGGCTGGCATTGCAAGGCCAGACACAAAGCGCTCAGAGTTTGAAAACGAATGCCTTTGACCTTGCCGGTTTTCAGCAGCGACAGATTGGTCATCGAAATGCCGACCTGTTCCGACAGCTCGGTCAGCGACATTTTGCGTTTGGCCATGACCACATCGAGGTTGACAATAATCGCCATGGCGCACCTAAACAAACGATTCGTTTTCGGTCTTCAGCTGGCTGCCCAGCCGGAACACTTCCGCTATCGCCAGCAACAGCAAACCGAACCACAGCGGCATCAGGTCGACCGGCAACTGCAACAGTACCGTCGGTAGCGAACCTTCCGGTGCCGACCAGGGCGCCGCCAGCAGCTGCGCGTTCGGCAGCTGCAGATGCTGCAAAATGAAGCGCTGATATAGCCAGCCTTGCAGCAGCTGGTAGGGCGTGACGGTCATCACCAGCAAGGCCAGATAACGCAGCCGCCGGTAATTGTCGGCGTTGAATGGCGTTGCCGTGCGCACCGATGCCACCAGCGCGCGCAGCAACCACAGCACCGCGCCAATCAGCAACAACACGGCGAAGGCGTCGATGGTTTTCAGCACCAGATAATCAAATCGATCCGAGGCAAACTGAAGCTGTCCCTGATCGACCTGCAGCGTTACGTCTTGCAACCGAGGGTTTGTTACCTCGATGGCATAGTTTTCGGTGCCGGGGTCGATGGCAATCGGCCAGCTGCTGAGCAGCGGTTCATCGTCATAAGCGATAGTGACCAGCAGCGTCGCCGCAAAAAGCAGGCCGGTCGCCAAGGTCAGCAGCAAGCCGAGATTAATGCTCCAGGCCAGCACTCGGAGCGGGGTGTTTTGCAGCACAGTGGAACCCAGTCAGGCAATCGTTGTGGTGAAAAGATAGCCAACCGGATAACGCAAATCAATATATTTTTTACGTTTTACATAAAATAATGAATGCTGAGGGCAAATTCAGGGCGATAAAAAAGCGGCCTGAAGGCCGCTTTTTCGATGGCAGGCTTTTAGTGCAGGCCAACCAGATAATGCGCCAATGCTTCGATCTGGGCATCGGTCAGGTTTTTCGCCGCGCCGCGCATCATGCCGTTCGGGTCGTTCTGACGCTTGCCGTCGCGGAACGCCTTCAGCTGGGCAATGGTGTAGTCGACATGCTGGCCACCGAGAGCTGGAAACTTCGCTGAAGGCATGCCTTTGCCGTCCGGACCGTGGCAGGCGGTGCAGGCCGGCACGCCGGTCTTGACGTCGCCGCCGCGATAGAGCTTGCCACCGAGCTCGACATACTGCGGCTTGACGCCGGCGTATTGAATCGATTGGCTGGCGTAGTAAGCGGCCAAATCCGCCATATCGGCTTCGCTCAGCGGCGCCGCCATCGGCGACATCGACGGCTCGAAACGGCCGACTTTGCCCTGCGTTTCCATGCCTTTCTTGAATTCTTTCAGCTGCTTCAGCAGGTAGCTTTCATGTTGGCCAGCCAGCTTTGGCCACATGGCATTGACGCTATTGCCATCCGGACCATGGCAGGCGGCGCAGGTGGCGGCCTTGGATTTGCCGGCGGCGGCATCGCCCGCCAACACAGCACCGTTTCCGGCAAGAAGTACAGCAGCCAGTACAAGCAATTTCTTCATCATGATTTCCCAAACTCGGGTGCGGCAACATTCAAGAGTAGCCGGTCGGCAGTGCTACACTGGCCGCCCGGCGAAAAAACCGCGCAATTATACATAGAATGTGCGGGAATCGCGCACCTTAAAAATCAACCGGAGTGCCCTCCCCGCATGGATTACCGTCAGGCGCATTTTCAACTGAGCGCCCCGAACCGTCACCTGCTGCCGCCCGACAAGGGCATCGAAGTCGCCTTCTCCGGCCGCTCCAATGCCGGCAAAAGCTCGGCCCTGAACGCCCTGACCGGTCAGAGCAACCTGGCCCGCACCTCAAAAACGCCCGGTCGCACCCAGTTGATCAACCTGTTTGCCTTGGACGACGAACGCCGGCTCGTCGATCTGCCCGGTTATGGCTATGCCAAGGTATCGCATACCCTGCGCGACGATTGGCAACAGAATCTCGCCGATTATCTGTTTCACCGCCAAGCGCTGAAAGGCATCGTGCTGTTGATGGATATCCGCCACCCGTTCACCGAGCACGACGAGGTGCTGCTCGATTTGGCCGAGAAAACCAAAAAGCCGGTGCATTGCGTGCTGACCAAAGCCGACAAACTGAAATTCGGCGCCCGCAAAACCGCACTGCTGACCGCCCAAAAGCAATTGGCCGGCAAGCCGGAATGCTCGGTGCAATTATTTTCCGCGACGGAAAAAATCGGCATTGAGGATCTGGCCGCAAAGCTCGATCAATGGTTCTTGCTTGCTGAGTGAACGTTCGCGCTTTTCCTGAATCGGTCATTCAGCGGACGAAGCGCTAGTTCTGTCGCCAGTAACGATGATTCAAGTCCAGTGCTGATTGACAGTCGTAGCGCTGATCGCTAGTTTGCGAAACCTCGACATACATGGAATGTACCCGCCAGTGATTAGCGTCAGCAGTCTGGTTAAACGGTATCGCATGGGTGACAGTGAAGTCACCGCTCTGGATGGCATCTCGCTCGACATCGCCGCTGGCGAATACGTCGCCATCATGGGGCCGTCCGGTTCCGGCAAATCCACCTTGATGAATGTGCTCGGCTGTCTCGACAAGCCCGATGCTGGTATTTATCGCCTGGCCGACGCCGATGTCGCCGGTCTCGATGATGATGCGCTATCAGCGGTGCGCAATCGCGATATCGGTTTTGTTTTCCAGGGCTTCCATCTGCAGGCGCGGCGCAGCGCTGAAGAGAATGTTGCGCTGCCATTGCGTTACGCCAATATCGACAAAAACGAAGCGCAGAAGCGCGCTCGTGAAATGCTGGAACGGGTCGGTCTTGGTCACCGGTTGCATCATCGACCGAATGAATTATCCGGCGGCCAGCGTCAGCGCGTGGCGATTGCCCGGGCGCTGATCAATCAACCGAAAGTAATCTTCGCTGACGAGCCGACCGGCAACCTCGACAGTCGCACCTCCGAAGAAATCATGAACCTGTTTGATGAACTGAATGGGCAAGGCCAAACACTGGTGCTGGTCACCCATGAGGACGATATCGCGCGTCGAGCGGCGCGCATTATCCGGATGCGCGATGGTCGCATTCAGGAGGACCGCCGTGCGTAAATTGCCGTTGTTATTGCTGGCATTACCATGCCTTGCCGAGCAGCCGAGTTTATTGATCACCGGTCAAGTGGCGGCCCGTGAAGCGCAGTATTTCATCGTGCCGCGCAGCGATAGCTGGCAGCAACAAATCAAGTGGTTGGCCGCCGAAGGGCAAGTGGTGCAGCCGGGTGAGCCAGTGCTGATTTTCGACGCCGCCAATTTGCAGGCCGATATTCGGCAAAAAGAAGCTGAGTTGCGCGCCGCTGAACAAAAAGCTCAGGAAGAAAATCTGAAACGAAATCAGGAATTATTGAAAGCCCAGCACGAGTTGACGCAAGCAAAACTCGCACAACAAAAAGCCGAAGTCGACGCCCGTGTGCCGGCTGAACATTTAAGCCGGTTCCAGTACGAGCAATATCAATTCGCCTTGCGCAAAGCCGAACACCTGGTGCAGCAAGCCGAATTGAATCTGCGTAACAAGGAAAAGGAAGTCGCCGTTGAGGCGCGCAAACAAAAACTGGATGTTCGGCGCATCGAAAGTGATTTGCAGCACAAGCGTGAGCAATTAGCCGGCATGGAGCTGAAAGCCGAGCGCGCTGGTGCCGTCATGCATGGCCGTCATCCCTGGAACGGCACCAAGCTGACGCCGGGCGCCAATGTTCAACCTGGCTGGATCATCGCCGAAATTCCCAATCGCGACTCCTTGCAAGTGCAGGCCTGGGTGCACGAAGTCGATGCACCGAAGTTGATCAATAACGCTCCTGTCAGTTTGCGTCTCGACGCCAATCCGAACTTGCGCCTGCAGGGGCAAATTCGCCGTATCGGCCAGCAGGCAGAGAAGCGTCAGAACTGGGGTGATGCCAAGTATCTGGAGATCTGGGTGGAACTGGCGCCGGATACGCCGCTTGAACGGTTGACGCCGGGCATGAGTGTACTGGTCGATATGCCGCTCAATCGTGGTGAAGCACTTGGAGCAGCGCCATGAAAAATATCGCACCGTTTGTTTTCGCTAGTTGTTTGTTGGGTTGCGCTGCAGAAAGTGATCAGCGCGCATTAGCCGACGCGCCGCTTTCTACGTCTTTGGTGCAGGCCAGTGGTGAACTGGCGTCAGCAGACACGGTATTGCTTGGCCCGCCGATGATTCAGCATGTCTGGCAGCACAAAATCACCTTGCTGGCACCGGAAGGATCGCAAACCAAAGCCGGTCAACCGGTGCTTGGTTTCGATGCCAGCAATCAGCAGCAGGAGTTGATCGTCAAAAGAAGTGAGCTGGCCACCGCCAAACAAAAACTCGACAACACGATCATGAGCGATAACGCGACGTTGCAGGAATTAAAACTGAAGCTGGCCGAAGCGCAGATGCAAAAAGAAAAAGCGGCGCGCAAGCTGGAGCAATCGGAAAGCCTGGTTGCTGCCAATGAATTGAAAAAACTGCGCATCGATCAAGCTATCGCCGACGACAAATTGATGGAAGCGGAAAAACTGCTGAAACAACACCAGCATGCCTCATCGGCGCGCAAGGAAATTGCTGCCGCCGAATTGGCCCGATTCGAAGCCGAGGTTGCGCGCTTGCAAGGTGAAATCCAGCGCATGACCGTATTGGCGCCCAAAGAGGGTTTGGTTGTCTACAAAACCGATTGGCAAGGCAACAAATTTGGCGAAGGCGATACCGTTTACGTTGGTCAATCGGTCATGGAAATTCCTTCACTGGAAAACATGATCGTCAAGGCCGAGGTGCTGGAAGTTGATGCCGGTCGTCTGCGCGTAGGGCAACCAGTGCAGATTACTCTCGATGCACAACCGGACCGGCAATTTCATGGACAAGTGCGAACGCTCGGTCAGGTATTTCGCAGCAAATCGCACAAGGATCCGGCGGTGGTGTTCGATGCGGAAATCACCATCAGCAATCCCGATGCGGAGTTGATGCGACCGGGAATGGCGGTGCGTTTGCGGGTTGATACCAGCAAAGAGGATGCGACATGAAAGGCGTTGCGTTGCTGTTGATGCTGGCGTTGAGTGCCTGTTCATCTCAAACCGAACAAAGCGCCGCTGAACTGGTTTTGCAACCCGCAGATTTCAGCATACGGGTGCAGGCCGAAGGCGAACTGGAAGCGTCAACCGCGACGCCGATCACGATGCCGGCGGGCATTTCCGAGCCTCAAGTATTGGCCTGGATGCAGGAAGAAAACGTTCGGGTCAAGGCCGGCGACATCGTCGCGAAGCTCGATGAGAAACGCTTCCAACGTGAGGCCGAGCAGGAACGCCTGAAAATATCGCAGGCGGAATTGTCATTGAACAGTCGCGAGTTTGTGCTTGGCGGTGAACGACGCAGCATTGGCGCCGAACTGGATCTGGTGCGTGAAGAGCTGGACTTTGCCAGTCGTTTTGCGGTCGAGGATCTGCGTGTTTACTCGCGCATCGAGATAATCGACAAGCTCGCCAATGTCGATTACCTACAATCGCGCCAGGCTCATCAGCAATGGCGTAACGACCGTCATGACAACAAAACCGAGGCAGAGTTGGCGTTGCTGCAATTGCAACAGAAGCAACACCAAACCCGCTTGCAAAGCGTCGAACGGTCATTGGGACAAATGCTGATCCGGGCACCGCATGACGGCGTGCTGATCCATGCCCGCGATTGGGGTGAACCATTGCGGGTCGGTGCAACGCTCTGGCCGGGCCGCAAAATCGCCGTTATTCCGGACATGAACAAGTTACAGGCGAAACTGCACGTGCTGGAGAGCGAAGCGCTTGGACTGGCCGCTGGACAATCGGTAACGTTGCGGGTCGATGCGCTGCCGGAATTGTCCTTGCGCGGTACAGTCACCCAAGTCGACAAGCTGGCAAAACCGCGTCAGCGCAATAACCCGGTGAAATATTTCGAGTTGATGGTGCAGATCGAACAGGCACCGGTTGAACGCTTGCGTCCCGGCATGGCGGTGCGTGCCGATATTCTCGTTATCGAAAAAAATAATGTATTGACGGTGCCGGTGCAGGCGCTCAGTCAACAAGAAGGCAAACACTGGGTCTGGCGTTATGACGGCGAACAATTTATTCAGCACGCTGTTGATGTCGGCGCCCGCAGCCAGAGCCGGGTAGAAATCATTGGTGGTGCGCAAGCCGGCGACAGAATTCTGCTGTTGCCACCGACTGGACACAACACATGATCAGCTGGCAACACATACGCGAAGCGCTGGAAGAACAGCTGCATCACAAACTGCGCACCTTGTTGACCTTGCTTGGCATGATTTTCGGTGTCGGTGCCGTGATCGCCATGCTCAGCATCGGTGAAGGCGCTGAGCGCGAAGCATTACAGTTGATCGACGAGCTCGGTTTGCGCAACTTGATCGTCGAAGGCAAGCCGGTCGAGGAAGATCGGTTGCGGGAGCAGCGCAAACATTCGCTTGGCTTGAATCGGCGAGACATTGAAGTGGCAATGGACACGCTGCCATTTGTGCGCAACTGGAGCGCGGAAAAGCGGGTGAAAACCTACCTGTTGTTCAGTGAGCAAGGCCGTTCCGACGCTGCCGTTTTCGCGGTCAGTCCGAGTTATTTTCAGCTCAGCCATCTGCAGGTAGCGTCCGGTAGGTTGCTCAGCGAAGAAGATGATCGCCATTTCGCCCAGGTGGCGGTGCTGGGCCCGGAAACGGCCCGGCAGCTTTTTCCCGGCGGTGATGCCGTAGGCCAGCTGATTAAAATCAATCATGTCTGGCTGCGCGTCGTTGGTGTGCTGGCCGACAAACAACTGAGCAAATCGGAATTTCAGGGCGTCAAACTCGGCGGTGAAAAGAACCGGGTATTCATTTCACTGGACAATGCCCACCGCCGTTTCAAATTCGAGCCGCTGGAATCCACGCTCGACGCCTTCCGGCTTGAACTGGAACCGGGCGCCAACCCACTGGTGGCGGCGGAAAGTCTGCGTCATCTGTTGCAGCGTCGTCACAATGACATCGACGATTTCGACATCGTGGTACCGGCACAACTGATGGCTCAGCACCGGGAAACGCGCCGCATTTTCACCATTGTCATGAGCTGCGTCGCCGGCATTTCGTTATTGGTCGGTGGCATTGGCATCATGAACATCATGCTGGCCAGTGTGCTTGAACGCACGCATGAAATCGGTTTGTTGCGTGCCATCGGCGCCCGCAGGAAAGACATCCTGACGCAATTTATGGTTGAGAGTTTTACCATTACGACGCTTGGTGGCTTGCTTGGTATTGTGCTCGGTTTTGCGCTGGCTGCAGTGATTGCCTGGTATGCCGGCTGGGCCGTCGGTTTCTCGCTGACTGCGATTCTTGTGTCGGTTGGTGTCTGCGCGTTAATTGGTATGGTGTTTGGTTTGTATCCCGCCATGCAAGCCGCAAAACTCGATCCAATCGTCGCGCTGCAGCGCGAATAGATAATGCGAAGTGGCTCAAGTGAGCATCGAGAATCAAGTCCCATATTCCCTTTGCTCCAGAGCGATATCCGAGTTGTCATTGACGGTAGAAATCTCGCTTTCTATGGTCGATGCTGCCGTCAAATGACGGCGAATACTCAAAACATCGCTAGGAGTCAGAAATGGAAAACAAGCAAAAGCTTTTCGCCTTCAAAGTGATCGCCAAGGAGTCGCGGCAGGCAGTCAACAAGGATGGCAAGTGGTTGGCGCGCGAAGGCGTTGCCACTGCCGGTTGTACAGACCCGCGAGGTTGGGGTGCAGTGCGTTACTCGAACTGGTGGGGTGGTGTTGACGCTGGCGCCTTCTGTTAATTGATGCAATACAGCGGAGCGCAAGGTGGTAAACGCAGCTCTGCTCAAATTTATTTAGCAAGTGGCGTGAAAATGAGTGCAAGACTAGTTCGCGGAACAGAGCTAACGACCCGGCGCGGGTTCCTTAACAGCACTCTCCGCTGATCCGCACTGGCTCATTCCATTCCTGCACACCTGTCAGCCGGCTCCCGGCCCCTCGCTGAAATACTCCAAACGCAATGAAACGTTGACGATTTGTAGCTTTTTGTAGAATTTTGTATAGCAAGTTTCTTTACAAGTACGTCATCAGAATTTACAACGGCGAAAAAAAACGTGAATTAACGCCCAGAGCATTTGCTATGTGATTGGCAAAAAGCGATTCAAAAACAGTCGGTTGTCCACGCTTATCCGCGATATTGAACACGGATTAACTTCATTCAGTACGGACCGCAAATCCGACGTCTACTTTTAGCATTGACGTACAAATTCATGCTCCCTATATTCGCTTCCACCATCATCGGACGATGATGGTTTTACCAACGTTCAATAGGAGTCAGAAATGGAAAACAAGCAAAAGCTTTTCGCCTTCAAAGTAGTCGCCAAGGAAAACGCCGTGGCAGTGAACAAGGACAACAAGTGGTCAGCGCGTGACGGCGTAGCTGCCGCTGGCTGCACCGACCCGCGCAATCTGGGCATGGTACGTTACCCGAGTCGCTGGGGTGGCATCGATTCCGGCGTGTATTGCTGATCGTTGCCGTCGGTGGAAGGCAATTTTCTCGCCTTCCACCAATGAAACGGACTGAGTCATAACAGGGTCAAGGATGGACAAGAAAATCCTGATTGTAAGCAATAGTTACGATATCCACGCTGATCTGGTCATGGAAAAGCTGCAGGCCAGGGGAGTTGAAGTTTTCCGCCTGAATCAAGACAATTTTCCTCGTGATTATGGCATCGCTATTCAACATGGAGTCAGTAATGTCAGTTGTGAGCTTGGACAGCTCAAGTCGGGTCAATCGTTGAATCTGTTGGATGTCGGCGCAATTTGGACGCGAAAACCCGCACCGTTCCGGTTCATAAGCGATGATCTGCCAGCGCAAGAACGGGCATTTGCCAACGCTGAAACCGCTCATCTGTTCAACAGCATATTATTCTCGCTCGACGGCTTCTGGATGAATCATCCGAAAGCCAATCGAACCGCCCTATGGAAAGGTGAGCAACTGCAACGTGCGGCAAAGTTTGGTTTTCGGGTGCCGCGCACACTGATCAGCAACGACCCGGAGCAAGTACGACAATTCAAACAAGTGCTGCCAGGCGAAATGATCGTCAAAACGCTCTCTTCGGCCTCGCTGTCCGTTGAGGACGTTGAGCCGGAATTCAGGCAGGCTGGCAGTCTGATGACCACGATCGTTGATGAACAGCATATGACGTCGATAGATGCCGTACGTGAGCTGCCTTGCTTGTTCCAGGAATACGTTCCCAAGCAGTACGAGCTGCGAGTAACGATCATTGGCCAACAGGTCTTTGCCGCCCGTATCGACTCGCAACGAGATCAACGCACGGCAATTGATTATCGTGATTTCTCCGTCGATATTCCGTATCAACCGGAACGCCTGTCAAGCGAACTGCAAACCCGCTGTCTCGGGTTTGTCGAGAGCTATGGACTCAGTTATGGCGCGATGGACCTGATCGTGACGCCAGATAATGAATACGTTTTTCTTGAAAACAATCCTTCAGGCCAGTTTCTGTTCATTGAACAGCTGGTGCCTGAACTTTCCATGTCTGACGCCGTTACCGATCTGTTGATTAGACAGAGCCGGCAACGGCGCTGAGAGCATGTCCATGCAAAATATTATCGAATCATTGCAGCACTATCGACAAAGACCGGTACTGACTATCGCCGCCACGCAGCTTGATCTGGAGATTCTGCCGCCTTTGTACGAACTGTTGCGACAACAGCCTCGTCGTGAACGTCTTGATGTGCTGTTCTACAGTCGCGGCGGCATTGTCAACGCTGCTCGGCGAGTGGCGTTGTTGCTGCGTGAATTTGCTGACGAGATCAGCTTTCTGGTGCCGCACTACTGCGAATCGGCCGGCACCGTCACGGCGCTTTCCGCCAACGAAATCATCGCCGGGCCGCTAGCAATCTTTTCGCCGATTGATCCATTGTTGACCGCCGGTCAACCTGGTGAAGCGGGGCCGCTGGCGTTATCAGCCCAGGATCTGCGTTTGTTTAGTGAGATGAGTCGACAATGGTTCGGGCTCGAACAACACGAAGCCCAGCAACACGCCTTGCAAACGCTGGCCACCAATATCTTTCCGAGCACGCTGACCTCGTTTTACCGCTCAACATTAGAGATGCAATCTATTTGTCGAGAGCTATTGGCTTTGCATCGGCCGGATGAAGTCGAGCGTTGTAAACAAATCGCCGATCAGCTGATATTCGGTTATCACTCCCACACTTACGCATTGACCCGTGATGACATGAAGGCGCTGGGTTTGCCCGTGACGAGCGACCCGGAAATAGAGCCCTTGCTCTGGTCGGTGGCTCAGGCGCTGCATGAATCCGTCGGCGCCATTTCCCGCCGGGAAAGCGATTCGGGTTGGCAGGATGCGTTATTGGGCAGCGGTGAAGGCCGCTGGCTTCGTACCCGCTCGGAAGACATGCCGCCTCACTGGCAATTCGCTCGCTGGAGCTGAGCATGATCAGCGAAATGGGATCGGAAATTTGTCGGTTGTTGATTTTACTGACATTGCTGTTGTCGAGTTACCACAAACTCTGCGATTGGCGCGGGTTTGCCGCCAGCCTCGTTGAAGACTTTCGGGTTCCGAAGCAGTCCGGCATTGTTTCGGCCATCGTGATTATCGCCATCGAAGCCCTGACGGCTCTGATGATTCTCAGCGGTGAACCTTGGCAAATTGTCGGCCTGTATTTGGCGGCCGCTTTGTTTCTCTTGCTCAGTCTGGTACTGGCAAGGGTTTTGTATCACAAGCAGCGGGTTTTTTGCCAATGCTTCGGTCGCTCCCGTTACCCGATTTCCAGTCTGGATCTGCTTCGCAATGGTATTTATTTTTTTGTCGCCGTTTTTGCGGCGATCGTTGATGCGGCGATCGCGCTGACTTGGTTGGAACAGGCGATGTTATTTCTGATCGCGCTGCCTATTTTTCTGCTAACCATTCATCTGAACGAACTGCAGTGGTTGCTGCAGGAGCAAACACATGAGTGAAACACTGATCACCATGGCGTTGTTGCTGCTGTTATGTCTGGTCACATTGAATTTGTTTCTGAGCTTGCGCCTAGCCCGCCGGATGCGTCCAGCCGAGCGCGAACCGAAGTTACCGTTCACGGTGGTTTTGCAAGCCGAACTGCAGCCATTTTCCGCGCTTCGTCTGCAGAGCGAACAAACTCTAACGGCAGAGCAGTTGTTTGCCAAACCCAGCGTCTGGGTTTTTCTGTCGAGCAGTTGCGCGGATTGCCGCAAACGCCTGCCCGAACTGCTTGCCCTTTTGCCGGCGATGCAAACGGCGGATGTCGCACTATGGATAACCGGCTTTGAGACGGCCGACAAAATGCGTGGCTTGCTCGGCGAGACAGCATTGTTTCCGCATTTATTAACGCTCGAACCAGCTGTGCGCCAGCAACTCAATCCGCGCAATAGCGCCCCGTTTTACTTGTTTGTCGACGAAGCACGGATTGCTCAGGCCAGCAATTTTATTGGTGACCCGAACTGGCAGGCGTTCGTTGCCCAAATGCAGGAGTTTCAGCCGTTGCCAAAACAGGATGTCGTGCATGAATCATGAGGCGGACCTTCGACAGGCGCTGCTACCGCGGCTGGCATTGCTGCGTCCCTATCGATGGCGATTGGCTGTCAGCTATCTGCTGCTGCTGATCACGGCCGGCTTTCAGCTCGCCTACCCAAGTGCGATTGCCTTGTTCATCGATCAGATGATCGCCGGTGCTGGTTGGTCATGGCTGGCATTGATGGCGGCGATCATGCTGGTGATCATTGGCGTTCATGCTGTCGCCAATGCCTTAAGGCATTATCTTTTTGCGTCAACCGGTTCGCAGATTGTTGCCGGCCTGCGTAATCGTTTCTTCATGACCATGTTACGACAGAACATCGCGTTTTTTGAACGGGAAAATGTCGGCGAGCTGACCAATCGCCTGACCACCGATATCGACCTGTTGCAGGAAACCCTGACTACTGAACTGGCATCATTGCTACAAACAGCACTGATAGCGCTCGGCGGCGCGGTCATGCTGATATCAATTTCACCAGTCTTGAGTCTGCTGATGCTGGTGCTGGTGCCGGTGGTCATCTGGACCATGCGCAAAGTCGGCGGACAATCGCGCCAACTCGCCAACATGCGCCAGGAACGCCTTGCCTATTGCAGCCGCCTTGCCCAGGAAATGTTCGCCAATATCCGGTTGGTTCAGGCGTTTACCCAGGAGCGGCAGGCCACTAAACGTTTCACCGATACCACCACTGAAACATTGCAGTATTCGCTTTCGGCTGATCTTCTATATGCCGGTCTGGAAGGCGCCGTAACGTTTATCCAAAGCGCCGCGCTTTTGGTGACGGTATTGGCTGGCGGAGTACTGGTCGCGCAGAAAAGTTTGAGCCTGGGCGAACTGACCAGCTTCATTCTGTATGCCGGCATGACTTCGGGCGCGGCGACGGCGCTGGGAGCGTTGTGGGGCGAATGGATGCGTGCTATCGGCGGTACTGATCGGGTGTTCGAGCTGCTCGTCGAAGCAGGCACTGAGAATGCCTCTGAAGACGCGCGCTCATGTCCATCATTGCACCAGGAACTCCACTTTTCTGCGGTCAGCTTTACCTATCCAACTCGACCGGAACAGGCAGCGTTGAAGCAGTTTTGCTTGCGCATTGAACCAGGTGAAAAGATCGCGTTGGTCGGTGCCTCTGGTGCCGGCAAGTCCACCGTAATTAACCTGCTACTCGGCTTTTACGCACCTACTCAGGGTGAAATCCGTATAGGCGACCGCAATATGCAGTCGGTCAATCTCAGAGAATTGCGTCAGCAGGTCGCCCTTGTTGAACAAGAGCCGGCGCTATTTTCCTGCAGCATCCTCGACAATATCCGCTACGGTGCACTCAGCGACGTGGACGAACAACAGATTTTGCGAGCTGCCAAAGACGCCAATATCCACGAGTTCGTCAACCAATTCCCTGCCGGCTATCAAACCGGGGTTGGTGCTCGGGGCGTGCAGTTGTCCGGCGGTCAGAAGCAGCGAGTCGCTATAGCAAGAGCGTTGATCCGCAACCCGAAGCTGCTGATTCTCGATGAGGCGACCAGCGCTCTGGATGCTGACAGCGAACAAAAACTGCAACAAGCGCTACAGAGGGTGATGGAAGGCCGTACCACCATAATCATTGCACATCGGCTTTCGACCATCACGTTTGCGGATCGGATTGTTGTAATGCGGGATGGTTGTATCGTACAGATTGGGACGCATCAGGAACTGATCAAAAATCGCGAAGGGCACTATTACCAATTGATAGCGGGGCAAATGGCGGCCTGTGCTGATGGCTCCGATTCGACCAATCTTGCGATTGCCGAATCACTTCACGATTGATCGGCTATTGTCAAAGCGCCAAGCACTTAAATGACCCAGTTAATCAATTGCAGGTAAGCAGCATTGGCAACTTGCGCCAATACCAGCGCACCAAGTGCCGCCAGCCAGCGGCGCCATACGGGACCAACGGCGACACTACTCCAAGCCCACAGTGTGTACATCATCATCATTAGTGTTACAACGATTAGGACGATGCGCTGTGCTGGAGCTAACGGTAACAGCAGAATCATCAGGGCGCCGAAAAAATTGATAAGGCCTTGCGTGTAGGCAAGAGTGACCAATGCATCGACGTAGCGAATCTGCAAACCGAAAAAGCACAAGCGAAACACCAGTGCGATGATCGGCAAGATCAACAGCAACAACACCGCACTGTTTTCGATCAGAAAGTTATCCAGGTCAGCCGCTGGCGTAACCAAAGACCGCCAACCGAGTTGGCGATGCACCAGCCAGTCCATCAGGATCGTCACAGCCACACTGAGCAGCAGAAAGCGCAACGGCCTGGTGAAGCGACCGCTGCGTTGCCACAGGTAATGGCGAATCACCAGCGCCGGTTGGCGCAACAGCCAGTGCAGCGTGCCCGGCAAGCCGTGATCCCATTGCAATACTTCGTCGCGGGTTTCCTGCAGAATTTCCCGCAAGGTCACCGGATTATTCGGTTGCTCAGGATCGGACATGTGCATCACAAGTGTTGGCTCCCGCCCGACGTATGGCAAGTCGTGGAATTTGGGTTGTCTATACTGTCAACATGCTTAGTCACTTTACCAGTAATTCCCAGCCGCTAGTCAAAGCAAAATTTGTTGTCACCGGAGCGATGTCATGAGCAACTTTTGGCAGCTCTGGCACCAGTCTGCTCTGACTTCGGTTGGCTTGTTCTGGATGGCATTCTGGGCGTTCGGGCTCGGTTACGCCATCAGCGCGATGATTCAGGTGTTCGTCACCCGGGAAAAGATGCGGCAAACGATGGGTGAGTCGGGCGCCAAAAGTGTCGCACTCGGCACGCTGTTCGGTTTTATTTCCAGTTCCTGTTCGTTTGCGGCGCTGTCCGCCACTCGCGCGCTTTTTGCCAAAGGCGCCGGTTTGATCCCGGCTTTGGCATTTCTGCTCGCCTCGACCAATCTGGTCATTGAGCTCGGCATCGTTATCTCATTGTTTTTGAGTTGGCAGTTTGTTGTAGGTGAGTATGTTGGTGGCTTGTTGCTGATTTTGCTGATGTGGTTGCTGGTACATTTGACCGGTTCCGACAAGCTGATCCAGTCGGCGCGAGAAAAAGCCCGGGAGGCACAATCGGGGCCTGACCATGGTGATCAGGAAAAGCCTTCACCTCTGACGGAGAAAGCAAGCTGGCGTAAGGTCGCGATGAAATACCTGATGGAATGGCAGATGGTCTGGAAGGATGTGACCATTGGTTTCACGGTTGCCGGCATCATCGCGGTGTTTGCACCGGACCGCTTTTTCCATGCATTGTTCCCGGGCGCAGGCAATAGCAGCGTCGGTTTTCTCGATATTCTGCTGCAAGCATTGATCGGTCCGTTGGCGGCGTTTTTCACCTTTATCGGATCGATGGGCAATATTCCGCTGGCGGCGGTGCTGTTCAGCCACGGCGTCAGTTTTGCCGGGGTCATGGCCTTCATTTTTTCCGATCTGGTGGTGCTGCCAGTGCTGCGCATTCAAGCCCAGTATTACGGCTGGAAGTTCGCACTCTATGTGTTGGCGATCTTTCTGCTGGTGTTGGTGGTCAGTGCTTTATTGCTGCATTACGCATTCGATCTGCTCGGCTGGCTGCCATCGTCATCGCTGATTGGCGAGTTGAGCGAGCGCCAGTACTTCGCCATCGATTACACGCTGGCAATCAATTTGCTGCTCATCGGCGTGACGCTCCATTGTCTCTACTTGCATTGGCAGCATGCCGACAGCCATTCCCATGATCACGGTGACAGCAGTTTAAGCGAGCGAATTTTGTGGTGGTTGTCGATGCTGGCGTATTGCTGGCTCGGCATTGGCTTACTGCTGGGGCTGCTGCGATGAAACAAGCCAAAAACCTATTGCTTATATTGAAAATCGTATGTAAAGCGCGACGCTGATAGCGCCTTGACGTGATTTATCCGGTCCTTGTCAGTTTGCTATTACGCTGTCGAAAAAGGTCATGGAGAAGTGCTGATGTTGGCCACGTGTCGGGCAGTTTTTTGCCGCTGGGCTCTACTCGCCATCGGGACATTGCCGATTGTCGATGCTGGACTGTACGCCGACACCATGGCGGCACTGCGACAGCAGCTGGTGGCGGCGATTCGTGATGATGTTCAGCGCACCCGATCCTATATCGGTCGCAGCGAATTATTGCCGACGGTCATGCGTGCGATCGCGACCGTGCCACGCGAGCATTTTGTGCCGCCGGGACAGCAATTTCGTGCCTACGAAAACCGGCCGCTGCCAATCGGTTACGGACAAACGATTTCGCAGCCGTATATCGTGGCGTTGATGACTGACCTGCTGGCACCTGAGCGCAACGATGTCATGCTCGAAGTCGGTACTGGCTCCGGCTATCAGGCCGCCATACTGGCGCAACTGGTCGACAAGGTTTACACGATAGAAATCATTCCAGAGCTGGCGACGCCAGCGAAAATCCGTCTGCAACAACTGGAATACCAGAATGTCGAAACTCGCACTGGTGACGGTTACTTCGGTTGGCCAGAAGCAGCACCGTTCGACGGCATCATCGTCACCGCTGCTGCCGACCATGTGCCGCCACCGCTGATAGAGCAATTGAAGCCGAATGGCAGGATGGTGATCCCGGTTGGTGATCGCTTCACGGTGCAGGAGCTGCTCTTGATCCGCAAAGATGCGCAAGGCGTCATTCATGTTCAGCATATTCTGCCGGTGCGTTTTGTTCCGCTGACCGGTGATCATGAACTCGAATAAGCGCGCGCTGATCAGCACCCGATCATTGCGGCCGCCGTATGCTTTCATCGCGCTGATTTCAGCGGCAATGCTGGCTTATCAACTGCTGTTGATGCGCTTGCTGGCCATTGTTCACTGGCATCACTTTGCCGGCTTGGTGATCAGTTTGGCATTGCTGGGTTTTGCCGTCAGCGGCACTTTAATGAGCGTGCTCTCGAGGCGGCAGCTGAATTTTTCATCGTGGTTTTTTCTGGCGCAGATCAGCTTTGCGTTGACCGCGTTTGCCAGCTTTCTGATTGCCCAATCCTTGCCATTCAATGCGCTGGCCTTGTTATGGGATAACTGGCAGCTGGTTTACTGGCTGGCGATTTACGCGGCATTGGCATTACCTTTTCTGGCCGCCGGATTTGCCATCGTTTTGAGTCTGACGGCATTCCCGACAGACACCGGAAAACTCTACGCCGCGGATCTGATCGGTGCCGGTGTCGGCGCCATACTGCTGCTGTTCAGCCTGCAGCACTGGCTGCCGATGCAGGTGCTGTTGGGTTTGTCATTACTGGTTTTGCTTGCCGCTGCAGTGTTTGCTGCCAGCGCTCAACGCTGGGCTCAATTATTGGCGGCGCTACTGATGGTCAGCGTGTTGCTGCTGCTTCCCGGCGAATGGAAAACGCGGCAGCTGAGTGAGTACAAACCCTTGCCGCAAACATTGCTGGTACCGGGAAGTCGTATTGTCAGTGAACGCAGCAATGCCCTGGCGCTGCTCAGTCTCGTGGACAGCGGAAAGATTCCGTTTCGTTACGCACCGGATTTAAGTCTGCTGAATACAGCGCCGATTCCGCAACAATTGGCGCTGTTCGCCGATGGCGAAATTGAAGGCGCCCTGAGCCATTACAACGGCGAAAAATCGACGCTGGATTTTCTCCAGCATATACCGGCGGCACTACCCTATTTCTTGCAACCGAAAGCGGTGCACCAAGTGCTGGTGCTCGGCTCGCCCGGCATCTACCTGTTGCTGGCCGAACGATTTGATGTGCCGATGATTTCGATCGTCAGCGCCAATCCGGCGCTGCGCGATTGGTATCAACACGAATTCGCCGAATTTGTTGGTCGGGCGCACTGGCAATCGCAAGTGCAATGGTCGAGCGAACACCCAAGAATTTTTTTGGCGCGCACGCCAACGCGCTTTGATCTGATCCAGTTTTCCGTTGATCAGGCCAGCGGCATTGCCGAACATTATCTGTATACCCTCGAGGCCTTGAATACCGCCTGGCAACGGTTGCATGACAATGGCTGGTTATCGCTGCACTTACCGCTGCGTCAGCCGCCTCTGGCATTGCTGAAAATGTTGGCGATGAGTCGCCAGATGCTGCGCGACAATGGCGTCGCCGATCCGGCGGCGCAGATCATCGTTGTTCAGGGCGTGCGCAGTGTGCAGCTGTTGATTGGCCGGCAGCCGCCGACAAGCGAGCAACTAAGCGCCTTGCAGCGCTTCACAGCAAGCAATGCCTTTCAGCTCTTGTGGCCGATGTTGAGCAAATCCACGCTGCCGTTGCAGACAGATATCGCCATGATGATGAGTGGCAACGCTGAAGCGTTTATCGAGCGCTATCCGTTTGAACTTCGTGCGGCCAGCGATGACCGCCCATATTTTTTTCATTTCTTTCAATACCAGAGCGCGTTATCACTTTTCGCACTGCGTGAACAAGGCGGTCTGGCCCTGCTCGACTGGGCTTATCCACTGCTGTGGCTGTCGTTGCTGCAAGCTTTGCTGCTGAGTGGCTTGCTGGTGTTGCTGCCGCTTTATTGCTTAAAGCCCAAGGTGAAACCGATCAGCCATGAAAACCGCTGGCCGCGCTGGCGGCAGAGTGGCTATTTTCTTTGCATCGGTCTGGCGTTCATGGCGCTGGAAATCGCTTTCATCCAGAAATACCGGTTGCTGCTCGGCGAACCGCTTTACGCCGCGGCGGTGGTGCTGGCCAGCATTCTGATCGGTGCCGGAATCGGCAGTTATTACAGCGCCGGTCGTGAACACAAACTGCGCGCCCAGGCCTTTGTCTGGTTGCTGTGCATAGCGCTGTTGCAACTCTGGCTGTGGCTCGCCGCCAGTGGCAGCTTGCTGGCCTTGCCGCTCGCCATGCGCTGGTTGCTGGCGATGGCGTTGATGCTGCCGCTGGCATTCTGGATGGGGGTGCCGATGCCGCTGGGTCTGGCCAAGGCCGCAGCGGTTTCGCCACACCGATTACCGATCGCTTGGGCCGTCAATGGCAGCGCCTCGGTTATCGGTGCGCTGGCCAGTAACCTGCTGGCGATTGAAACCGGATTCACCGGCATTATTGTCGCGGCCTTGCTGCTGTATGCCGCGGCAGCCTGGTTGTATCGCTAGTGGGGAAAGCCGATACAAGCGTAATGGTTCAGCGCCGAAAGCAGAAAGTTTCTGCTAAGAAACTTTATTTAACTATATGAATAATAAAGAGAAAATCTGTCCGAATAGTGTAGCGGCGACAATCCGGACCATTCTGGTACTTGATCATTAAACGATAATCATTATCATTCGCATCGAATTCGGCCTAAACCGGGCACTGATTTTGGGGAATTTCAAGATGCGCAGAAGTACCAGAATAATCACTCCGCCATCAAAGCCGCTGACAGCCGCGGTCCGACTGGCGCTGTTCGCGGGTGTTGGCATCACGATATTTGCACCACTGGTCGAGGCCGCTCCTGACGACGACGCCCGACCGCCGGTGGTTGCCGAGCGACCGGCTGAGCGCATCACCGTTACCGCCACCAAACAGCCGCGCCAAGTCAGTGAAGTGACCGGTGCGGTCGATGTCATCGGCGCTGAGCAGCTCGACCGCGAGTTGACCCGCGATATCAAGGACATGGTGCGCTACCTGCCAGGCGTGTCGGTGCAGCAAAACGCTGGCCGCTTCGGCTTGAGTGATTTCAACATCCGCGGCTTGTCCGGCAACCGGGTGCTGATTGAAATCGACGGCGTGCGGGTTTCCGACCGCTTCAGCATCGGCAGCTTTGCCAATGCCAACCGCAATTTCGTCGATCTCGATACCGTCAAAGCCGTCGAAATTCTGCGCGGCAGCGCTTCTTCGCTTTATGGCAGCAACGCCATCGGTGGCGTCGTGACGTTCCTGACCAAAGATCCGGAAGACTATTTGAACGGCAGTCACGGTTACTTTCGCGTGAAAGCCGGTTATAGCGAAGTCGACCAAAGCCACACCGAAACGCTGACTGGCGCCTTCGGCGGCAGCCGCTTTTCGGCGATGGCGGTGCTGACGTTCGAACAAGGCAACGAACTGGAAAATCAAGGCAGCATCAACAGCACCGATGCCTCCCGCACCGCTGCCAACCCGCAAGATCGGCAAGCGCAATCGGCGCTGGCGAAACTGGTCTGGCAGTTGCGCGACAGTGACACGCTGCGCTTAATCGCCGATCAGTTTGATAGCGAAACGACGACGGAAAGTTTTTATTCGCGCAGCACCAGTATCATGCCGCTATCGAATCCACCGGGTGCATCCATTACCACCCGGGTGCTGGATCTGGATGCCGACGACGAGCAACAACGTCAACGCCTGCAATTCGATTACGAATTCACCGATCTGCTGCCCGGTATCAATGCCGGCTTGTTGCAAATCTATCAACAACATAGCGAAACCACGCAACAGACCAGCGAGTTCCGTGAGTCCGGTATGACCGGAACACCGCTGACACCAAGTCAGCGCTGGCGTGAATTTCGTTTCGAACAGGAACTTTCCGGTTTGGAACTGACGCTGACCTCTCCCGCCACACTCGGCAACAGTCGTCACACATTCACTTATGGTTTTGAATACAGCAATGCCGAGACCGAGCAGTTGCGCGATGGCTACTCGCGCAACCTGATGACCGGTGCGGTAACCAATGTCGTGATGCCTGACGTGTTCCCGGTGCGCGATTTTCCGTTGAGCGAAACCACTGAGTTCGGCGTCTATCTGCAGGATGAAATGGCGCTGCTTGATGGCCGCTTGTTGTTGGTGCCGGCGCTGCGTTACGACCGCTACCAACTGGACAGCCGTAGCGATGCGATTTTTGTCGAAGATAATCCAGGTATTGCGATTAGCGATCTCGATCACTCGCATAGCTCACCGAAACTCGGCGTGCTGTACAAACTGAGTGAACAGCACTCGCTGTTCACTCAGTACACCGAAGGCTTCCGGGCGCCGCCCGTCAACGATGTCAATATCGGTTTTACCAACTTCGCATTCGGTTACACCGCGATTCCGAATCCTGATCTGAAGCCGGAGCAAAGTCGCAATGTCGAATTCGGTTGGCGCACGCGCGGTGATTGGGGCTTTGCCGAACTGACCGCCTTTCATAATCAATACGATGATTTCATCGAATCGTTGTCGGTGGTCAGCATGCCGCCCGCGACCCCGCTGATGGTCTTTCAATCGCGCAATCTGACCGAAGTGAGCATCGAAGGTTATGAGCTACGTGCCGGTTTCGATTTGCAATCGCTGTGGCATTGGCCGGGTGTCAGCATCCGGCTCGCCTACGGTCATGCCGAAGGCACCGACGAAAGCCTTGACCAGCCGTTGAACAGTATCGATCCGGACAAGCTGGTGCTCGGTATCGCCTGGGATTCTGCTGGCGGTGATTGGGGTCTGGAACTGGTCACCACCGATGTCGCGAAAAAACACGCCAGCGATGTTGCCGGCAGCAATGCGTTTATTCCTGACGGCTACACGACATTCGATTTGTTGGCGCGCTGGCGCTTTACGGATCACGTTCGCGTACAGGCTGGCGTGTTCAACCTCAGCGACGAAAAATACTGGGAATGGGCCGATGTGCGAGGTCAAAGCGCCAGCAGTACCACACTGGACCGCTACACCCGTCCGGGCCGCAACGCCGCGGTCAACCTGATCGTCAGTTTCTAAACCTTTATCGATGAATCCTTGTTCTGCGCCGGTCCATCCCTCCGTTGCCCGCGTGATACGGAACTTGCCGGGTTATCAACAAAAGACCGGCGCGAACAAGGAACCAAACCCACGCCAATTTCAGCAAACGACGAGGTGCAAAATGAATCGCGTTTTCCTTTCCATACTGAGTGCACTGATGCTCAGTGCCTGTCAGACCGCCACCGTAAAAAAAAACACGGATGTAGCCGCCGCCCCGGAAAAAGACAAAGCGGAAAAAACCTACCAGGTTGAGTATCCGTTGGTGACAACCAAGCTAGTGGGCTGCCAGCCGCACGAGAAAAAATTTGATTGCGACCGCCGTGCGATTCTGGCGATGACCGGCGAATATCAGGTGGACTTTCATTTTGAGGAAGTCGCAGGTTATCGTGCTGAATATCAGACCAAAGCACCGTACAAATCGCGCGGCTTCGAGTTCGTTAAGCTGATCGAAGATGATGGCACGCGCATCGTGTTGCAACATGTACTGGTCAGCAAAGAAGGCCATGTCGTCAAACACTGGCGTCAGGACTGGGAATACGAACAAACCAGCACCTGGCAGTTTACCGGCGATCGCAGCTGGGCCCGCCGTACGATACCGACTGAACAAGTCAAAGGCAGCTGGGTGCAAACTGTCTGGCAAGTTGATGACAGTCCGCGTTATGCCGGTGTCGGAGCGTGGCAACACCATAGCAATGTCTCGAGTTGGAATTCCGATGTCACCTGGCGGCCACTGCCACGGCGCGAGTTCACCAGTCGTAGCGATTACGATGTGCTGGAAGCGCGCAACCGCCATGAAATTCACAGCAGCGGCTGGCTGCACCTGCAGGACAATCTGAAACGCGATCAACAGGCCGAAAGCGATCAGCGCTATATCGCTCGTGAAATCGGCATTGATCGCTATACCCGCATCAGCGGTTACGACTTTGCCAAAGGCTACGAATACTGGCAGAAAACCGCTGAATTCTGGCAGATCGTGCGCCAATCCTGGGCTGAACTGTTTGCCAGGCATCAACGTATTGCCCTGCACAACAAAGTCGATGATAAAACCCTGTGGATGGTGATGTTTGAGTTGGCCGACAAACCCTTGCCTAGCGATACGGTTGCACAGCGAAAGCAAGTCAATCAGGTTCTGCAGCGCTATCTGAAACAGCAAGAAATCGAGATGCAGAAAACCGCAATACGTTAACCATTTTCGCTGTACAAGTTGAGTCGCCAATGCGTTGGTCGCGGTAGCGAGGGTTGCCGCGATCCTTTTTTTGATTTTATAGAATCAACACGCTGAAGCGGGCGAGCTGTTGAGACCCAATTCAATCATTCTGCTGGCGTCGACCAGCGATTCACTAGAATCAACATATTGGTGAATACTGGCCGGTGGCGATGATCAAAGGCGTCTTGTTCGATTGGGGCGGTGTCCTGCATGACGACAACGGCCCGATTGCCGGTGCCGCGTCGTGCTTGCAACAACTCTCTTCGCAGAACATTCCCTGGCGCATTATTTCCAACACGACCAGCAAACCGCCGCAATATTTGCTCGACAAACTCGATGATATGGGTGTCCAGGCCGACGCGACGCAGATTCTGACGCCGATCACCGCCAGCCAATTTTGGTTGCGTCAGCAAGCCAGACGAAACCCGGTTGAACCGATTGCCTTATTTGTCGCGGATTCAGCGCGGTCCAGTTTTCAAGCGCTCTCGTTGTTGGCGCCGCAAGCCGAAAAGGGTGCAAGAACCGTGATCATCGGTGATTTGGCCGAAGGCTGGAACTATCAGCAAATAAATCGGGCACTGCGCTTATTGACTCAGCAGCCGACACCACACTTTATTGCGCTGGGCGCCACGCGCTATTGGCAGGCAGCCGATGGCCTTCGTATTGATGTCGGGCCAATCGCCGCCGCGCTGGAATATGCCAGCGGCATTAAGCCGATAACACTTGGCAAACCCTCGCCGGCCTTCTTTGCGTTGGCGCTGGCTCAGCTCGGTGTCAGCAAGGAGCACGTACTGATAGTTGGCGATGATATCGAGAGCGATATTCACGGCGCACAACAATGCGGTTTGCAAACGGCCTTGGTACGCACCGGAAAATTCCAAGCAACGGACTTGCAAAAGCCACCGGCACCGGATGTCGTACTCGACAGTGTCGCCGATCTGAGCGACTGGCTTGATGCCGCACACTGAGTCTTCAGCGATTCTGTAACGCCGACCAGCTCGGCAACTCTAATCATCGACATTGCCACTTCTTGTAAGGCCATTCTGATGAAGAGAATCCATCTGGTTTACCTGTTGTTCGTGATCTTCCTGCTTTCCGGCTCGGCAAAAATCCTTGCCCTGCCTTTTGAGCTGGCGGCGTTTGCGCGCTGGGGCTATCCGCTGTGGTTTATGTATGCCACGGGTATCGCTGAAGTGGTTGGCGCCTTGCTGTTGCTCGGGCCCATGCGTCGTCCAACGGCCGCTGCGCTGACGGTCCTGATGCTCGGCGCGGTCGCCACGCATGCGCTGCACAGCGAGTGGCCGATGCTGATCGTGGCGACATTGATTTTGCTTGCTTGCGCTTGGGTATTCCGATGGCAAATATCAGACCAAACCAATGATGACGATCTGGCTCAGAAATCATCGTGATAAAAACGCAAAGGGAGCTTCACTAAAGGCCAATATGGACAAAGTTTTTTACAGATTCAATGAGTGAATATTGTTCGCTGAGGACGGGTAAAGTTACGGGAAAAGTCGGCAAGGGGAATCTATAAAAGATTGACCGCGAACAGTTAAGTAAACGCGGACTGCCGTAAGTTTGAGGGACAGCCATTCAATCGTTTTCGAATGAACTGGAGGTCTGCCATGAAAACCCGTACCGCCGTCGCCACATTACTAATGTCCACTGCTTTGTTGCAGGGCGCTGCCAACGCTGACAGTATCAACGATAACATCCTTGATATTCAGTTTCGACAAATGGCCGAAGCATGTCAGCTTGATATCGACCGCGCCCAGCAATACGGTGGCCAAGCCATTGCACTGCAAGACTGCTTCGCTGACAAAGTCAAAGTCACCTTCCTGGAACTAAAGAAACACTCGGTTCGTGATCATTGGTTCTACGGCACTTATGTGAAAATTCCTCGCCGCATCACCAGCAGCGAGCGTGAAAGCTTTCTGCGCGCCGCGATCGAATCCGATCCGTTGCTATCGCTAACGGCGTTCAACTCGGCGCTGGAAGGCCGCTTGAACGTTTATTACGCTACCGAGGTCGCCAGCACCTATTTGCCTGAACAGAGCGACAATCTGGCTCGCATCGCCATCGCTCGTGGTGCCGCGCCCGATCGCGTTACCGCCGCGACCGCTGCCGGTCGGCGCAACACGCGCTCGCCGTGATCTTGAACACACGTCAGGCAAACCATCATCAAAAGATGGTTTGATCTGGCATTGAATCGGCGATTGGCGACTGCCAGAATAACGGCATGCTGCTAACCGCCGATATCCGCCATTACGCGCCACAAGCGTGCTTCGACCGTCACGATCATCATCAATTGCTGATCGCGACCAGCGGCGCCATGGCTATCGATATGGAAGGTCGCGAGTCGGTGATCACGACTGCGCGCGGCGGTGTGGTGCCGGCGGGGTACCGGCATGATTTCGAAGTCAGCGAACAGAACAGCAGTATCGTGATTGATTTGGGTCATGACCCGTACCACTGGCGGCAACAAGGCTGGCAAAAACTCGAAGCATTGTTCGAACAGCCGCAGTATTTTTTGAGCAACCCGGCGCTCGATCATCTACTGCGTTTTGCCGCTGCCGAATTGCCGCGCCATGACAAAGCCTCGCCGTTGGCGCAACATCTGGCCGCCACGTTATTGATCAGTATTGCCGATATCGGCGCCAACACAGCAACGAAAACACGGCTGAACATGGACGCCATCAATGCCTATGTTGACAGCCATATCGCTGAACCCATTCGCGTCGCGGACTTGGCCCGTTTGCAGCACTTAAGTCCGGCCCATTTCCAACAGTTGTTCCAGCAGCAAAATCAGGAAAGTGTTTATCAATACGTACGCCAGCGCCGCATTGAGCAGGCCATTTACCTGATAGAAGCGACCGAGCAACCTTTGGCCGAGATTGCGCTTGCCTGCGGTTTTGCTCATCAAAGCGCGCTGACCCGCGCGATCAAATCCCACACCGGCCTGACCCCTGCCCGGCTGCGTTAACGCGTTCGCGCGCATAACCCAGCTTCCGCGTTTTTGTTAAAAACTTCCGGCGATTTGGCAAGACCATCGATGTCAGTTTCACCGATGCTGCATGTCTGTTCTCTTTGATTTTGGTATCGGCAATGATGGCCTTCGCGACGCGACGGGCGCGGTTACGGGTGTTGCTCGGCGTGAAACGCTTTATCCCGTTGGCACTACCGCTGTTGGCGTTTGGCGCCAGCTTTGGCTTGTATGCCACACAAATCGGTTTTGCCGGTGAAGCGGCCATCGCCATGTCACTACTGACCTTCGCCGGCGCCGCGCAATTTGCTGCACTCGGTGTGGTCGCAACCGGCGGCAGTTTGTTGGCGCTGGCATTAGCCGTGCTGTTGATCAATGCCCGTTACCTGAGCATGGGGCTTACCGTTTCCTCGACGCTGCCAAAGCGTCGAATCGCGCGCTTGTTTTGCGCGCAGCTGATGGTCGATGAAAGTTGGCTGTTATCGCGCAATCGCCGTGGTCGTCATTCGTCCGAGTTATTCATCGGTGTTGGTATTGCCGAGTTTTTGTTGTGGGCACTCGGCACCGTTGTGGGGGTCTGGTTTGCTGCGTGGTTACCGTCGGCACAAACGCTCGGCATTGATATTGGTATCACCGCTTTCTTTCTGGCCTTGCTGGCCGGGCAATTGGACAATCAAGAGAAACGCCTGGCGGCAATCAGCAGCGGCGTGCTGACCTTGATATTGATACTGGTGAATTTGTCGCAGCTGGCGTTACTGCTGGCACCGTTACCGATCCTGATTTACCTGAGTATCAGGCAAGTACGACTAACGCGAAAACCGTCGACGGAGAATTGAGTTGCAAACGGAAATCGAATCAGTTTGGCTCGTGGTCGCGATCACAACGATTGTGACGTTCGCCTGCAAAAATAGCGGGCTGTGGTTTCGCGACGTCAACACGCTACCGACGGCGATCTCCCGCACCTTGCCACTGCTGGCGCCGGCTTTGCTGGCCGCGATCGTGGTCAGCGGTACGTTCGCAACGATGCGTAGCCAGCTACCGCTCGCCGAAGTCGCAGGCATACTTGTGGCAGCATTGGCGAATTGGCGGCGCGCGCCGTTGCTGCTGACGATGTTACTGGCATCGGCCTGTACGGCAGGGCTTCGCTATTTATTAAAGTAACACAGGGGGAAAAAATAACCCCGGCAGCGGAGGGAGTGCTAGCCGGGGCGATAGTCCGGACCAGCTTGGGGATTCTGGCCCGAAATCCCGCTGTATGGAGGGAGAGAGCGGGAGAGTGCCATGCCTGACACTCAGGACATATGACGCCAGAATTGGGCGTTAGTTTCAGTGCATGCTTGTAACGATTTGTAAATCTGCAGCGTCATGCCGCAGTTATTCAGGGCTGTGAGTTTTCACACTCTCGATACGGCATCGCATCAGCCGGCATAGGTATAGGCGCTGGTCACCATGCGAGGCGTTGTATTAGAAAAGGCGTAAATAAAAACGGCTTCGCTGATGACCAAATGACAGGAAGCGCATCGCTTAATGCGCTTCATCCCAGTTGTTGCCGACACCGGCATCAACCACCAGTGGCACTGACAGTTCTGCCGCCGAACTCATCAACTGAACGACATTTGCCTTCACTTCATCAATAGCGTCTTTCTGCACTTCCAACACCAGTTCATCGTGCACTTGCAGAATCAGCTTCGCCGGCTTGTTTGATTTGCTGAGCCAGGCATCGACGGCCAGCATCGCGCGCTTGACGATATCCGCACCGGTGCCTTGCATCGGTGCGTTAATCGCGATGCGTTCGGCGGCTTTGCGTCGCGCTTGATTGCTGGCTTTCAGTTCCGGCAGGTACAGGCGCCGACCAAACAGGGTTTCGACATAACCGGTTTCGGTGGCTTTCTGACGAATATCATTCATGTATTGCTCGACGCCAGGATAGCGAGCGAAATAGCGGTGCATATACATTTGTGCCGCGCCGCGATCGACATCGATTTGCCTGGCGAGGCCAAACGCCGACATGCCGTAAATCAAACCGAAATTGATCGCTTTTGCTTTCCGACGTTGATCGGCTGTCACTTCATCCGGATGCACTTCGAAAATTTCCGCTGCCGTCGCACGGTGTACATCCTGGCCGCTTTGGAAGGCTTTCAACAAACCCGGGTCATTCGATAGATGCGCCATGATGCGCAACTCGATCTGCGAATAGTCGGCGGCCAGCAACACATGATCTTTTGGTGCGATAAAGGCCTGGCGAATGCGTCGGCCTTCTTCAGTGCGAATCGGAATGTTCTGCAAATTCGGATCGGAAGATGATAGTCGTCCAGTGCTGGTGCCAGCCTGATGGAACGAAGTATGAACTCGACCGGTCCGCTCATTGATCTGTTCTGGTAGCTTATCGGTGTAGGTGTTTTTCAGTTTGCTCAAGCCGCGATGTTCAAGAATCAGCTTAGGCAGTGGATAATCGAGGGCCAGCTCTTCCAACACTTCTTCATTGGTCGATGGCGCGCCTTTCGGGGTTTTGGCAATGACTGGCAGCTTCATTTCATCGAACAGAATTTCTCCGAGCTGCTTAGTCGAAGCCAGATTGAATTCCTTACCGGCCAATTCGTAAGCGTCGTGTTCCAGTTCAACAATACGCTTGGCGATCTGGCCGCTTTGTTCGCGCAGCTTGTTAGCGTCGAGCAGGACGCCATTCAATTCCATTTTCGCCAACACCGACAACACCGGAATTTCCAGCTCGGTCAGCAACGATTTCAGCTTCGGCTCTTTTTCCAGTCGTGGCCATTGGTTTTGGTGCAGTTTGAAGGTGACATCGGCATCCTCTGCGGCATACGGCGATGCCTGCTCCAATTCAATTTGATTGAAGGTCAACTGGCCTTTGCCTTTACCGGCGATATCGGTAAAGGAAATATTCTGATGACCGAGCAGTTTCAGCGCCAGCGTATCCATGTCGTGTCGGTTGCCGGTGGCATCCAGCACATAGCTTTCCAGCATCGTATCGCTGGCAATGCCGGTCAGGTGAATGTCGTAGTTGGCCAGCACTTTCAAATCGTATTTCAGATTATGGCCAATGATTTTCTTCTGACCGTTTTCCAATACCGGTTTCAACTTTTTCAGCACGGTATCGCGATCAAGCTGCTTTGGTGCGCCAAGATAGTCATGGGCGACCGGAATATAACAGGCGCGTCCATCGTCCAACGCAAAAGAGACGCCAACGATTTCCGCTTGCAATTCGTCAAGGCTGGTAGTCTCGCTATCATAGGCGAACAGCTTGGCCTTGTTTAGCCAATCAATCCAGCGATCAAGATCGGCCTCCTCGAGTATTGTTTCATACTGGCTGCGGTCAATACCGGAAGGCGCCACGGTTTCGGTTGCCGTCGCTTGGGCTTCATCGTTGCTCAGCGTTTCTTTCAGCCAGGTTTTGAATTCCAGCTCGCTGTACAACTCACGCAGCTTTTCCTGATTGGGTTTTTTTGGTTTCAGTTCGTCGTAATCGAAATTCAAATCGACATCGCATTTGATCGTCGCCAGCTCGCGTGACATCGGTAGCTGCGGAATGGCGTCGCGCAGTTTCTCACCGGCCTTGCCTTTGACTTCGTCAGCACGGGCAATCACGTCATCGAGCGAACCAAATTCGTTCAGCCATTTCGCGGCGGTTTTCGGGCCGACGCCGTTGACGCCGGGAATGTTGTCAACGGTGTCACCCATCAGCGTCAGGTAGTCGATGATGAGTTCCGGCGGCACACCGAATTTTTCGATAACGCCATCGCGCTGCATTGTCGTGTCGGTCATCGAGTTCGACAGAAACACGTAATCATCGACCAGTTGCGCCATGTCCTTGTCGGAGGTCGAGATCATCACCGGCCGTTTATCTTTTGAGGCATGGCGAGCCAGCGTGCCGATGACGTCATCGGCTTCGACCCCTTCAATGCACAGAATCGGCAAACCGAGCGCTTCGATCAGCGCGTGCAAGGGTTTGATCTGGCTGCGCAGATCATCCGGCATTGGCGGTCGGTTGGCTTTGTATTCCGGGTAAATGTCGTTACGAAAGGTTGGACCCTTGGCGTCGAATACCACGGCGATATGTTCCGGCTGGTAGGTATTCAGCAGTTTTTTCAGCATCGCCACCACGCCATAGGCCGCGCCGGTCGGTTGGCCTTTGCTGTTGGTCAACGCCGGCAGGGCATGAAAGGCGCGAAACAGATAAGAGGAACCGTCGACGAGAATTATTGGCTTGGTTTGGCTGGTCATTCGTAAACTCAGGCGGGATAATCGAAAGTCGTTAGTGTACTGGAGTTGACGCATGAGCAAGGTAAAGCTTGCGCTGATGAGCGCGGTGTTGGTGATGAGCGCAGGGCTGCCGCTGTCGGCCGCCGAGCCGGTGCAGGAGCGCCCCGAAGTCAGCGTCGGTACGCTGCCGGAGCCGGTCGTGCGCATTCGCGAAAAAGACGGTGCCAAGATCAAGGAATGGCGCCAGAACGGTCAGGTCGTGCTGATCCGGGTCGAGCCGGTCGTTGGTCCGGCCTATTACCTGGTCGATGCCAATGGCGATGGCGTCTGGGAACCGGGCCCGGATTTTGGCGATCAGGGCCGGGTGGCGCAGTGGGTGTTGTTCACCTTCTGAACGGATCGGTGAAAAATTATCCACAGGTGCCAGATTTCTGTGGATAAAGTAGTGGAGAAATTGTCATCGCCTTGTTGGCATCATCGTACAGATGCGGCCGACGGTGATGATAAAGATAAATAATTATTAATAATCAAATAGATACGGAAATGTCTTCGAGTAACCAAGTAAAAAGCAGCGATATCTGCTCGATTTCTCGCTTGTGTATAACCATCGTCGGATTGCCGCGATGAAGCCGTTGTTCTCCCGCGTTTCCGGTGAGCTTATTCGGGGTATTGATACCTTCACCGACTGGACCGGCAAGCTAGTGGCCTGGGCGGCGTTGGCGATGGTGCTTGGCATGTCGGCCGTCGTCATCCTGCGCTACGTGTTCGCCGAAAGCTCGATTGCGCTACAGGAGCTTGCCACCTATTTCCACGCGCTGCTGTTCCTGGCCGGTGCCGCGTTCACGCTGAAAGCCAATGAACACGTGCGGGTCGATATCCTGCATCAACGCTTCTCGGCAAAAACCCGGGCTTCAATCGAAGCCTTCGGCTTCCTGTTTTTCCTGCTGCCGGTCTGCGTATTTTTGATTGTCGTTGCTTGGGATTACGTCGCCATGAGCTGGAAAGTGCGCGAGGCCTCGCGTGAAGCCGGCGGCCTGCCCGGCGTTTACCTATTGAAGTCATTATTGCTGGTGATGCCAGTGTTGTTGATCGTTCAGGGTCTGTCGGAAGCGCTGAAAGCCACTCGCAAGATCCTTGGCATCGACGCGTCGGAGGCCAGCCATGCTTGAGCTGTTGCCACTGCTGCTTTTCGTCGTCGTCTGCGTGTTTCTACTTCTCGGTTATCCGGTGGCGCTGACGCTGGCCGGTGTTTCGCTATTGTTCGCCGGTTTGGGGGTCGCGTTTGACTGGATTCATCCAGGCTTGCTCAACGCCCTACCCAATCGGCTGTACGGCATCATCGATAACTACACGCTGATTGCCGTGCCGCTGTTTGTGTTTATGGGCGTGACGCTGGAGCGCACCAAGATCAGTGAGGACTTGCTCTCCTCCATGGGGGCGCTATTCGGTGGTATGCGCGGCGGCTTGGGGCTGGCCGTTATCGTCGTCGGCACGCTGCTCGCCGCCTCGACTGGCATTGTCGGCGCCACCGTCGTCACCATGGGCCTGCTGTCGCTACCGGCGATGATGCGCCTGAATTACGACAAAGGGCTGGCAACCGGCGTCATCTGCGCTTCCGGTACCCTGGGCCAATTGATTCCACCGTCGATCGTGCTGGTGCTGCTCGGCGATGTGCTCGGCTCGGCCTATACCCAGGCCCAGGCTACAGCCGGCATCTGGCCACCGAAAGCCGTATCGGTCGGCGATTTGTTTGTCGGTGCCTTGCTGCCCGGTTTGGTGCTGGTCTTCTTATATATGGTCTGGGTCATGTTGGTGGCCTGGCGCAAACCACAGGCGGCGCCAGCGATGGCTAAAGAAGAGCGCGCCCGCTACAAAGCCAACCCGTGGAAGCTGCTGCGCATTCTGCTGTTGCCACTGGTGCTGATTCTGGCCGTGCTCGGCTCGATTCTGTTCGGCATTGCGACGCCAACCGAAGCGGCAGGTGTTGGTGCCTTGGGTGCGCTGCTACTGGCGGCGTTCGGCAGGAAACTGTCATTCAAGGTGCTGCAGGAAATCGGCGAAAGCACGTTGAAAACCAGCAGCATGGTGTTCCTGATTTTGATCGGCGCTTCGCTGTTCTCGCTGGTGTTCCGCGCCTACGACGGTGACGCGCTGATGCACGCCATTTTCGATCAGCTACCCGGTGGTGTGTTTGGCGCGATGTTGCTGGTCATGGTCATGATGTTCCTGCTCGGCTTCATCATCGACTTTATCGAAATCATTTTTGTTGTTGTCCCGATTGTTGCGCCGGTGCTGCTGGCCATGGGGCTCGATCCGGTGTGGCTCGGGGTCATGATCGCGATTAACCTGCAAACTTCGTTTCTAACACCGCCGTTCGGTTTTGCCCTGTTCTACTTGCGTGGTGTGGCGCCGCCCAATATCAAAACCAGTGACATGTATCGCGGTGTCGTGCCGTTTATCGCGATACAAATGTTGATGATTGCGTTGCTGGCCTTTTTTCCGGAATTGGCAACGGCGTTGCCGCAGTGGGTGTATGGAGGTTAGCGCCAGCTCGAAAATCTAGATCCTTCCCTTGTCAGGGGAAGGAACAACAATTCCTTTTCGAGGAGAGAAAGGGCAATGGTTTCCGCGCCAGTTTAAAAAATGAAAATGTTAAAGAACATGAAGTAAAGCAGTGGGGGAACGAGTAATGGAATACATGTACGAACTAAAAGGCGAATTGCATGGCCCGGTCAGTCATCAGCAATTGGCTGAGTTGATTCGTGACGGCCGTTTGTCGCCGTCGACCAATGTGCTGAAAAAAGGCCAGACGCAATGGAAGCGCGCCAGCGACTATTTTGCCAAAGCCGAAATTACGCCGGATTCCTCGCAACAGAAGGCATCAGTAGACGTCAATGAAGGCAATCGTGTCTGGGCTTATGTAGTGAACCACTGGTGCGGCCAAACCAGTCTTGCCCAGGCATTCTGGATCAATGGTTTCGCGCTGTCGATCCTGATCGGTGTGATCACCGAATTGCTGTTCTCGATGGCACCGGATAATCCCATCGAACTGAAACCTTATGCCTATATGGCGCTGGTGGTTATCGCTGTTGAACTGATTGTTCGGGTTTGGCAGTGGGTCGGTATTTACCGCACCGCAATTAACGCTGAAGTCGTGACCAAACCCGTGTGGTGTACCTGGGCCAAGCTATCGGTGATCGTCGGTGCCTTGCTGCTGATCTACAACTTCAATTCGCTGGTGCTGATCAGTGGCGATTTGTTGAAGCTGGCCAATTATCAGGACGACATGGGTAGCTTCACGGCGCAGCTGGGCAGTGAGCAACAGCGGCTGATCTATGAAGGCCCAATCACCGCCGGTTCGCCGGAAGCGATCGAGGAACTGCTTGAGCGTCATCCAGAAATCAAAACGATTGAACTGAACAGTCCCGGTGGATTCTTAGGGCCGGCCTATCGCATTGGCAAAATTCTGCAACAGCATGGTGTGCAAACCGCCATTGTCCGCGACGAATGTGCCTCAGCTTGCACACTGGCCCTGCTCAGTGTCAAACAGCGATTGCTGATCGACGAAGGCAGCATTGGCTTCCATCAACCCGATGATGCTGTCGATACCCATTTAGGCAAGTTGACCATCGGCGAAGACATCAAAGCGATGCAGGAATGGTTGCGCAAGCATGGTGTATCGGACGTGTTTGCCGAGCGAGCGATGCGTACGCCGCCAACAAAAATGTTTTTCGCTGAACCTCTGGAGCTGATGCAACACGGCGTCATTACCGAGTTTCAACTCGCTGATCAACGCATCAGTCAGGACGATATGTTGGTCATGGCCCTGCAAGAAAAATTCAGGGTGTTCGAAAGCATATTGGCGCTGCAGGAATTTCACCCGACTGAATACCAGAAGTTGATCAAGCTGTTTGCTGCTGAACTGAAAAGCAACAAATGGCTCCATGGCTACTATCCGGAAACCGGCGAAGCCTTGGGGCGTAGCTCGTATTTCGCGTTGGCAAAAGCCAGCAACGAGACACTGCGGCCTTTATTCAAGCGTGAAACGGAAGCGATGCGTGAGTTGAAAAATCAGCATCCATCGGTATGCGCGGAACTGGCTGGTTTCAGCTATTACGAAGGCGAATATCCCGCCGGCTTTTATTTGTTCCGTGAAGAGCAGGATCGTTTGCTGGCTGATGCTTATCGCTCGATGGCAAGCAACAGCGAACGCAGTGAAGATGAAAGCAAAGCCAACTGGGCTTATATCCGCGTCGAAACACAGCTGAAGCGCGATGCTGCCAATGCTCATCGTATATTCGTCGGGCAGCCAGCGCGATATCTGGATCACGAATCACTCTGCCAATCGGCACTGGATATTCGGGATCGGGTCGATGCCTTGCCCGATGATCTGTTCGGCGCATTCGCGCGCCGCTATTACGCGACCAGCACAGCGCCTGCGCACTGATGCTGATATCGATAACCGTTCACCGGTTACGAATCGGTAACGTTTAGCAGCCGATTAAAAACGCGCGTAGCATCCCTCCTTGTACAACAATAAGGAGGGTTTACGATGACTCGTTGTGAGCAGGGGGCGATTTGCACTACGCCGGTATCCGTTGATCCCTACGCCAAACCGCTATGGCAGGTTGAGCGGTTACAAGAAACCATCAAAGTCTTGTTCTTCACCGATCCGATTTGTTCGCATTGCTGGGCGTTGGAACCCGCCTGGCGAAAATTCTCCATGATGTATGATGGTCAATTGGAAACGTTGTACCTGCATGGTGGTTTGTTGCCGGGCTGGAAAGGTTTCAGCGATGCCGGCAATGGCATCAGCAAGCCGGCGGATGTCGCCGTACATTGGGCTGAGGTGGCACGTCACACCGGCCAACCGATCGATCCCAGCGTTTGGTTGAATGATCCGCTGGATTCTTCGTTTCCATCCTGCCTCGCCTGTCTGGCCGTGCGCTTGTTGAATCCGGAGGCGGAAACCCGCTATTTGCGCAGCATTCGTGAGGCGGTTTTTCTACGCGCGCAAAATATTGCTCGAGAATCGGTGCTCGCCGATTGTGCCGAAGCTTGTGGTCTGAATCGGCAAGTGTTTCTGGAAGCTTTGCGCAGCAAAGCTGTGCAGCAATTGTTTGCCAGTGAACGACATCGAATGTCGTCGTTCGGCGTACGCGGATTTCCTTCGCTGCTGCTGATTGGTCCGCGCGATACGGTGATGATTCGCGGTGCTAGGCCATTCGCCGATTTGGAAAATGCCCTGGTACGTGCCGGCGGAGAACGTCTGCCTATGCCGAGTGATGACCCGTTGTTCTGGCTGCAACAATATCGGCAGGCGACCACGCGTGAGCTGGCCGAAGCCAGTGGTTGGCGGCCGGAACGATTGATGGAATATCTGCTAACGCAGCAACGTCAGCGGGTGACCTTGGCCGATGCTGACTATTGGTCGGATACGGCAACAATTTGAGCGTTCATGGTTGGTCATTCCCGCCTCGGCGGGAATGACCGTATGCAATGCATAGCAAAGCGCAAATACGAATCGTACTTAAGGCGCTGTGCGATATGCAAAGTCCTCTAGCGTCACCATATACTCCTGGCGTGCTGAATAATACTTGACGCAATACTGCTGCGGATAATGGCCGGTTTCGGCGACGCTGGCACTCTGCGCAATCGGTGCACAGAAAAATGGTTGTTGTTGCAACAACGCCAGGCTGATCATCGGTTCCCAGAATGTCAGTTTGCCGTCGTAGCTGCCGAAGATAAACGTATGGGTGAACGGCGCGCCGTTGAATTCGGGCGCTGACGGATCAATCAAATGATTTCCCATGCGCGCTTCGGCAGCGCCGACACTGGCATAGCCGCTTGGCATCTGTGTGAACGGAACGTCGGCGATGGCGCGCTGAAAATCATCGCAATGAATCAACATGCCACATTCGCCGGTACGTATCAGATTGCGAGCGCTGAATGATTGGGTATAAAAATGAAAATCGAAATGTGGTTGATCATAAATGCCCATCGGTGCGTGGCCATGGACGTTCCAGTTGATCAGCCCCCACTTGAACGGCGCCAAGACGTGGTCGGTACTGGCGAAATTGAGTTCCAGTGCGTGGCCGCCAACACACTCAGCGTGATCATGTAAATCGATTTGGCCGTCTCCATTACGGTCATAACAGGTGGCGCCATCGCTAGGCATCATCGGCAGGTTATGCAGCGTGGCAGCGGAAAAGCGAAAGCCCAGTGCATGTGGTTCGCCAGAGGGTGTGCGCTGCTCAAACGCGACCATATGACCATTGCCAATCTTGCGCTTGTCACCATTGCGAGCGCAGTAACCAAGATAAGCGCCCTGCTCCAGCGCTCGCCGAACCGCCGCGCGCGGCAGCGTCAAACTGAGTCCGGAAGCTTCATTGACACAGACCCGATGCCAGTGCCGGCTATCAAGCAATTGTTGTAAATCCTGTTGGCTATTTGCGCTGACACTTGCCGTGCTGAATACGCCAGCGAATGCCAACGCGGTGAACACAAAAGAATAACTTTTCATGCCGTTTGCTGTTCCTTACTGCCGAGTCGTTGCCGGAGGTCGCTGCGTTGCTCGGCAAGACGGTGAATGACCGGTGTCAGCCGATCCAAGGCCTCCGAAAGCAACTGTTTTGAGGTAGCCAAGCACAGGCGCAAATGGCCACGCGCGCCGGGGCCGAACCAGCGACTGGCACCGGGCACCAGCGCGACTTGCGCCTCTGCCAGCAACTCGGCACAGAGCAATTCACTGTCGTCGCTGAGCAAGGCAATGTTCGGGAACAAGACATAAGTACCTTGCGGTTTGTGCACAGAAACGCCGGGCCATTGATTGATGCGTGCACAAGCCAAATCGCGCTGCTGTTGCAAGTGCACGACGAAGGCTTGCAACCATCCGCGTGCCTCAGTGAGCGCGGCAACCACGGCCATCTGCGCCAGCACATTGGCACCGGCTATCGTGGCGTTGGCGCCGCTTTGTTCCAGCATCATCTGACGCCAGCGTTGCGAACCGGTAACAATGCAGGCAATGCGCAAACCCGCCAGCGCAAAGTTCTTGGAAAAGCCGTAAATCGAAATGAAGTGTCGTGCCTGCTGCGGAAATAGTGAGGCAATGGCCGTGTGATGATGCGGCGTGTAGACAATATCGGACCAGATCTCATCGGAAACAACGGTGATCTGATGTTCAATTGCCCATTGCCCGATACGCTCCAGCAAGCTTCGACTGAAAACCCGGCCCAACGGATTATGCGGGTTGCATAACCAGAGCACGCGTGTGCGTCGGCTTTGTGCACAATGCAGCCGCGCGATGATCTCGTCGTCGCTGCTTTGTGTTGAAATGGGAATGCGAACGACATCGGCACCAGTGCGCGTAGTTACGGTAGCGAACAGAAAATCGACCGGGTCGAAAATGATCGCTTCATCACCACGACCGAGCAACAAACGCGCTACCGTTTCCATCGCCGCGGCGGCACTGTCGGTAGCAATCACCTGATCAGCAGTACAGGGATAATGTTTGTGCACACTCAGCCACTCGGCAACGGCTTCCCGGAACACCGGTAAGCCCTGTGCAGGAGCATAACTCATGACGCCGTCACGTACATGTCGGATAAGCGCTTCACGAATCGGCTCGGCGATCGGAAAATCCGGATCGGCCGCGGTCAGCGGAATGACATCGTCGGGCTGTTCGGCCCAACGCAAATTAAACGCCCGCTGTTTCAATAACGGTAATGGCACCGCCTCATCGGCAAAACAGGTGCGCCAATCTTCTGCGTACTTCTCCATCGCGAGCGCTCCTATTTGGCAATCGGTAGTTGACACTGGTCCTGCAGTTGATGGGAGAGAAAACCATCGGTCAATTGTCGGCCTTGTTCAACAAAGGGCAGGCAGGCCTGATAGCGCGTATCACTGTAATAACTCAATGCCGTATCCAGCGTGCTATTGCCGCTGGCCACCTGCGCCAGTGCACCGCCGAGGCACTCGGCATCGCCCACCGCGCTCGATACGCCCTGACTGGTAAACGGCAGTAACGGATGCGCGGCGTCGCCAACCAGCGCCAGGTTACGATGGAAAAAGCGCTGTAGCGGATCGGCATTGATAGGCCGCCACAAATGCACCTGATCGAAATTGGTTTGCGCCAGAATGTCTGGAATCGGTTTCGCCCATTTACCAACGGCTTCTTGCAGAAACAAATGTTTTTCCAGCGGCACATTCGATGGTGGCGCGAAACGCTGCTTGTCGAACTGCAGGTACCAAACCAGCGTATGTTCATCAACCGGCAGCATGCCGAATGCGAGGCCGCCATGTGGATGCTGATACTTGTGAAATTCCTGACCGAGCTGTTGCCGCAGTTTGCTGCTGCGAACCATGCCGACCAGCTCAAACACGCGTGCATCGTGGGCCTGCCAGTTGGCGTCAACATGCTGGCGGGCAACCGAACGGACGCCATCCGCTGCAATGAACACATCGGCTTTCAGCCGCTTGCCACTGGTCAATTCTGCCGCGACGAAATCGCCGCGTTTGTCTCGAATGTAATGCTCAACCGCTTCGCTGAAATGCACTGATGCACCGGGCAAATGGCGCAGCATCGCTGACAGCAAATCCTTGCGGCGGATACCGAGTGTGCCTTCACCCAGAATTTGCGTGTATTTCACTTCGCCATGGGCTTTGTGCAACACAAATCGGCGTAACGCTTGCCCCGCATTCAAATCATTGGGTGATAAGCCAAATTGGTTCAGCGCCTGCGCACCTTGCCGCACCAGCACAAAACCCATACCGGCCGTCAGCGCTTCGAACGAGCGTTCATACAAATCAAACTTGATACCACGTTGATGCAGAGCCAAAGCTGTGGCCAAACCGGAAACTCCACCCCCGGAGATGATGACGTGCATAAAGCATCCTCCATGTTGCGAAATGTGGACATGATTAATGGCTGTCGTCGGTGAAGGGTGACCGGAAGATCAATATTGCGGAAACGTACCGGACGAGCAGCACAAACGTCATACAGCGTGCACGCTGTGACATTCGCCAGTCGGGATGCAGACAAATGCGGGCCGCGAATCCTTTCGCGGGGTTCGATTATAGGCAGCGAGTATGATCAGACAATGTGCAACAGGGCACGGAGCGGGAAAAAAATAAAAATTATTAGTCGGTTACTTCGAAGTAACTATAACGTACGTAATTGTCGAGCAGATTTGAGACACCAAGCGATACATAACGATACAATATCCAGCGAATTGATACATGAGTTACACAATCAATTCTGGGTCGAATATTTCTCAATATCTTCCGACACCCAGCGCCGTGCCAGCGAGTTCAGCGGCGTCAGCACATCGCGCAATTCTTCGCCACGATCGGTCAGGCAATAGCTGACTTGCGGCGGAATGGCCGCGACGTATCGACGAGAAATAATGTCGTGCTGCTCCAGTTGGCGCAGGCGCTCAGTCAGCACACGGCCAGAAATACCCTGTACTTCATGCTTCAATTCAGTAAAACGCAATTCTCCTTTGGTTTGCAAAGTCCAGATAATCAGCGGTGTCCACTGCCCGAGCAGCAAACGAAGCAGGCTCTCAAACGGGCAGGGTTCAGCAAAGTTTTTGATCGTCGGTGGTGTGTCCTGCGAATTCATTCGGTCAATCTCCTTATGACAGGCATCGCACAGCGTTGAATAAAAAGGGAACAAATAGAAGAGGACGCCAAGCCGTGCGCCAGCAATGGAGCACAGCTCAGCATCTGCGGGAAACATATCACGAAACAAATGAATGATTGAAGCGTTACCGGACGCTTTTGCCAGGGGATGCAATCGATGCTTCATAGATCTGAAGCATCGATATCCTTACTGGAAAGATGGGTAAAGCCGTGATTAAAACGTTAGGTACGGTTCAGCGCGTCTGCATATAACTTAAATCAGCAATTTTGCTCCAGTCTTTTACCGAAGCAAGAAAGCCGGTGCAGGACTCCAGAATGCGCTGCGAAATCTGATCGGCGCTCGCCGATTCCCGAACGATGGCATCGCCGTGTTTTTTCAATTCTGCCAACACATCATCCGGCAGGCGTTTGACTTGCACCTGATGGTCAGTAATCAGCGAACGCAGTGCTTCATGATTGCGCGCCGTGAACTCGCTGAGCATGTCGATGTTTGCCGCTTGTGCTGCGGTCATGACAATCGCTTGCAGGTCAGCCGGCAGCGCTTCGAATCGTTGCTTGTTGATGATGATTTCCAGCGCCGTGCCCGGTTCATGCCAGCCAGGGTAATAATAATTCTGCGCCGCTTTGTACAAGCCGAACGCCAAATCGTTATATGGGCCGATCCATTCGGCGGCGTCAATGGCACCGGTCTGCAGCGCCGTGAACACTTCGCCGCCAGGAATCAAAACCGGCTCGCCACCGGCGCGCGCCAACACCTCGCCACCGAGACCCGGAATGCGCATCTTCAAACCTTTGATATCGGCGAGGCTATTGATATCACGTTTGAACCAACCGGCCATTTGACAACCGGTATTGCCACCAACGGTCGGAATGACATTGAACGGCGCGTACAACTCGCGGTACAGCGCCATGCCACCGCCGTGATACAACCAGCCATTGATCTCGGTCGCGGTCATGCCGAATGGAATCGCCGAGAAAAGCGGCGCCACCGGCATCTTGCCTTTCCAGTAATACGATGCGCCGTGACCGATTTCCACTGTGCCCTGCGATACTGCGTCGAATACTTCCAACGCCGGCACAATTTCTCCGGCGCCATATACCTTGATCTGCAAACGGCCAGCGCTCATGTCATTGACCAGTTTGGCGAAATAATTGGCGCCGGTGCCGACACCCTGAAAATCCTTTGGCCAAGTTGTCGCCATCGACCATTTGAAGGTCTGGCCGGTGTTGACCGCCGCGGCACCGTCGCTCTTCTGTTCTTTGCTGCAACCGGTGACCGCCAACGCGCCGCCAACGGCCAACGCGCCAAGTAAATCCCTACGTTTCATTATCTGCTCCGTTCAGGGCATGAGGTTCGGAACGATTGTACACAGTTACAAGGTCGCCGTGGCAAAACCGCGGCCTTCGTCACGCTTAATGGTCAACGGCTGCATGACAGGTCTTTTTGCGGTCCGCTATCATGTCGCCGCGCTCGAATTCGGGACATGGTGTTCTGGAGCGCTTCTCCAGGGAACGAACAATGAAAAAATGGCTGATGCTACTCGCCTTTTTGCTGGCGAATGTCTGTGCTGCTGAAACCGGTGAAAACCTTCCAACCCGTGACGAGTTGATCAAGTTGCTGACCCAACCGGGTAGCCTGCGACAGATCACCCTTTCTCCTGACGGCAAACATTTCGCGGCGGTGGTTACCGTCGATGGTAAGGAGGTGCTCGGCATTCTGCGACGTGACCGCATGGAAGTGGTTTCAAAAATGAGCTTTCGTGGTGATGAGGTTGTTGACCGAATTCGCTGGGCGAACAACGAGCGGGTTCTGGTAACCAACGCCATCAAGCTGAGTCGGCTTGACCAGAAAATAAAAACGGGGGAGTTGTATGCGGTCAACGTTGACGGCAAACGTGGAAAACAATTGTTTGGTTATCGCATGCAACAATCCGGGCGAGCGAGTCGTGTGCCGACGGCGGCCAGCCACGATGTGCTGAGCCTGAAAACCGAAGACCCGAATGAAATTCTGATTGGTGTTTATTCATGGTCCGATCATGAGGACGGTGGCGTCAGCTACGTCGCCAATCTGAATATTCACAACGGTCGAGTTGGCAACGTGATTCGGGCACCGGTGCGCGATGCCCGGTTTATCGCAGACAAGGAAGGTAATATCAAGTTCGCGGTCGGTGCCGATAAGAACAATGTCGAACAGTTCTTTATCCGCGACACAGAAAAACAGGAATGGCGGCAAATCAGTAATAACGAAGCCGGTTATGAGTTCATCCCGATTGGCTACGATCAAGTTCAGCAACTGGCTTACGGCTTGAGTCGCGAAGAGGCGGATACGCTCGGGATTTATCATTACGATGCAAGAACCGGCGAGAAGAAACTGCTTTACCGAAATGAGCGCATTGATCCGCGCTTCGAAGATTTGCAGTTCTCACCTGATGGTGAACTGCTATGGATTGATATCGCCGATGGGCGTCGCGAAACCCATTACGTCAACCCTCATCATTCGCTCAGTGCACTACATAAAGGCTTGGTCAATGCTTTCCCAGGGCAGTTGGTCGAACTGACTTCGATGACCGCCGATGGCAAGGAGTTACTTGTCTACGTGCATGCGGCGAACGATCCTGGTGTTTATTTTCTGGTCAACACGGAAACCAGGAAAGCCGACTTTCTGGTCGAGCCGGCCAAACATATTCAACCGTCGATGCTGGCAGACGTACAGCCGATTCGCTTCAAAGCACGTGATGATGTTGAGATCAATGGTTATCTGACCAAGCCGAAGCATGCCAAGATGCCGGTACCGATGGTGGTTCTGATTCACGGCGGTCCACACCAGCCAGGAACCGAAGTGCGCTGGGAATATGATCCCGAAGTACAAATCTTTGCCAGTCAGGGTTACGCGGTACTGCAGGTGAATTTCCGCGGCAGTTATGGCTTTGGCGAAAACTATCAGACCTCGGGTTACCGGCAATGGGGTCGTCTGATGCAAAACGATGTCACGGACGCAACCAAGTGGGCGATCGCCGAAGGTATTGCCGACCCAAACCGGATTGGCATCTACGGTGCCAGCCATGGCGGCTACTCGGCAATGATGGGATTGATCACGGCACCGGAACTGTATCGTTGCGGTATCATGTTTGTTGGCGTTTCCGATCTGGCATTAATGCACGAAGAAGGTGATATTCCCGAACGCCGAAGTGGTCGCGCCTATCTGGATGAGGTTATCGGTAACGACATCGATGAGCTGGAGCAGTGGTCTCCTGCGCACCGTGCTGCCGAAATCCAAGCGCCGGTATTTATTCTTCATGGAGGCAAAGATGATCGAGTACCGATTGAACATGCTGAGCGTCTGGAGAAAGCACTGAAGAAAGCTGGGAAGTCAGTGGAAACGCTTTACTACCCTTTTGAAACACACGGCTTTCACGATCACGAACATCGCATCGAGGCGTACAAGCGAATGCTGGCGTTCTTTGACAAGCATTTGTTGGCGCAGTAACAGGAACGGACTGCTATGCGGTCCGTTTTCATTTTCAAATTCCCAGATTTTCGCTATCAAACGGCATTCAGCTTTGCATAGGCAAGCACCAGCCACTTGCAGCCGGCCCCAGTGAAATTCACTTGTACCCGCATCTGCGGTCCATCACCTTCATAACCGAGTACAGTGCCAATACCAAAAGCACTGTGCTCGACGTCGCTGCCAACCTTGAATGGGTAATTCGGAAGTGATGCACTGCTATGGCTGCGCTGATAAACCGGCGTCGTCAGTTTGCCGCCCAGGCGAATCTCCTGTAGCAATTCCGATGGGATTTCATCGACAAAGCGCGACCAGTCGGAATAACTTTCGCGGCCCCACATCCGGCGTTTCTCGGCACGGGTTAGAAACAGTTTCTCTTTAGCGCGGGTGATGCCTACGTAGCAAAGTCTACGCTCTTCCTCCAACCGACCCGGTTCTTCCATCGACATGCTATGCGGGAACAAGCCCTCTTCCATACCAGCGATGAACACCAACGGAAACTCTAGACCTTTTGCCGAATGCAGTGTCATCATCTGCACGGCGTCATTGAATTCGCTGGCTTGGGTTTCGCCGGCTTCGAGCGCGGCGTGTGTCAAAAAGCCGGCCAGCGGTGATAAGTCCTCGACTTCTTCATCCGGTTCGAACTCGCGTGCGGCGTTGATCAATTCCTCCAAGTTTTCTTTACGAGCCAGTGCTTTCTCGCCGCGCTCGGCTGCGTACATCGCCGCCAAACCTGATTCATGAATGACCGTGCGCATCTGTTCGTGCAGCGGCACTTCGTTGGTGCTGCTGTCGAGGGTAATGACAAGTTGCATAAAACCTTGCAAGGCGGCTAATGCCCGTGCCGGCAAACCCTTTTCGTTGACCAAAAGTTGCGTCGCCTTCCACAACGACATCTGGTGCAGGCGCGCACGCTCACGCAGGGTTTCGACGGTTTTCTCGCCGATACCGCGAGTCGGCGTATTGACCACGCGTTCAAACGCAGCGTCGTCATCACGGTTGAATGTCAGGCGCAAATATGCCAGTGCGTCCTTGATCTCTTGCCGTTCGAAAAAGCGTAAGCCACCATAAATGCGGTACGGAATTCGCCGCTGCAACAGTGCTTCTTCCAGCACACGTGACTGGGCGTTGCTGCGATACAAAATGGCGATGCTGCTGTAGTCCTTGCCGCTATCGACCCACTGCTCTATTTTCTCAGCGATAAAACGCGCTTCTTCCTGCTCGTTGAACGCCGAATACATGGCAATGGCTTCGCCTTTGTTGCCTTCGGTCCAGAGCTCTTTGCCGAGCCGACCAGTGTTGTGATCGATGACGGCATTGGCAGCGGCCAGAATCGTCGCTGTCGAGCGGTAATTCTGCTCCAGACGAATAATGCGCGATTGCTTGAAATCCTTCAGAAAGGTATTGAGATTCTCAACCCTGGCGCCGCGCCAGCCGTAAATCGATTGATCGTCATCACCGACAGCAGTGATATCAGTATGCGGCCCGGCCAGCAGTTTGACGAACTGGTATTGAATGCCGTTGGTGTCCTGAAACTCATCGACCAGGATGTGATTGAAACGGGTCTGGTAGTGCGCCAGCAGCGCCGGTTTTTTCTTGAACAGCTCTACCACGCGCAACAACAGTTCAGCGAAATCGATAGCGCCCGCTACCCGGCAAATTTCTTCGTAGGCCTGATAAATCTTCAGCTGGGTCGCGACAAACAAATCACCTTGATGGCGGATATCTTCCGGGCGCAGACCTTCGTCTTTCTGACCATTAATCCACCACTGCGCCTGTTTTGGCGGCCACTGGTTCTCATCAAGATTCAGTGCCCGTATCGCTCGTTTTATCAAGCGCTGTTGATCGTCGGAATCGAGCACTTGGAAATTTTCCGGTAATCCGGCGTCATGCCAGTGCGCGCGCAAGAAGCGGTGGCAAAGTCCGTGAAACGTGCCGATCCACATGCCGGCCGCGGGTCCGCCGAGCAGCGCTTCGATACGGTGGCGCATTTCCGCTGCGGCTTTATTGGTAAAGGTCACGGCCATCATCGCGTACGGTGACAAGCCAAGTTCAGTTGCCATATAGGCAATACGATGCACCAGCACGCGGGTCTTGCCGCTGCCGGCACCAGCCAGCACCAGCAACGCTTTGTCGGTGGCAGTCACCGCCTCGCGCTGGGCCGGATTCAGGGAATCAATCAGGGAAGTATTCATGGCGAGCTATTCTAACGGAAGCGGTCCACATTCGAGTAAAAAGAATAAGTTGTCGGTTGCATCATCAGCAGCCGGCAAGTGATTGCTACACTACAGTCCCGCTAACGAAAGGAACCACGATGAGAGCCGTATTTCTCGACGCCGCGACCATGCGCATGCAGGATCTGGACAGCCGCAAACTGGAAGCCGCCTGCACCGAGTTGCATCAATACGAAAGCAGCAGAAAATCGGAGCTGGAACAACGGCTGAAGCACGCCGAAATCGTGATCAGCAACAAAGTGCGCCTCGATGCCGACACGATGAAAGCGGCCAAACATCTGAAACTGATTTGTGTCGCTGCGACCGGCACCAACAACGTTGATCTCGCCGCCGCGAAAGAACAGGGCATCACCGTTTGCAACGCCCAAGGCTACAGCACTGAAAGTGTCGCTCAGCACACGTTTACCCTGATGCTGATGCTCGCCACACAGCTGCATCGTTATGTCAGTGAGGTAAAACAGGGCCTGTGGCAGAAAAGCGAGATGTTTTGCCGGCTCGATCATCCGATTATTGAGTTACACGGCAAGACCTTGGGCATCATCGGCTACGGCACGATAGGCAAGCGGGTCGCCGAGATAGGTAAGGCATTCGGCATGAATATTCTTGTCGGCCGTATCCCCGGCCGTGAAGGCAATGATGAACATATCGAGTTGAAGGACCTCCTGCCACGATCCGACGTCATTTCCATTCACTGCCCGCTCAGTGATTTGTCGCGCGATTTAATCAACGATCAAAAGCTGAATCTGATGAAGAAGTCGGCTTGGCTGATCAACGTTGCCCGTGGTGGCATCGTCAACGAACAGCATCTGCATACGGCGCTGGTGCAACACAAAATTGCCGGCGCGGCGCTGGACGTACTCAGCGAAGAGCCACCAAGTGACGAGCATCCATTGCTGCGCACCGAGCTACCGAACTTGCTGATCTCCCCGCACAACGCCTGGGCCTCGCAAACCGCAAGGCAGACCTTGCTGGATCAGATAGCCGAAAATATTCGGGCGTTTGAGAAAGGATCGCCGAAACGGGTAGTGAGCTGACCGCGCTACTCGTTTTTCTTCTTCGCTCTTGGATGCGCCTTGTCATACACGCCAGCCAGATGCTGAAAATCGAGATGGGTGTAAATCTGCGTGGTGCTGAGATTGGCGTGACCAAGCAGTTCCTGCACCGCGCGCAAATCTTGTGAACCTTCAAGAAAATGAGTGGCGCAGGAATGACGCAGTTTGTGCGGATGCAGTGGTGCGTTCAGCCCGAGCTTTTTCCCCCACCAAGCAAGGCGGCTTTGGATCTGGCGATTCGATAATCGCGTACCGCGGGTGCTGACAAACAACGCCGGTTCATCGGCGGCAGCAATTTCTGAACGTGATTGCAACCAGTGCATCAATGCTTGTCGGGCTTTGCTGCCGATGGGGACATCGCGTTGTTTGCGGCCTTTGCCGAGCACGCGCAGCACGGCATCGCTTTGCTCCAAATCCTCGACATTCAGCGCCGATAATTCCGACAAGCGCAGACCGCTACCGTAGAACAACTCGATGATCGCTCGATCGCGTCGGCTCAGGGCATCATCACCATCAATATGATCGACAAAGGCATTGGTTTCATCGACATCCATCGTTGCCGGCAGGCGTTTGGCGATTTTCGGCGCGCGAATGCCGAGTGCAGGATTGTCAGCGCAGTGACTTTGCTTCAATAGGTAACGATAAAACGCCCGCACCGCAGCCAGATGCACTTGTATCGATTTCGGTGACAGCTTGTGCTGGTGACACCAGCCGACGAACTGACGCAGTTGATACGGCTGCACCTCGGCGAGCGTGCTCAGTTTCTGTTGTTGGCAAAATTGCAGAAATTTTTCCAACGCTCGATGATAGGTGTCGATGGTGCGTTCGGAGCTGGCGCGACTGCCTTGCAGGCTCAGTAAAAACGCCGCCAGCAGCGGCGTTTGCGGATGCTCAGCCGGCGCTGGCACGGACATGGCCTTCGCGTGCATGCTTGCGCTGAATGGCATCGAATAGCTGCGCAATCAACTGCAGAAACACGGTGCCCATTTGCGGTGAGAAGCGTTCTTTCTCACGGCTGGCAATGGCAATGACACCGCGCGCGGCGTTGAGGCCCAAAGGCAGCAAGGCCACCGAATGCAAGTCGGGGTTCAAATCGCCAAACAAGAATTTACGCGCGCGTTGATCGAGATAACCGCAGACCGGCTCGCCATCGGGAAAACCGCAGCCCAACTCATTGAGCAATTGATCGTGAGTCACCTGGCGGGCATGAATGATGCCGCTGACATCGACCTGACAGAACATCACCGACAACGCATCACAGCGAAACTCGCGCAATAGCTCGGTGCGCACGACATGAATCAGTTGATCGATGCTGCTGCTTTCGATCATGCCAAGACTCAAGCTCAAACACTGGCTCAGCACTTGCTCGTTTTCACGGGCATGGCGCAGCATCTCAATCATTTGTGATTGCAGATCCCGAATGCGATCACGCAGGGCTTTGACTTGCCGCTCAACCAGCGACACGGCGCCGGCTTCATGCGGCACTGAAAGTTGCATCAGCAGATCACGGTGGCGCAGAAAGAAATCCGGGTTTTCGCTCAAGAACTGTGCGACATAAGCCTCGCCATGCAGTGTTGGCGCATCGGTACTCATAATTCGATTTGTCCTTCGTAAACGAGATCGGCCGGTCCGGTCATCAGTACCGGTTGGCCTTCGCCGGCCCAGCGCACATGCAAATTGCCGCCCGGTAATTGCACCAGCACGTCTTCATCGAGGCGTTCCAGCAAACGGCCCGCGACAACGGCAGCGCAAGCGCCAGAACCGCAGGCTTCGGTTTCACCGGCACCACGCTCATAAACACGCAAGCGCATCGTCTCCCGGTTCATCACCTGCATAAAACCGATATTGGCCTGCTGCGGAAAATACTCGTGCTCACACAGACGTTTGCCGAGCGCACCGACGGGCGCGTTGATCACATCCTGCACCGACAGCACCGCATGCGGATTGCCCATGCTCAGCGCAACAAACGTGTGCACGCTGCCATCGACTTCGAGCCGGTGATGCGGCCCTTCGACGCCGGCTCGGAACGGCACTTCATTGGCGGCAAAGCGCGGCTTGCCCATATCGACGGTGACGCTGCCATCGTCATTGATGTTCAGAGCCATTTCGCCGTTGATCGTCGACACCCGCATCTGCGGGCGCCAGGCGAGGCCAACATGGCGAACAAATTTGGCAAAACAACGGGCTCCGTTACCGCACTGGCCCACTTCCGAGCCGTCGGCATTGAAAATCCGGTAATGAAAGTCGGTGTTCGGCGAGTACGGCGGTTCAACCAGCAGCAATTGATCGAAGCCGATGCCGCGCCGGCGATCGGCCAGTCGTTGCAGCAGTTGTGGCGAAAAATTGGCCGGCTGGGAAATGCCATCGACAACCATGAAATCGTTGCCGAGCGCCTGCATCTTGGCAAAGCTAAGCAGCATCGGATTTTGGCGCCGGTTCCGGGGTCGGTTTGACCAAATCACCTTTCTGCCCACAACCCGCGAGTGTCGCGAGCAGCAGCAGAGCCAGGGCAATACGTAACATCGGGAAATCGTCCTAAGCGACAGATGCGGGCAGTATAACCACACGCTTGGCTCAACGGCCAGAAGCCGCTTGTGGCACAATGCCGGCCATTCATACTTGGGCCGGAGCACGTCATGAACGAGTCCGAATTCAACCGCTTGGTCGACCGCACGATGGCCGCCATTGAAGACGCCATCGATGACAGCGGCGCCGATATCGATTTCGATCAACAAGGCGGTGTGCTGACGTTGAGCTTCGAGAACGGCAGCAAGCTGATTTTTTCGCGCCAACCGCCGCTGAAGCAGCTATGGCTCGCCGCACCTGCTGGCGGCTTTCATTTCGACTGGGCCGATGGTGAGTGGCAGCTGCCGGATGGCCGTGCCCTGAACACCCTGGTTAATCAATTTGCCAGCGATCTGGCTGGCGAAGCCTTGCATTTGGAGTTTTGAAATCGTGCTGGAATGTATTGTCAAAGAGCCGGCGCAAGCGGCCGTTGCTAGCGTCATTTGGTTGCATGGCCTTGGCGCCGATGGCAATGATTTTGTGCCGCTGATTCCGGAGCTGCGTTTGCCAGCCGATCTGCCGATACGTTTTGTGTTTCCGCATGCACCGGTGCAACCGGTGACGATCAACGGCGGCTATGCAATGCGCGCTTGGTACGACATTCTCGAAGCGAATCTGGCGCGCAAGGTTGATGAGTCCGGCGTCAAAGCTTCTGCCAAGGCGGTGATGGAGTTGATCGAGCGTGAACACGCACGCGGCATTCCCTACGACAAGATTTTTCTCGCCGGCTTTTCCCAAGGCGGTGCCATCACTTTGCACCTCGGTTTACGTTATCCGAAAACGCTGGGTGGATTGCTGGCGCTTAGCACCTATGTTCCGGTGCCGGAAAAACTGGCGGCTGAGCGCAGCGATGCCATGCGCAACGCCAATATCTTTATGGCCCATGGCGACTACGATCCGATTGTGCCGCTATCGTTGGCGCTGGAAAGCAAATCGCTGCTGGAACAACTTGGTTACCAACCGCAGTTCGAACGTTACCCGATGCCGCATTCAGTGTGCGGTGAAGAAGTCGTCGCGATACGCGAATTTCTGATCAAACGTCTGCGCGCCCAATAGATAAGAGGACAACATGGCCAAACGTAAAGGTTCACCCAAATGGCTGCCCTGGCTCATCATCCTGGTGTTGATGGGCGGCGCCATTTTTTTCTTCTATAACAAAATGACCGGCGGCCGTTCGCTACGCGTTGGTGAAGTGGCTGAGCGTTGCTATCCGTTGAAAGCTGGCGAAACGATACGCTACACATTCAGCGGCGAAGACATGGTCAGCTTTGACATTCGCCGTGGTGGTGACGGCATGTTCCCGCCGCGTCTGGTGCCAATGGACGCCGGTGAATTCACCGCACCGACTACCGATGATTACTGCCTGCGTTTCGGTAACCCACTTGAGCGTGAGCAGAAAATTCAGTACAGCGTTGTGCGAGTAAAGCAGTAAGCCGATGCAATGCCGTTGCGCAACAAATGGCAGATGGCTTAACGAACTAAAGATCAGTAACGTGGTGGATTAATCAATGGATCCAGTCGTCCTGTTTTTCATTCTCGGATTAGCGGCGGGTCTCGCCAAAGCCGAAATCCGTTTGCCCGGCGCCATTTACGAATTCCTGAGTGCAGTGCTGCTGCTGACCATCGGTCTGAAAGGTGGTGTTGAACTCGCCAAGCAAGATGTGCTGACGCTTGCGCCGCAAGTGTTGCTGGTGATCCTGATGGGCGTTGCGCTGCCGTTTGTCGCCTATCCGGTGTTGCGCGCGATTGGCCGTTTCAATCGCGCTGATTCGGCGTCGATTGCCGCCCATTATGGTTCCGTCAGCGTCGCCACTTATGCGGTCGCAGTTGCCTATTTGTTCAGCCACGACATCGCTTACGAAGAATACATGGCGGTGTTCATGGTGGTGCTGGAAATGCCGGCGATTGTGGTCGGCGTCATGATCGCCAAAGGCATCTCGAAACAAACCCAGTGGGGCGCGCTCTGCCACGAAGTGTTTCTCGGCAAGAGCATTGTGTTGCTGGTCGGTGGTTTGTTCGTCGGCTGGATTGCCGGTCCGGAAGGCATGCTGCCACTGAAGCCATTTTTCTTTGATTTGTTCAAAGGCGTGCTGGCCTTGTTCCTGTTGGAAATGGGTTTGATTGCCGCTTCACAAGTCGCCAGTTTGAAACGCTATGGGGTGTTTCTGATTGCTTTCGGTATTGTGATGCCGCTGTTTTCCTCGGTTGTCGGTGCCCTGCTCGGTTTGTGGATGGGCTTGAGTCTCGGCGGTATCGTAATCATGGCGACCATGGCCGCTTCGGCGTCCTACATCGCGGTGCCGGCGGCGATGCGTATTTCGGTGCCGGAAGCGAACCCAACCTTGTCGTTGGCGGCATCGCTTGGCGTCACCTTTCCGTTCAACGTCATCATCGGTATTTCGCTTTATCATCAACTGGCGGAATTCCTGCTCAGTAGAGGAGCGTCATAATGGCTGTGGAAATGCGCAAACTATTGACGGTGATCACCGAAGCCAGCATCGAGCGGCAGTTGATCAAGGATTTTCAGCAATGGGGTGTCACCGGTTACACGATCACCGATGCCCGCGGCAAAGGCAGTCGCGGTGTCCGTGATGCCGGCTGGGATGTCTCGGCCAATATCCGAATCGAGATCGTTTGCAACGACGCCTTGGCCCATCAAGTCGCCGACAACATGCGGAAAAAGTACTACGATAATTACGCGATGATTACCTACATCGCTGATGTTGAAGTCATGCGCTCGGAAAAATTCTGAAGCGGCCATGAAATACCCTGAATCATTGATGTGTTGTTGATCATGAGTCGAATGTTGGCGGTCTTCGCCTTTTGCACCTCCATCGCCGTTGCCGCCGAATCGGAGCCGCCGGTTGCTCTCGGCTACCCCAATTTCGATAGCCATTTCCGTCAGATACTCGACGCCGGTGAAGTGCCCGGTGGCGCCTATGCCATCGTTCGTGATGGCCGCATTGTGCAAGCGGCCGGGCATGGCCTGCGTGATGCCAACGACAGCAAAACCATTGATGCTGAAACCGTGTTTCGCGTTGCGTCGGTGTCAAAAACCTTTGCCGCGCAATTGACCGGTCTGCTGGTGCGCGAAGGCAAATTGCATTGGGATGATCCGGTCAACCGCTTTGTACCGGATTTTCAACTGAAGAACAGTCGCCACACGCAAACCTTGCAAATCCAGCATCTGCTTAGCCAATCAACCGGCATCGTGCCGAACGCCTTCGACAATCTGCTCGATGCCAACGTCAAGCTGATCAAGATCCTGCCGAAGTTTCGCGAGCTATCACCGGTTTGCCAGCCCGGTCAGTGTTACACCTACCAGAACATTTTGTTTGGCTTGATTGATCCGGTAATCGAACAGGCCACCCAGCAACAATATAGCGATCTGATCCAGCAACGGATTTTCACGCCGCTGGCGATGGAGCAAGCGTCGATTGGTCAGGCCCGTTTCGAGAACGCTGCCAATCGCGCGTTGCCGCATATCAAACGCCAGCAACGCTGGATACCAACCGTGATTCAACCAGGCTATTACCAAGTGTCACCGGCCGCCGGTGTCAATGCCAGCGTTACCGACCTCGGCAAATGGCTGATCGCGCAAATGGGTTATCACCCGGACATTCTGCCGCCGGATGTCACCGACGAGCTGACCCGCGAACGCGTGCGTACTGATCGCGAATTGCGTCGTCGTGGTTGGCGAGAGCTGCTGACCGATGCGCATTACGGTTTGGGTTGGCGCATTTATCAACTTGGCGATGAAACCATTTATCTGCACAGCGGTTGGGTGAAAGGCTATGTCGCCGACATTGCCTATTCGCGCAAACACCGGGTTGGATTGGTCGTGCTGCTGAATGCCGAAAGCGGCCATCTCAATGACATCACCACCGAGTTCTGGCGCCAAACGCTAGCGCTGGAAGACAACAATAAGAGGTACAAGAAAAAGCCTCGGTGATCGCCGGCTGACTCGTGATATTCAACGCCGTTCTATCACCTATGTCTGTTAGTGTATTTACTTTCAAGCGCAACGCTCACAGGGCAATCTGAACGATAATGCCGGCAGCGTTGTCGCCATTCCCGACGGCAGCGCTCATCGATGATACTGATCATCCAGTGCAGGGACTGGCGCTGTCGCTCACCGAGCTTTTGTCCCCTTTCGTCATTCGCACTCGGCGCCGGTGTGTTACCGCAAGGAGCATGTCATGAGTAAAAGGACTTTGGATGCCGTACCGGACCAGGTTGACGTACGCGACTGGTTTTATTTGCCGACTCTAAAGGTCTTGCCGGAAAGCATCGACAACCGCAATCACGTACCGCTGATGCTCGATCAAGGCCAGGAGGGCGCCTGCACCGGCTTTGCCTTGGCCGCGGTGATCAACTACCTGATCGCCAACCAGAAAACCCGCCTGCCCGGCGAACACGGTATCAATGGCGTCAGCCCGCGCATGCTTTATGAAATGGCGCGCCGTTACGATGAATGGCCCGGCGAGCGCTACGAAGGTTCATCGGCGCGTGGCGCGATGAAAGGTTGGGTCACGCACGGTGTTGCCGCGCGATCGCTGTGGCCTGACGAAGTCAAAGGCATGCGCCACTTCAACAAGCAAATCGCTACCGCTGCCAATGAGTATCCGGGCGGTGCCTATTTTCGTATTCAAACCCAGCAGCTGCGCGATGTGCACGCGGCGCTGGCGGAAACCGGCATCGTTTACGCCACAGTCATGGTGCATAAAGGCTGGAACGATGTGCACAGCCGGCGCAGTGGCCAGCTACCGGTCATCGAAATGTTCGACGAGATTGAAGGTGGTCATGCCATCGCGCTGGTTGGCTACAACGAAGACGGATTTATTCTGCAAAATTCCTGGGGGCCAAACTGGGGCCTGAACGGTTTTGCCTTGATGACCTACGACGACTTCGCGGCGCACGTCACCGACTTGTGGGTCGCGCAATTGGGTGTGCCGATTCAGCGCGCCAGCACCCAACGCATGCAAACCGAAGCGCAATCCAGTTGGGTGAAAGCGCAGCCACCGAAGCTGGAAGAAGTGCGCAACTACATCGTCAACGTCGGCAACAACGGTTACCTATCCGACACCGGCAAATACTGGACAACGCCAGATGATTTGCAACGTTTGTTCGATCCGCAGCACGGTTTGATCAAAGAATCCGGCTGCAATCATCTGATGTTGTACATGCATGGTGGTCTGAACAATGAAGAGGCCAGCGCCCGTCGAGTGCTGGCGATGACGCCCGTATGCAAGAAAAACGGCATCTACCCATTGCACATCATGTGGGAAAGTGGCGTCTTTGAAACCGTGCGCGCGATGATCGAAGACAAGCTCGGCGCGCCGGATAGAGAAAAAGCGCAAAGCCTGTTCGGCGATGCCCGTGATTTCTTTTTCGAATCCACGCTCGGCAAACTCGCCAAACCGCTGTGGAATGAAATGAAAGAAAATGCGCGTCTCGCCAGTGCGACCGATCGTCACGATCGGCCCATGGCAATGCGCTCAGTGATAGAGCATCTGCAGGCCTACAGCAAGGTGAACGCACTGGATATTCATGTGGTTGCGCATTCCGCCGGTTCAATTCTCTTCGCTCATTCTGTCGAGCCGATGCTGAAACACAGACTGCAATTCAAAACCGTGCAAATGCTCGCGCCTGCATTGTCAGTCGAGCGTTTCATGATCGATCTCTATCCAAAAATCGACCGTGCTGAAATCCCGATACCAAAGATGTATAACCTTAACGCCAAAGCCGAACTCGATGACTTTGTTGGCAAGAGCTGGGTCTATGGCAAGTCCCTGCTCTACCTGGTCAGCAATTCGATGGAAAGCGAGCGCGGCAAACCGATTGTCGGTATGGAAGTCGGCATGCGTACCGAAGCGCTGCTGCAAAACCTCTATTGGCAAAACGGCCAACCAAACCCGGAACATCTGGTGCTGGCCGGCAGTGAAACCCGCGATAGCAAATCGAAAACCCACGGGGGCTTCGATAACGACCCATACACAATGAACTCGGTACTGAACCGGGTCTTGGGACGTTTCCCAGAGCCAGCGTACACAGCGAGAGACTTGGCGAATGCCTGAACGAAAATCGGCGCCAAATAGGCGTCGCTTTTGTACGCTGATTGGGCAAATATAAAGTTCCAAAGCGCCTTGTCAACATCAACGCTTATCGCACTATCTCCAAGTACAAATTCGATAAAAATTAATCAAGCAAGAAAGAGCTCTTTGATTGGGGGCCTGATTTGCCCCCGAAATCAAAACTTTTTCTTCCCTTTTCCGGTTTCTCTGGGTTTAAATGCGGACATGGTGTCAGACATTCTACCCAGCGAATATGAAGAGTAACAACTTAGCTAAACGTACCGAATATGACGTGTTCAATGAGCGGTTAAGCCTTGCATTGTGTCATCGCACGAAGGCCGAGGTCTCCGCGATACTGGGAGTGAATCCGAGAACCCTGCGAAGGTGGGAGGTAAGACAGTCCAGACCCGAATACCATGCCTTGGATGCCTACAACAGAAACTTGCAGCGGCTTCTACCCTTCTCCCAAAACGAAAACGATTCCGGTTCGTTTCGTTTCATAGACCTTTTCGCGGGGATAGGGGGGATTCGTGCTGCCTTTGAGGAAATTGGGGGGGCATGCGTGTTTACAAGTGAATGGGATAGCTATGCCCAAAAGACTTACGCTGAAAACTGGAGCAACTCCCACAGGATAGAAGGAGACATAACCAAGATCGATGTGTTGGACATACCTGATCATGATGTGCTTCTGGCGGGATTCCCGTGCCAGCCATTCTCAATCGCGGGTGTCTCAAAAAAGAATGCTCTTGGACGTGCACATGGATTTCATGATGAAACCCAAGGCACGCTTTTCTTTGACGTATGTCGAATTATTGAGGCCAAAGAGCCTCGTGCTTTCTTGTTGGAGAACGTTAAAAATCTTGTCTCCCATGACAAGGGGAAAACTTTCTCCGTTATCAAGCGGTCGCTTGAGGATTTGGGATACAACATCTATTACCGGGTAATTGATGGTGCACATTTTGTTCCTCAACATAGGGAACGCATCATGATAGTAGGATTTCGCGAACAAGTTGCATTTGATTTCGAAGCACAGTCGCTTCCCGCGAAGGGTCAACGAACAATGAAGGATATATTGCATAAAACTGATGGATCAGAACCAAGGCTTGACCATGATGGAGAGCGGTTCTTTGACCACAAGAAGAATCGAGTGCAACCAAAGTATACGCTCACGGACAAGCTATGGGAGTATCTTTACAATTACGCAGAGAAACACCGTGCCAAAGGAAATGGGTTCGGTTATGGTTTGGTTTACCCGGATAGCGTTGCGAGAACTTTATCTGCTCGATATTACAAGGACGGATCGGAAATCCTCGTTTATCAGGGTGCAAGAAAGAATCCTCGCAGGTTAACTCCTCGTGAGTGTGCTCGTTTAATGGGGTTTCCAGATTCATTCCGGATACCAGTATCCGACACGAGAGCGTACAAACAGTTTGGCAATTCGGTGGTGGTAGATGTTGTACGCCATGTGGCAAAAGCAATGAGGCCAATGTTGGAGGTTGAAGTTCTACAGCCGGAGTTACCACTCAGGCGGGGAACTAATACCTAAACTCCTGTTAGCCAGATTCAGATGGATATCGTAGACAAACAAACTCGAAGTAGAATGATGGCCGGAATTGGAGCTAAAAGTACAGCTCCTGAAATCGCCATTAGAAAGGAGCTTTTTGCACATGGTTACCGCTACCGACTCAATGTAAAAGCGCTTCCTGGTTGTCCTGATATTGTTCTCAAAAAGTTTAATGCGGTGATTTTTGTTCACGGGTGCTTCTGGCATTTGCATGATTGCAAGTATTTTAAGTGGCCAAAAAGTCGGCCTGAATTCTGGCGAAAAAAATTGATTGAAAATCAGAAAAGAGATGAAAGATCACGAGCGGCGCTTGAGATTTCTGGTTGGCGCGTAAAGGTTGTTTGGGAGTGTGACATAAAAAATCAACTACATGGCACAATCGAAGACTTGATACGATGGATAGAAGTCTAATACAGAAGTTGGGACCGTTTTGATTTTTGTGTAACTGGCTTCATCATATCCTCAATAGGAGAGCATTATGAAGCCAGAAAAACCTGTCAGCACCCATACCACACTTGATGAATTATTAGACCGTTGCAAATCAACCGAAGACTTCCAGGCACTAACCAAAGTGTTGTTCAAGCAGGTCGCGGAGCGGGCGCTGAAGGCCGAAATGGAACAGCATCTGGGTTATGACAAACACGCCGTCAAAGGTCGCAACTCCGGTAATTCACGTAACGGCCGATCGACCAAGCAAGTGCAAACCGAGCATGGCCCACTGGATATCGAAGTCCCACGTGACCGGAATGCCGAGTTTGAACCTCGGTTTATCGGCAAGCATCAACGACGCGTTGGCAGCATAACGGACGCCATCGTGCGACTCTACTCTTACGGCATGAGTCAGCGTGACATTCACGACTACCTGCAAGAAACCTACGGCAACGCGGTGTCACCGGCGCTGATAAGCCAGGTGACCGAACAGGTTATGGATGAAGTACAACAATGGCAGAAGCGACCACTCGATTCGACTTATGCGATTGTCTATCTCGATGCCTTGGTGACGAAGTCGCGGCAGGATGGCATGGTCGGCAATCGCTCCGTGTATGTAGCGCTGGGCATCAACATGCGCGGTGAGAAAGAGATTTTAGGGTTATGGTTGGCCAGCAGTGAAGGCGCCAAGTTCTGGTTAAGCGTTATCAATGAACTGAAAAATCGCGGCGTCAATGACGTATTGATTGCTTGTGTCGATGGCCTTAAAGGCTTCTCGGAAGCGATTAATGCGGTCTACCCGCAGACCCATGTGCAGCAATGCATCGTCCATCAAGTGCGTCACTCGCTGCACTTCGTCCCTTGGAAAGAGCGTAAGGCCGTGGCGGCCGATTTACGGTTGATTTATCGAGCGGCAACGGAAAGCGAAGCACAGCGGGCGCTGGCTGAATTTGAACAGAACTGGGGCGGGAAGTATCCGCATATTGGGCCGAGCTGGCGTAACAACTGGACACGGTTGACGGTGTTCTTTGATTATCCGCCGGAGATACGGAAAATCATCTACACGACCAACGCGATTGAATCACTCAACGCCAGCTTGCAGAAAGTGTTGAAACCCAAGAAAGCCTTCCCGAATGACGAGGCAATCTTGAAGGTGTTGTACTTAACCTTGCATCGGATCGCGGAAAAGTGGACGATGCCGGTACACGATTGGAAAGCCGCACTGAATCAGTTGTTGATCGTGTTCGGCGAAGACCGCGTGAAGGTGTAAATCCGCCAGTTACACAAAATTCTGGACAGTCTCATGAAGTTATACTACCCCTTTGGCACATCAAGAAGATCAACGTCCATGAAGTGCTTATATAATGCGCCAAGACTTTCACTTCTTATTCGGAATTGACTTCGCCTCTTTATCTCAGGTTTGGTAGTTGATGCTCCTTCCATCTTGATTCCCGGGTCATAGTAAACCAGTCCTTTGCACAATGCAGAAAGCAAGAAACAAAAATCCGTTTGCTCCCCAACCTTAATTTTGTTCCCGAAATGATAACTTCGGTTTGGTTCCAACCTCATGATAGACGGAACATACACAGCTCTTTCGTGCTTTCTTTTCCAATGATCAAGCAGTCTAGGGAACGCCCACTTTGCTGCGACTTCTCCATGAACCGTTTCTAGAACAATCCCGCCATTCGGGTCTGTAATTTTGCCAGATTGGTGGTCAAAGCCATGCACATTGAGGGCCAAGCCGGTTCTCGATGCGGGAGCTGAGAAGCGATGTATACCACCGAAGTTCAAGCGGTCCGCTTTCCCACTCACATCTTTGTATCCGAACATCCGTATAAAATCTGCAACACCACGTTCCTTGTAGAAACCCTCATTTGGTTCGGGAGTCATCAGGGTAACAACTTGGGAGTTGACACGTGCGAAAGATTTGACACTGTACTGTTTTAGCTCCCAACCAAGATAATCTGGCTCGGAGAATCCGTTTGGAGTAATGCCAAATTTTGCTTCAAGTGTGTAACCTCCGCAATTGAAGCTATTGCAAGCCAGAATATTTCCTCTGGAGTCCAATCGCTGGCTTGGGATCCAACCGGATAAGTGAATTTCCCTTAATCGATTTAACAGCAACCTTTTGTTGTCAGACGCATCATCTGCTAGTGGGAGCTCATGGAAAACACCAGTTGCTGAGTGAGCAGATATGGCCTCTCGAACTTCATCTCCAACGCCAGCTCCCGGAATAATCAAATAACCTAGTGTAATGCCGTCTTCAGTAACACCCATCAACAGAATTCGTCCTTCAACACGTCCCTTGCGGCTAGGATCCATCCATTGACTGGCATCTACAGATGAGTTGCTAAGGAAGCCCGAGAACCGGACCTCTGGATACTGGGGATACAAGATCAATTTTGCGTTTGGTGAGGGGTAAATTGTTCCATCTGGCCCGATCCAACGGAATGAAAGAGGCGCTTTGTAAATGAACCTTTTCTCACCAAGGGATTTCTTGGATGCCGACTCTACAACGGATATTGGGCCAGTTGGAAAGATATTCAGCGAAGAGAAATCTCCACCAAAATAAGGTTGATTCTTGCTGTTATCATTAGGGCTGAGCAACTTTACATAAAGGCGGTTTACTCCACAGTCTCGGAATAACCTCAATAGCTTCTGTAGAGTCATCTCATTTGCACGATTGTTTTCGTAAGTATCCATTGGACAGCACCGAGACGTTTATAGTGGTTTAGCTTTTCAAGTCAGATAACTCACCAGAATTTTAAGTCGGGGCACTTGCTTACTCTACGTCTTGCGAGCATGGCATATGCCTCGAGCTCAAACCTAAAATTAGAATAGTCAGCTGCCGGTAAATTGTTTCGCGTTTTTCGCTGAGACGCAACTGGCCAATACACTTGTAAGTTGTATCAGGGAGTCAAAGACCCTTTTTTGATTTACTCAATACTTTGTCGCCAGCGTAACCAACAGTGATATGCCGGTTATCATCACCCCAGGTGCAGGCCTCGAAGCTCAGCGCTCCACCGCACTCGTCCGGTGCGCCGAGTATCGATTCGACTTCTTCACGGTCCATACCGATTTCAATTTGTTTATAGTTGTCTTCGGTCAATTTGCTGCAGGCCGCTAGCGACAGAATGAAAATGGAAAGGGCAAGTTTGCGCATCAGGGTTCTCTCATAGTCCTAAGAATAAGCCGACGACAATATAAAGCGTAATCGTCACGAGTGCCGCCGTAACGGCGTAAGGTAATTGGGTTTTGATGTGTTCGTAGTGATCGCAGCCGGAGGCCAGCGATGACAGGATCGTTGAATCGGAAATACCGGAGCAATGGTCACCAAATACACCGCCGCCGAGCACGGCGGAAACGAGCATTGAGGGCGGTATGCCGGTGCTTAAACTGAGTGGCATTGCAATCGGCATCATGATCGCGAACGTGCCCCAGGAGGTGCCGGTGGCGAATGACATCAAACAGGCGGCGAGGAAAACCAGTGGTGTGATGATCAGCGCCGGTAAATGCGCACCGACAATGCTGGCGATAAACGTACCGGTACCGAGTGCTTTCAATGAATCGCCCAGCGCCATCGCCAGCAATACCAGCGCCACCAGCGGCAATAATTCATTCATGCCTTTGAATGCGACCTGCACCAGTTCGCGATGACGGAAGCGTTTGCCGGCGCGCAACAGGACGTAACCCGTTAAAACGGCCAGCGCGGTCGCCCACAGCACCGACTTCGAGCCGGAGCCTTTCATGATGTTGCCGTCGCCGGTGATATACATCAGCGTGATGATGCCGACGATCATGACCGCAATCGGCGCCAGGAAATAGCGTTTGCTGGTCGCGGCCGGTAGTGCTTGATCAATGGCTGCCGCGCGCGACTCCGAGACTTTCATCGGGCCAAATACTTTGCCGGTGTGCACGGTCCAGAACACGATCAGCAGTGTCGTCAGGCAGTAGAAATTCAGCGGTACCGACCAAGCTAATGTGCTGACCGGATTTTCCAGGCCGTAACCGCTGATCAGTGTCAGCGCGTAAGCGCCCCAACCGTTTAACAATACCAGCACTTTTGTCGGTGCGCAGGTGGCGTCGGCAAAGTAAGCAAGCCGGGCCCGGCTCATATTGTGTTTGTCGAACAACGACGCAGAAACCAGACAAGCACCGAGGATCGACAGGTTCGATTCGATAAACAATACGCTGCCGGTGATAACCGCGAGCCAACCGACCTGGCGTGGACTGTTGGCAAACCCGCGCTGTTCAATCCAGCGAATAAATGCCGAGACGCCGCCGGAATCGCGGACAAACGCGATCAAGGCACCGACCAATAGGCTGAACAATAAGATGCGGGCGTTACCGGCATCGGCGAGCTGGGCAATCATCCGCTCGAAGGTCAGCACAAAGGCATTCAGCGGCGAGCCGTTCAACAACCATTCGGCGCTGAAGATTGCCGCGACCAGCGCCAGCATTACTTCCCGCTTCCAGACCGCAATGGCAATGGCCAGCAACGGCGGCAACAGACTGAGCCACTCCATATGGGACGTGCTTCCACAAAGCAAAACAGGCGCCAAACTTAGCACGTTTCTCTTGGCTTGTTAAAAGCGGTAACCGACGTTTCACGATAGCCGCTGAACCGCCGGACCGTTACAATGCGCGCGCCATGATTACCTTGAATGAACTGACTCTGCAGCGCGGCACCAAGGTGCTGCTCGATCACGCCAACTTGACGGTGCACGCCGGCGAGCATGTCGGCCTCGTTGGCGCCAACGGCTGCGGCAAATCGACACTGTTCGCGTTGTTGCGCGGTGAGCTGGCGCCCGACGGTGGTGATCTGCTGATCGCTAACGGTTTGTCGATTGCCTGGGCGCAGCAGGAAATTCCGCATATCGACCGCAGCGCGCTCGATTACATCATCGACGGCGATCATGAGCTGCGCGCCGCTGAATTGCGCCTTCATGATGCCGAACAACGGCACGACGGCATGGCCGCTGCCAAAGCCCATGCCGAGCTGGAACACCTGGATGCCTGGCGCATTCCGAGCAAGGCCGCGCAAATGTTGGCCGGCCTTGGTTTTAGCAACGACGACCTGCAAAAAGACATCAAAGCCTTTTCCGGCGGTTGGCGTATGCGCTTGAACCTGGCGCAAGCGCTGATGCGTCGCTCCGATATTCTGTTGCTCGACGAACCGACCAACCACTTGGATCTCGATGCCGTCATTTGGCTGGAACAATTCCTGCGTAGTTTCGCCGGTACTTTGATCGTCATTTCCCACGACCGTGATTTTCTCGACGGCGTTTGTCAGCAGATTGTTCATATCGAGCACCAAAAACTGAACAAATACACCGGCACTTACTCGGCATTCGAACGCCAGCGCGGCGAACGACTGAGCCAGCAACAAGCCGCGTTTGAACGCCAGCAAGTGCAACGTGCACATTTGCAAAAGTTTGTCGATCGCTTCAAAGCCAAAGCCTCGAAAGCCAAGCAAGCACAAAGCCGAGTGAAAGCGCTGGAAAAATTGACGATGAGTGCGCCGCTGGCCGGTGCTGACGCCATTCAGTTTGAGTTCAAGCCGCCGGAGAAAATGCCGAATCCGCTGGTCACCGCGCGTGATGTACAGCTGGGTTATGGTGACAACGTGGTGCTACGGAATGTCAAAGTGACCTTGAATCCCGGCGCCCGCCTCGGTCTGCTTGGACGCAACGGTGCCGGTAAATCAACGTTCATTAAATTTCTGGCCGACGAGCTGAAGCCGCAAGCAGGTGAACGTCACGACGGACAATTCCTGCGCATTGGTTATTTCTCACAACACACCGTCGAGACTTTGCATCCAGAAGAATCAGCGCTGATGCACATGAAACGCCTGGACCCGCAAGCAACGGAACAAGCGCTACGCGGCTTTCTTGGCGGTTTTGGGTTTTCCGGTGATCGCGCGACTACACCGGTTGCACCATTTTCGGGCGGTGAGAAAGCCCGCGTTGCGTTGGCGATGCTGGTCTGGCAAAAGCCAAACCTGCTATTGATGGACGAACCGACCAACCACCTGGATTTGGACTTGCGCGAATCGCTGACCCAGGCGCTGCAGAGTTTTGAAGGCGCGATGGTGTTGGTGTCACACGATCGTCATTTGCTGCGCGCCTGTTGCGATGAATATTGGCTGGTGGATGCCGGCAAAACCGAGCCATTCGACGGTGACCTCGATGATTATGCCCGCTGGTTATTCAAACCGGTCGAAACCGATGCGGCGCAAACAGACGATAACAATCCGCAATCAGCCGCCGCACGTAAAGATCGAAAACGTCTTGAAGCTGAGCACCGCAAACTTCGTCAACCATTGCAAAATCAATTGAAGAAACTGGAAAGCAAGATGAGTGAGTTGCAGGGCAAACTTCATCAGATGGACACTGCACTAACCGACGCGGACATCTATACTGATGGCAACAAGGACAAGCTGAAAAAACTGTTGGCCGAACAGGCCAGTGCCAAACATGCGCTGGAGGAAATCGAAATGGAGTGGCTCGGTCAGCAGGAAGCCTTGGATGCGATGATTGCAGAACAGGAGGCGATGCTGTGACAAATCAAACAGGTGAACCAACGGTTACTGACAAACCACTACGTAAGCGGTTTATCGCGGGCGCCAAGTGCCCGGCGTGCGGTGTGGAAGACAAAATCGTCATGTACTTTGACGGCGACCACGAAGTCTATGAGTGCATCGACTGCGGCTTCCGTGAAGAAGAAAATTTTGAGCAGAAAGCACCGCAACCAAAACCGAGGCCGGTGGAAGTCGTTGAGCAGCCTTTGCAGTTTTACCCGGCCCCGAAAAGGTCTTCGAAAGACAATCCTTGATGACAAAAAAGCCGGGGCGATTGTTCGAATAAATTCGAACCTGAAAAGCCGGGGATTGTTTGAATCTATTCGGCGCCGACGAGGCCGTTGTAGGTCCGGATTCCTCAGGTGTAGAAGCCCAGACCAGATCTGACAGTTACCGGATTTTCAGAATGTGACTGTCAGGTCAAGTTCAAGCGATTAACTTTTCCCGGCAGATGCTTTTGCCATCAATAAATGTTTCCATCGGCGTTCTGCCGCAGCACATTTTGCCTTGATGGGTCCGCTCATGATTGTAAAAGTGCATCCATTCGTCAAGGTCGGCCTGCAGCTCTTCAATCGTTTGGTAAATCTTCTTGCGGAACGCGACCTGATAGAACTCCTGCAAAATGGTTTTATGGAAGCGTTCGCAAATACCATTGGTTTGCGGTGATGCGGCCTTGGTGCGAGTGTGTTCGATATCGTTCATCGCCAGGTAAAGTTGATAGTCATGCTGCTCTACCTTGCCGCAATACTCCGTTCCGCGGTCGGTTAGAATACGCAACACCGGCACTTGATGGCCACTGAAGAACGGCAATACCTGGTCATTCAGCAGGTCTGCTGAAGTCAGTGGGGTTTTCGTGGTGTACAGCTTGGCGAACGCCACTTTGGCATAGGTATCGACGTAAGTTTGTTGGTAAATCCGGCCAACACCTTTCATCGTGCCAACGTAAAACGTATCTTGAGAACCCAGATATCCCGGGTGCGCCGTTTCGATTTCACCGCAAGCGATGTCGTCATCCCGCTTGCGCTCCAGCGCCTGAACCTGGGATTCGGTCAGCACCACACCGGTGGCCGCGACATGCGCCTCCAAGGATTTTAGACGGTCTTTGAAGTTGGCTAGCTTATGGCGCAACCAAATTGAACGAACGCCCGAAGGGCTGACAATAATGGCGCGTTTACGCAGTTCGTTGCTGACTCGCACCTGGCCATGTGCAGGCTGCTCAATGGCGTAGTCCTTTACGGCTTGCTCTACGACATCATCGACACGATTCTTGAAGTTTGGTCGACGACGATCCTTCTGCAGCAAAGCCTCGACACCTCCTTGTTCCTTGGCTTCCTGATAGCGATAAAACGTATCGCGTGACACGCCCATGATTTTGCAGGCTTGTGCCACATTGCCGAGTTCAGCGGCCAAGTTCAGCAGGCCAAGCTTGTGTTTGACGATAGGTTGATTTAAAACTGACATACGGGGTTACTCCTTTTGGGTTAAATGTTTGGTCGCACATTCATCTAACCCGGTAACCCCGTTCTATTCAAGTCGAGTGTCAGATCAAGTCAAAACTTCTACACCTCAGGATTAATCCAGACAACTCTTCGGACACCCCTCAAAGCGAACGAACCGAACTCCAATCATCTTCGGCAGGCTTCATGCCCTGATCCCAGGCCACACCAAACCCGGTGACCACGGCGCCGACACAATAACTGGCCCAATTGAACTGCCAAGATTCCGGCAGGAATTGAATACCCAGATAGGTGAACGCAGCGGTAACCAAACCAATCGTCAACCATTGCACAGCGTTCAACCATTGCTGGTGTTTGCGCTGACGTTCTTCGCTGATGCGCACGCTTTCAACATACGCCTTGCGATAGACGTGAACCGGCGGCTCCATCTTCATTGCCGACGTCAACTGCTGTTCAAACTGAAATTCGTTGTGCCAAGCTTCGCGACAATCGGCGCAGTCACGCAAATGTTGTTGCACATCGTCAGGCAACGCCTTGCCAGCGACGACATCTTCGTCAAACTGACGCATCAGGCAAAGATCGCAGGTGTTGAATTCCTGCTCAAGAATATCGTCTTTACTCATGGCGTGGTCTCCAGTGCCGCGCGCAATTGGGTGCGGCCACGGTACAAATGGGTTTTGATCGTGCCTTCCGGGATTTGCATCGCCTCGGCAATTTCGCTGACGGTTTCATCAGCCAGATAAAACCGCAACAGAATGCTGCGCATCGGTTCGCTGAATTGGCTCAGCATCGTCGTCAACTTGTCCGCATCGCGCTGTGCACCGGGGTTGTCGGTGTGCACCTGGTGCGCGTGAATATGCTGGTTATCCGGGTCGGCAAAATCGACGGTGCTTTCACGGTGGTGACGCGAGCGAAAAAAATCGATGGCAATGCGTCGGGCCAGCGTGAATACCCAGGTCGACAGTTTTGCGTCGCCTCGAAACTGATGCAGCGATTGCAGCAGTTTGACAATCGCATCCTGAACGACATCTTCAGCATCGTGCGCGGACAGCCCCATCCGCCGCATGACGCTGTAGATAATCGGCAAGCACTTGTCGATCAGTTGGCGACTGGCGCGCGTGTCGCCGGCCATCGCCTGTTTGACCAAGGCCAAATCGGAAGCGCGTTCCGCCGCGGGTAGCGCACTACCCACGGCGGATGGATGCAATTCCAGTTCAGCGGTCATCGCGTGTGGCGTCGCCATCACTCGGCCGGTTTGATCTGGCTGCCGTTTTTCTTGATGCTGGCGGTCAGCTCATGCAGGTAAGTCAAGTAGGCTTCGCCAACGCTTTGTTCCCATTGCACGCGGGCCTGCCATTCCTTTTTACCTTCGAGGAACCAATAAACGATATTACCGACGCCGATTAATCCCACCAGCAAACCAATCGGGACCAGTTTGTCGGTGAACTCCAGGCTCATCAGCGCAATGCCGGCACCGGCTGCGATCATGATGATGCCGGTTTTCAGCGCCGACTTATGGGTTGCGTTTTTCGGTGCTTCCAGAATCGGCAGGTTGACGCCTTTCTCCAGTGCCGTCAGTCGCTCCTTGTTCAGCGTTTCACGGGCATGAACCAGGTATTTGGTGCGGTGGCTGATGGCCCAGCCGGCAACCCAGGCGGCGCAGATAAACAGCGTCGGGACAATGATGATGGGGATGAGACTTTCTAACATGATGGTGTTCCTACTGTGGGCTAACTGTTCTGTTGCTAGATCAGACGGCCCAGCCCGAAAACCGGTTTCAAACATTTTGGATGTTGAAGATGGATTTCGCCAGAACCGGCGCTAGAGCAGAACTTCGCAGCGAACCGAGCCGTCTTGCAGCAAGGTCAGCACCAGCTCCTGACCCCACTGGTTGCCGGTCACGTAGCCACAGCTGTTCTCAATAATGGTGCCGTCAGCCAACCGCAGCTGATAGCGGTAAACGCCGTCAGTCTGGTTTGGACTGTAATAGATGGTGGCTTGGCTACCTGGATCGATGCGGTCGAACACCACACGGCTGGATGGCAGCTGTACGCTGGTTTCAACCATGGCTTGCTGGCCGGAATTGATCACGGTAATCGCGGGGCGGGCCCAGAGCAACAGCGTCAGCAAGCTTAGCGCCAACAGCAGAGCGACGCCGACCCACATTATTAGGCGGGAAAAACGGATATTCATGTTCTTCTTATAGAGGAACCTGTGCCGACATCATCGGCACAGGTTAGCAGAGGTTTACTTGGTTTCAACTGAAGGAGCGGCCGCACGGGCCTGGTCCACGGCCATCTGGCCAATGCCTTCCAACTTGCCATTCAAGAAAACCAGCGGTGTCAGCGAATTCTTGTCGCCGTGGCGGTACACCAGAATTCGGTACTCACCGGCGGCGCGCTGAAATACTTCGACTTTTTCCGGGCCACCGAGCTGCTCGATGACCAGCTCGGTGCTGCTACCCAGCGGCATTTGCGCCATCGTCTGCGCCTTTTCGTTACTGGAAACATGCTTGTGATCATCTGGATCAATGGCGATGACACAACCCGACAACAACACCGCAGCGGCAACCGCCGCCAATGGATAACGCATTTTCATTCTGGAATTCCCTGATGGTGGCGCACAAAGAGCGCCGTGAAAAACCACGCCATTAAACCGACATTTTTGTGAAAAAGGGCTGAACAACTGTTTCCAAATTTGTGCGAGCGCCCAAATCGAGTGCACCGAAAGAAAGCGAGCGTTGATCAATTAATGCACTGAAACAGGGCGCAAAAAATTCGCGACGTTACAAATCATCTGCCATTAACTGTTTGTTTTTACGGGATATTTCTATTGGCTTTCAATGTAGCCATGAAATTGATTTGTTGCGCTGCTACATGACAGCATGATTTTGCGAAGACGGCGAAAATTTCGACAAAAAATTACGCACCGTGATGGTGCCAGCCGTCGCTAAAACGTTGAGAAGGAGGGAGCGCGTAGTCGCCGTGCGCTCTTGAATGAAAAACAGGAGAGCAGCATTCATGTTCAAGCAGTGGTGGCATACCGCGTTGGCGGTGGTCGTAATGGGTTTGGTGGCGTGTGCCTCATCGAGCGAAAGCTCTGAGCAAAACGTCAGCCAACAAAAGCCCGGTCAACAAGCGGCGGCGATGCTGCCCGACATCACCCCTTCCGGAATCGGTCTTGATGCCTGTATCGATGCGCCACTGACCGGTTTGCAAAGCAACCCGCTGACCAAGGCAAGTATCAACCCGGTAGCACTGGGTAGTACCAGCGTCGTCACGAATCAACTGCCGGATGGTGTGCTGCGCATTCACTACCAGCGCGCTGGCGATGATTACGCCGGCTGGGGTCTGCATGTTTGGAATCAAGCCGGCGATGCCGTGACGATTTTCCCGACCTGGGATAATCCGGTGATGCCGGCCGGTAGTGATGATTTTGGTGTCTATTACGACCTGCCGATTCAGAATGAAAACGGCATTGTCGGTTACCTCTTCCATCTCGGTGATGTGAAAGATCACAACGGCGCCGATCAGTTCTACACGCTCGGCAACACGCGCGAAATCTGGCGCAAACAAAACGACCCAAATACCTACGAGGAAAATCCGGATCTGGTCAACACCACGCCAGACAGCGATTACCTGCGCGTGCATTACAAACGCTATGCCAGCGATTACGATGGCTTCGGTTTGCATATCTGGGAATTTGCCGGCGGTCAGGACATTGATCGCAGCCGGCTGCCGCCCGGTATTGATATCGGCATCTGGCCAGAGCCGGTACCGTTTTCCGAGCCAATGATTTCCGGTGTCGATGCCTTTGGCGTCTGGGTGGATATTCCGATTAAAAAATACAGCGAGGGTGCACGCGGTTTTAATTTCCTGGTGCACAAAGGCGTTGACGATGCCGGTAAGGATGGCGGCGATCGGGTCGCGGTATTTGCCTCCGGTTACGAGATCTGGTTGCTGCAAGGTGACAACACCGTTTATTACCAACCACCGCGTGGTTCGATCACCACCACTGAAGCAAAAGCCTATTGGGTTGATCAACGTACATTGCTATGGCCGCGTGTCGATGGTGCCGGTGAATTCCGTTTGTATTTCGCTTCGCAAGGCGGCATCAGCGCCGGTGAAACCATTGCCAACGCTGACGGCCATTTCGCGCTAAGCGTTATCGCCAACGAGCAACTGCCGGACGAACTGCAACAACGTTATCAATACCTGAACAAACCCTACACAGTATTGCAATTGCAAAACTTGCCAGAGGTCTTCATCAAACGTGTGCTGAAAAGCCAGCTGGTACTTGCCCATTTCGACTCAGACGGCGTGCTGAATGATGCCAGTAGCGTACAAACCGCTGGCGTAATCGATGCACTGTATGCCGATGCGGCGAAAAATGAACAGCTAGGCGTAAAAGCCGGCAACGGCGCACCGCAGTTCAAACTGTGGGCACCAACCGCGAAAAATGTTGCCGTCTGCATCTACGATCAAGGTAACGAAGGCAATGCCTTTGCCATTCGGCAAATGCGCCAGAACCCGCATACCGGTGTCTGGTCGGTGCAAGGCTTGCCGAACTGGAACGGAAAATACTATCGCTACGTCGTAGACGTCGTTGTGCGCAGGCTAGGCAGCGTGCAGCGCAATCTGGTCACCGATCCGTATTCCATTTCCTTGTCGGCCAATTCGCAACGCAGTTGGATTGGTTCGCTGAATGATTCGGCGCTGAAGCCGTCTGGTTGGATCAATCATTCGATTCCTTCGCTTGCCGCGCCGGAAGACATCAGCATTTACGAAATGCATGTCCGTGACTTCAGTGCCTACGATCAGTCGGTGCCGGAAAATCATCGCGGCAAATTCAAGGCATTCACCAATAGCCAAAGCAATGGCATGCAACACCTGCAAGTCTTGGCCGAAGCCGGCTTGAGTCATCTGCATTTATTGCCGGTCAACGATATCGCGACGATTCCGGAAGTCGGTTGCGTGCAGCCAGCCATTCCCGATGCGGCGCCGGACAGCGAAGCGCAACAAGCGGCAGTGTTCGCCGTGCGTGATCAGGATTGCTTCAACTGGGGTTACGACCCGCTGCACTACAACGTGCCGGAAGGCAGCTACGCGACCGACGCCAGTGACGCCGCTATGCGCGTACGCGAATTCCGCGAAATGGTGCAGGCGCTGCATCAAGCCGGTTTGCGTGTTGCCATTGATGTCGTCTACAACCACACGCCAGCGGCCGGGCAAGATCAGAAATCCGTGCTCGACAAAATCGTGCCGGATTACTACCACCGGCTTGATGATCGCGGCAACGTCGCCAACTCCACCTGCTGCGCCAACACCGCCACCGAAAACGCGATGATGGCCAAGCTGATGATCGATTCGGCCGTGCTGTGGGCAAAAGAATACCAAGTCGACGCATTGCGATTTGACTTGATGGGTCATCAGCCACTATCCGCAATGCTGGAACTGGAGCAAGCCGTCAACCAGGCCGCCGGTCGCGAGATTTATTTGTACGGCGAAGGCTGGAACTTTGGCGAAGTCGCCAACGATGCCCGCTTTATCCAAGCCACGCAGAAAAACCTCGCTGGCACCGGCATTGGTAGCTTCAATGATCGCGCTCGTGATTCCGCACGTGGTGGTTCGTCGTTCGACGGTGGCAATGCGCTGATCGCCAATCAGGGTGTGTTCAATGGCCTGTATCTCGACAACAACGGTATGGGGTCGAACAACGTCAATGATCTGCTCTGGCATAGCGATATGATTCGCCTGGGTTTGGCCGGCACACTGAAACAATTCAGTTTCCAGACTTTCGATGGTAGCCAGAAACGCGGTGACGAAATTTACTATGGTGGCGCACCAGCCGGTTACGCGCTCGACCCGCAGGAAATCATCAACTACGTCGACAAGCACGATAATCAAACGCTGTATGACATCAACGCCTACAAACTGCCGGAAGGCACCAGCAAGCATGAACGTGCCCGCGCACAGCTGCTGGGTATTGCCTACGTCGCGCTAGCGCAAGGCGTACCGTTCTTCCATGCCGGCATGGATCTGCTGCGTTCAAAATCATTCGACCGCGACAGTTACAACTCCGGTGACTGGTTCAACAAGCTCGACTTCAGCTACCAGCAAAACAATTTCGGCGTCGGCGCTCCGATCGCGGAGAAAAATCAGGAAAACTGGTGGATCATCAAACCGCGACTGGCCAATCCAAACCTGAAGCCGCACGCCAATGACATCGCGTTCACCCATGCGGTGTTCAAGGACCTGCTGAAGCTGCGCAACAGCTCAACGCTGTTCCGCCTGCGCCGTGGTGAAGATGTGGTCCAGCGTTTGCGCTTTGCCAATACTGGCCCTGGTCAACAAGCTGGTGTTATTGCGATGGTGCTCGATGGTGAGAACTATGCCGGAGCCAACTTCCGCCGCATTGTCGTGCTATTCAATATCGATAAACACGACCGCAGCTTATCAATTGCTGGTACCGAATCACTGCCGCTAACACTGCATCCAGTGCAACAACAGGGGGCGGATGCTCGGGTAAAAGCCGCGAGCTTCAATAGCGGGGAATTTACCGTGCCTGCGCGCACTGTCGCAGTGTTTGTTCAGGAGAATTGAGCCAAGCGCTGTGATGTGTAAATGAAGAATAGTCTGTCATTCCCGCGTAGGCGGGAATCCAGTTTCCCATAAATGTACTGGATACCCGCCTGCGCGGGTATGACGATAACGAATTTATAAATCGGATTTTGCGTTGCGTTGTCTCCATTGGGCAATTCAGGCCACTTCGGTGGCCTTCTTTTTCCAGCGCATGCGCGGCGTGCGTTGAAAAAAGAAGTAGCCGTAACACGGTTTCATGAAGAAACCGTCCCTCCCGAGCGTAATCGCGAATCGCCAAACGCGATCATTTCATCCATGGCGGTCATGGCCGCCTGCAGTCAATCCGGAGTCGTGATAACCGGATAGCGTCGCCGTCGGTTCGCGGCGTGCGCTGCCATGAAAGCAGTTGGTCGAACCATCCTAAAAATGATCGGAGGGTTTTCATGAAAGGTATCAAGCAACTGGGTATTAGCGTCAGTGTTGCGCTCAGCGTGGCACTGCTTAGCTCTGCGTACGCCGCAACGGAGCAAAACAAATCGAGCAGCGCCATCCTGATGCAGGGTTTCCATTGGAATTCGGCAAACGGCAATTGGTATGGCACCTTGCAAGGCAAAGCCAGCGACATGAAAAATCTAGGCATTACCCATGTCTGGTTTCCACCGCCATCAGATGCCGCGTCACGTGAAGGATACTTGCCAAGGCAGTTGAATGTATTGAACTCCAGTTACGGCAACGAAACGGCGCTAAGAAACGCCATCAGTGCGCTGAATGGCCAAGGGATCAAATCGGTCGTCGATGTCGTGATAAACCACCGCGTTGGCACCAACAACTGGGCCGACTTCACCAACCCGACTTGGGATTGCCGCGCGGTCGTCAATAACGATGAATGGAGTGGTCGTTGTGGTAATGGCGATACCGGTGACGGTTACAATGCTGCCCGCGACCTGGACCACACTCAGGGCTTTCTGCAAAACGATCTGAAAACCTGGTTGTCGTCGCGGCTTAAAGGCGTTGGCTTCAGCGGCATCCGTTACGACTACTCGAAAGGCTACAGCTCGTACTACGCCGGCGTTTATCACGATGCGATGAACCCGAATTTCTGCGTCGGCGAAATCTGGACCAATCTGGATTACAACAATGTCGATGCCCATCGCCAGTTGTTGATGAACTATGTTGATGGCAATAACGGCAAATGTGGCGCGTTTGATTTCACCACCAAAGGTTTATTGAATCAGGCATTGAACGCCGGCGACTATTGGCGTTTACGCGCCTACGATGGTAAACCCGCTGGCGGTATTGGTTGGTGGGCGCAAAAAATGGTGACCTTTGTTGATAATCACGACACCGGTCCATCGGAAAGCTGCAGCGCGGGTCAAAACCACTGGCCGGTGCCTTGCGGAAAAGTCATGCAAGGTTATGCTTACATCCTTACCCATCCCGGCATTCCTACCGTTTACTATCCGCATGTCTACAACTGGAATCTGCGTGGTGCGATCAAGCCGTTGATAGATATCCGTAAGGAAAAAGGTATTACCTCGACGGCTTCCGTTTCCATTCAGAAAGCCGAATATGGTTTGTATTCGGCGATCATCAACGGCAATACGGCGATGAAGATTGGCTGGAAAGATTGGAGTCCCGGTGCGGGCTGGACGCTGAGAACGTACGGTGACCAATACGCGGTGTGGACGAAGTAAAATCAAAAGGCGGCCGTTGGGGCCGCCTTTTTCTTCTCATAAATGTCCGAATGAACTCGGACCTACCAATCGCTAAATTGTAGGTGCGAATTTACTCGCACATTTTCACACCGCCGGTTTGTCCGGATGAATCCGAACCTACAAAGAACACGAATCCATCCGCACTTTCATTCCGGCACATGAATCCTTGCCTTGATGTGTTTCAAATGCGCGACAATGGTAAAGGTCATAATCACCAGTAGCGACCACGAGCTCCATTTGCCGACATGCACGACCGACCAGGCGCCCAGCTGATTCGGATACTGCCAGATACCAAAAAAGGTATTGATGTTCTCGGCGAGCCAGATAAAAAAGCCAATCAGCACAAACGACAACAACAACGGCATGCGTCGCGTTTTATTCAACGGCCGGAACAACACAGTTGCCCGCGCATATAGCCCGAGCGCTGCCGCGGCGATATACCAACGATAGTCGCCTATAAAATGATGGGTAAAGAAGTTCGCGTAGATCAGTAGCGCCACCAATGTCGCCATCCAATATGGCGGGTGATGAATAATCCGCACATCCAACAAGCGCCAGGCTTGAATGACATAGCTGCCAACAGCGGCGTACATAAAGCCGGAGAACAGCGGCACACCGAGTATTTTCGTGTAAGCAAAGTCCGGATAAGCCCAGGATTTAATACCGCTGGACACCTTGAACGCTTCCAACGCAAAACCAACAACATGAAACAAGCAGATCGCTTTCAGCTCGTCTTTGGTTTCAAGACCGGTCCACAGCATCCAGGCTTGAATCGCGAGAGCGATCAGTAGCAGCAAGTCGTAACGCGGAATGGCGAATAAGCCTTCGCGAGGTACGACAAACACCGCCGGAAAAAACAAACCGGCAAACACACAGGCGCGGGCTTCCTTCAATCCAAACCAGCAGAGCTCCTCAATAAAACGCGCGGTGGCTGATTGGGCAAGAGGAGGTCGGGCTTTCAGTAACCATTGGTCGAGGTGTTGCAGCATGCGAACGGCTTGGCAGGGGTTTTCGGTATTTCATCACGCCTTCCAAGGCGAAGAAAGGCCAAATGCCTCAAACCGGTGCTAACTATCTCAGATGCTCGCTGTGCACAAACCGCCAAAAGGTCTAGACGCTAGTCGGACCTGCGTGAATCGTCTATTTACCGGTATGAAAAGCCCAAGTTTGTTTCGTCACAACGGCCTACCGTCTGCGGTTTCGATTCGGTCGCAAATGGAGGCGATAGATGATTCGCAAACAAGGCTTGTTAATCGCTGGGCTGCTGGCAATGCTTTGGCCGGCATTGCCGGTGCAGGCGCATGGCTACACCCATCAACCATTGGCCAGACAACAATTCTGTGCGCGCGACGGCGGTTACTGGTGGCCGCAAGATGGCTCCGGTATTCCGAATGCCGCGTGTCGTGCGGCGTTTTTGGAATCGGGCACGTTTCAATTTGTGCAGAACATCGAGTATTCAGCCAACGTTGCCAATTACAACAGCATGGAGGCCGTTAAAGCGGTGGTGGCAGACCAAACGCTGTGCGCAGCCGGCGACAATGCCAAGCGCGGCATGAATATCGCGCACGCTGCCTGGCAGCGCACGGTGGTCACGCCTGACAACAATCGTCGTATTGAAGTGCTGTTCTATGCCTCGACACCGCATAACCCAAGCTTCTGGGAATTCTATTTATCCAAGCCGGGCTTTGACGCGGCCACCCAGCGTTTGCGCTGGGCCGATCTGGATCGCATCGCCAGCTTCGGCAATACCGGCACGGTTAATGTCGGTGGCCGTAACATGTATCGCTTTGAAGTGCCGCTGCCAGCCGGCCGTAGTGGCGATGCCGTGTTGTTCACGCGCTGGCAACGGCAAGACGCTGGCGGTGAAGGCTTTTACAACTGCAGCGATATTCGCATTGCCGCCAGCGGCGGTGAAACCTGGTTTGATGGTGGCGAATACATTCGCAGCGGCACCGTCGCTACCGTTGGCGATGAAATCTGGTTCCGCGTGTTCGACAACAACGGCGATGAAAAAGTGTTTGAGAAATTGCCGGTCACGGCGAGCAACCAAAACCTGAATCAATGGGCGGCGGAGCTCGCCACGCGTGTCAACACCAATCACGCATCGATTGTGCGTATCGGCGTGCGGCAAAGCAGCGGTCAAATTTCGTTTGATGGCAATAACATCGCCGCCAATCGCGTTTGGCTCGCCAGCGAAAGCGATAGCAGCGAGCTCGATGTCAAGAAACCACAAGGCAACTTGCCGCCGCAGGTTTCATTGCAAGCGCTGTATAGCGTCGCCGCCGGTAATTCACTGACGATTACACCAAGCGCCAGCGATCCAGAAGGTCAGCCGCTCAGCTACGAATGGCTGCTACCAAATGGTTTAAGCAGCAATAACACCACCAGCGCTAACTTGGTTTTGAATCCCGCGTCGCCAACTCAAACCACCGAATACAGCGTGACCTTGCGCGTTAGTGACGGTGTCCATACCAGCAGTGCGCAAACCACTGTGCGTGTCATTGTCGAAGACGGCTATCCGAGCGAGTGCCCGTCGCGCAGTCAGCTATCGAATGGCTGCCGCATCAGCAACCTGAATATGCACGTCAACGCCGGCTCGAACTGGATCATGCTTTGGTTGCCGGCCGGTGCCCGCAACCTGCAGATTCAAACCAGCGGCGGCAGCGGCAATGTCGATCTGTACTTGTCTTCCGTGAATTGGCCAACGCCGTCGAGCTATCAGTGGCGCTCCAACAATGCTGGTAACGCCGAAAGCTTAAGCCTCGCGACACCCGAAGGCGGCCGTTGGTACTACCTGAACCTGCTGGCCGTGGCGCCTTATGCTGGCGTTAGTGTGCAAGCCAGTTGGCAGTAGGCTTTTTATGTCATCCCCGCGAAAGCGGGGATCCAGCATAACGAAACTGGATTCCCGCCTGCGCGGGAATGACCAAGAGGTTTACTCCCTGATGGATTAAGCCATACAAAATTATTTTTGTCGGATTCTTTGCCCCTGTCCGTCTACTACCGGCAAGCGATGCGTTCGCGATAAGCCGAAATCGTCAGACAGGAGCAAAGATCATGAAACCGACTACCCTACCCGCCCGTACCGCACTGGCCAGCGCCTTGTTGAGCGCACTGTTATTGAGCGCTTGCCACACCACCGGCAACGGTGAAGCCGACAAGCAAACCGCCGAGCAGCAAACGGCCGAACCACAAAAAAACCCCGCCAACGCCGTTGAATTCGAGCGCCTGCCGGAAACCAGTTGGATGGTCGATGAGCCGGTCGCCGAAGACAAAGCTGAGCGTATTGAAGTGACCGGCTCGCATGTGCGTGGACGCGACAATCCCCAGAAAACACGAGAAATACTGGCGGCGGAGCGCCGCGCCGAAGCGGCACAGCAAAGCGTCGCCGCGCCCGCGCCGTTAAGCATGACCGCTCCCGCCGCCAGAATGGCGCCGCCGTACTATGCCCCTCCACCACCGGAACAAAACCGCGAAAACTACCTGCATGCTGGCGACAACCCAGTCAAAGCCGTAGCGCAAGAACCGGTTTCCACGTTTGCGCTCGATGTCGATACCGGCGCCTACAGCAACGTTCGCCGTTACCTGCGCCAGGGCGATCTACCGCCGAAAGATGCCGTGCGAGTTGAAGAACTGATCAATTACTTTGAATACCAGGATGCGCCCGCCGAACGCGGTCATCCGTTCGCCTTGCAAACCGAACTTTCCGTGTCGCCATGGCAGCCGGAAAACTACCTGCTGCGCGTACGCATCAAAGCCACGGATATGCAAGTGGGGGCCCTGCCTCCGGTGAACCTGGTGTTTCTCGTCGATGTGTCCGGTTCAATGCAAGATCAAGACAAACTGCCGCTGGTGCAAAGCAGCCTGCGTGCACTGGTCAATGAACTGCGTCCGCAAGACACGATCTCGTTGGTCGTTTACGCCGGCCGCACGCAAGTGGAATTGCCCGCCACCAGCGGCAAAAACAAAGCCGAGATTCTTGCCGCTATCGATCGCTTAACGGCAGGCGGTTCCACCGCAGGCGGCGCTGCGATAGAGCTCGCTTACGCACAAGCGATGAGCGCGTTCAAACCAAACGGCATCAATCGGATACTGCTGGCCACCGACGGCGACTTCAACGTCGGCATCACTGATATCAAACAACTGAAAACCATGGTCGAACAAAAGCGCGAATCCGGCATCACGCTGACCACGCTCGGTTTCGGCCAAGGCAACTACAACGACGCGCTGATGGAGCAAATCGCCGATGTCGGTAACGGCAACTACGCCTACATCGATTCCGCCGATGAAGCCCGCAAGGTGCTGATCACCGAAATGAGTTCGACATTCGCTGTCGTCGCCAAAGACGCGAAAATCCAAATCGAATTCAATCCGGGCGTTATCGCCGAATACCGTTTGATCGGCTACGAAAACCGTATGCTCAACGAAGCCGACTTCAACAACGACAAAATCGACGCCGGCGATGTCGGTGCCGGCAAATCGGTAACGGCGTTATACGAACTGACACCGGTCGGTGCCAGCCGCCTGATCGAGCCACGCCGTTATCAAGGCAACGAGGTAAAAGCCACCAAAGAAGTGAAGACCGAAGAACTCGCCTTCCTGCGTGTACGCTACAAACCCAGCGCCAACGCCGCCAGCGTGTTATTGGAAAAGCCCATCCTGCAACGCGAGCTGAAAAAAGATCTGAACGCCACCAGCGCCGACTTCCGCTTCAGCGTCGCCGTTGCCGGATTCGGTCAACTGCTACGTGGCGGTAGCTACACTCGCCAATGGCAAATGAACGACAGCATCGCGCTGGCCAAAGCCGCCAAAGGTCAGGATAACCACGGCTACCGCGCCGAGTTTATCCGCCTGGCCGAAATCGCCGGTGGTTTGCTGCCGCAGCGGCCGGTGATGGAGATCAATCGGGAGGTTAGTGCGGTGAGCGCTGAATAGCATCAATTAGAAGCATCAGAGAAACCCGTTTTGCGATGCAGCGAAACGGGTTTCTCCTTTTTGAGTTCAACGCAGGTGCTGGTTGGGTGAGAGGTCGGTTGGCGCTGAGCCAGCGAAGCCCAACGCCACTTTTCATGATAGAGTTGCGCTTATCGCATAAGTTCACGATTGAACTCGTTGGGCTTCGTGCCTCTGCCCAACCTGCCGCGCTCAATTAGCTCGCTTCGTGGTAGCGAAGCGGGTTTGACGCTTAAGGCAAGCCTATCGATCATCGCAAATACGGTCTATGTCTGAATGAATTTTTGCGGAAATATCCATCAGTTTTTTCGATGTTAGAATAGAGGGCAGGCCAACTTCATTTCTCTTCTGACTAGCGATCAGTAAAGTTTTATCTACCTCAGATAAAAGAGAGTCACGAACACGTCTCTCGATAAAGAATGGATTGACATCGCCGCTTGATAGCCAAGTCTTATTGATAAAAAAATTGGAAACTTCATATCCGTTCTCTAATTCCCCGTCGGAAAATATGAGCTGTGCTCTATCTGCGTTATCGTAAATTACAGTCCATTTGAAGTAATTCTGGATTGACGTTTCTCGATCCATTACGACTTGCTGGCAAAAAGTCGATTCCGCACATTGTCGATAAAAATTCCCCAGTCTTTGGCTTGCCACGTTAAGTCCAAAATTAAACATGTTTTCATAGTGAAAGGAAATTTTTTGAAACAGCTCTCGATACTCATTGGTACGCTCTTGTTGTCCCTCGACGGCCCATAAGTCAGGAGTGAGTCTCTTGGCAATCTCAAAGTGAGCATATGGGTCGCCATTTTTTGCCAGCTGATAAAGTGGCTCCATTGAGTATGCCCTGTATGAAATCATATGATTTTCGTCAAAAACCAAACCCTTTCCTCCGTCAACCGGAAAATCCGACAATCGATCAGAAAGTTTTTTCTTAAGATCTTCAAGGAGCAAAAGCTGATCAATCTCTTCACTCTCTTTGCAATAGGGACTCTGCCTCTGGCCTTTCACATTTGTAGAGGTATTTTCGTTTTCTTGGCTAACTGGCGTTAATCGAGCTGTTTCGCCTCCACCTCGCATTGCTTCTCTGCTGAAAAGCAGGAATATACATAACAAAAGCAAACTGAGAATCAGCGCTGGAACAATAACTCTGCCAGTTGCTCTCACGTCAGTAACTCCTTTACATGATCAAGGTTATTCAACTCATGCAGTGAACAAGCATTTTGATGAGGCTAAAGATTTGCTCACAGAAAGAGACGGAATACTATCTTTGCTTAAAGGCCTTGACAACAAAAAAAAAAGCACGAGTAGAGTCGTCGGCGCCAAAAAACTTGGCCGCCTTTAAGGAGACAATAAATGAGGAAGGTTATAGGATGTTTGCTTTCGGCAACAATTTTGTCGTGGACTTCCGACGCTTATTCGGCTGATGTTCTAGCGTGTGATGGGTGCGATGCTTATGCAATGCAAGAGGTTGCACTAACCGCCGCACCGACGATTAATCGAACTTCATCAAATGACGTACATGTCGTGGACCCTACCACCGCAATGGTAAGACGTTATACGGTAGTTAAAGAGGTTGAGCCTGGCTTGGTTTCAATGTACCTGATTGAAACCAGCCCAAGCTCATCTGTTATTTCAGCTGCATATGATTTGCATTGGAAGCGCCAGCAACTAGATGCGGCCAAATCTAATGTAATCGTCCCGGAGGGTGCCATTACAGGATTGAACTCTGCATATGACCTTCGTGGGAACACCGCGCTTCAGCGTGATCTGGGAGCTTGGGTTGCGAATGGCTTACCATGGTATTCATACTTATCGGCTTACGCGAATTCGTGGGGTCACATGATAACCGGAGGTCAGATTAATTATCACTTGTTTGTGGTTTTTAAAGATGGCTCCTCATGTACCGTTGCCGTGACCGGGAAAAATGGATCAACACTGATATTCGGGGTTGTTCCCGGAACGCTCGTCGACTCAGAGGGACACACTATCCGTGAATCACAAGCCGCACATGAAGGAGCGAGAGAGATATTTGTAAGCTTTGAAAACTTAGGTCGCTGGTTGCGTAATGCTAATAGCTTAGGTGTATTTATTATCGAGCAAGATAGCGACGGGAACGTTGTTGAATGTCATCCGGAAGAGAATCGAATGGTTTGTAAGCTGAAAAAGCAGTCGAGTTAAATATTAGAAAGAGGGCGCTTTACAGCGCCTTCTTTCCATAAGTTCTTGTTAAAGAGAGGCAATTTGCATCAAACTCTTTAATGCTCCCCCTGTCGAGAAACCGGAGCTAGATTGTAGAAGTCCAGGCCAGCACGCGTAGGGCGCAATGAATTGCGCCGAATGATCTCTTATTATTGCAATCCAAGCTCGGTCCGTAATGCACTCTGTTGCTGGCATAGGTTTTCAGCTGAATCGATTGCTTGACTTTCAAACGTCAGCATCAACTTCTGGTCCTTAGCTTCCGATTCGATTGCCGAATGCTGCTTTTTCAACCGAACAAATTCAGAATCAGAACGCTCTACTGCACCCTGCTGACAGAACGTCTCCACGTCCTTCAACCAACGACCCAATTCAAACGAGACGCTGGCAATGGTTTCCTGGCCTGGTTGATATTCGGTCCTGGTTTCACTTTTAAATGAGCGACCATAATAACCGTCGGCAAGCGCTTGGCGGTCCAGTGTTGGTGCCACGCGATCGGCAGCCGGCGTCGAGGTGGCGGCGTGAGCCGCTTGCCGTTCGCGCCGCTCAGTTTCCGCTTTGATGCGTGAGCCAGTCACTTCAATTCGCTCAGCTTCTTTTTCTTCATTTAGCGCCAGTTGTTCAGCGGCTTGCTTGTCACTTTCGTCAGGTACAAAACCCTCCAGCGGTAATACCGGTGCTTTGAAATTCTCGGCAGGGTTGATCACTTCGGCAACACTGGGTACTGGCGCATCCGGAGCGGAGCGATCGAACTCCAATGGATCGAGCTGGACTTCCAACTCCGGCTTTGCCGGTTTGCCTTCTTCGTCAACGCTTAGCGCGCTGTCGGCAACCATTGGTGCTGGCGAGGTCGCTCTGGCGGCTGGCGCTTCTTCTGGCGCGCGTTGCAATTCGATGGTTGGTTGGCTTGGCGGTGGTGGTAGCGCGACCGGTAAGGGTTGCTGCTGCGGTACCGGCACCAGATAAAAAACAAAACTGACCATAACGACGGCAGCGACGGTGCCTGTTGCGTAGCGATGTTCACCAATCCATGAGCTGAGTGATGCCAACCAGGATTTCGGCTGCTCGGCTTTTTGCGCGTTGGCAGCGTGTTCCAAGCGCCACTGCGCTACGTCGAGAAACAAGCTGTAGCAGGAAGGGCAATCGCGCAGGTGTTGCTTCCAGGCATTGAGCTCGGTTTCGCTGGCTTGATGATCAACCAATTGCGCGAACTGTTCGCTGCTGAGGTGTGCACCGGAGTCGGCGGGCATCTGGCTTAGCGCCAGCGCCAATTGCGCACGTTGCCGGTCGCTTAAGTGAAATTCGGTTTTGCTCATGACGCTCTATGCTCGCTTACCATTATCCGCATTAGACGGACAGATGACGCTGATCTGGCGGGGGAAAAGTGTGTTGTTTTCAAAATTGCACCTGCGTGGCTAAGAGCCCCCTCTCCCCAACCCCATTGATGAGCACCATCCTTGGTGCTCACCCTTCGGGCAGCTTCGCCGTCCAAATGTTTTCCCGAACCATTTGTCCCGCCGGGGCGAGGGGCTACTTTCGTGCATCTTGGGCTTTAAGCTATCAACTGGGTTTCTGGGCCAAATGCTTGGAGAAAAACATTGTGTGAAGTTCATTCCGCAAACCCCGCCTTGGTTAAATCCTTGCGCCATTGTTCCAGGCAGGCTTTGATTTTTCTTCGGGCGGAATGTTCCGGCAGGTTTAGTATCGTTGCTGCTTTGGCGATGCTTAAGTCGTCCTGGAATACCATTTTCATCAATAGCGCTGTGTCAGCATCAAGGGCTTGTCGTAACGTAGTTGTCAGTTCGACCGATAGTTGGCCGTTGCCGAGTTGCCATGAGCCACTTGCGGTGAATACGTGCTGCAAGGCGCTCAGCATGTGTTGCTGCTGTTGTTCCTGCAGGTTCTGTTCTGGCGACAGTGTTTGTTCGTCTTCGATATCAAGCTCTGCTGCCTCGCTGCTGGCGGCGGAAAGCGATTCGAATTTCACTTGCGCGCCGCAATCGGGGATCTTGGCCTGTATCGTGCGAGCGATTTGTTCAATCTGTTGTGCATTATGTGACTCGCTCGCCAATTGTTCTGCGACGGTTTGTCGGGCTTGGCGCTCACAGCACAACTTCTTGTAAACAAGTTGCCATATCCGACCCAGCGACTGCACCCAAACTGGTGCCCGACATTTACCAAAACGGGCGACGGCAAAATCTTCCAGCAGATGACGGAAGACAACGACTAGAAACGTGCCGGGACTGGAACGTTGCTGAAAGCTTTGCAGTTTGGCCCATTCATTTTCCTGCAATTTACCGAGCGCTTGTTCGAACGCCTGATCGGCCAATTGCCGATCAGGAAAGCGACGGCGCGCCAGCTTTTCCAGACGCGTGATCCATTGCTGCTTTGGGTCAAACAGAAAGCGCTGCCAATCCATTTAGATTCAGGCCACTACCGCTTGGCTTTCTTGGTTGCTGTTCTCTCGATAGTGCTGGAAACCCTGTTGTAACAAGTTCAACACATCTTCGTAATCGGCCTGCAACGTCCCAGCTGAAATCGCGGCCGGCGAACCGCAGAGATTCAAATTGGCCTCGTGGATTTTGCGTTTCAAACCAGAGTACTTAATCAGATATTGTTCAGGATCGTGAAGTTTCAACACGACAAAGCTTTGACCCGCAGCAGAGAACTCTTCAATCGACTCGACATCTTGCCAAGGAATGCGACCGAGGCTGACGCCACTGGACGCGTCGATTACGCCGGTCGCGTCAATACGCAGGCCAGCACTTTTGTCCTGTAGCTTGCTGAAAATGACAAACGAGCCAACGCCGGACAACACCATCACGATCATCGCAATGAAATTGACCAGCGCTGGTGGCAACAACGGAAACACCCGTGGCGCCACGTTAAGCCCCATCAACGCGGCGGAAAGGCCGGTCAACGCCAGCGTTGCGTATAGCATCGTGTTCAACTTATTTTTGCTAATCGGAATAAACACGTTCATCTCGTTCACCCTCCGTTGTTGTTCTTTTTACGACAAGGCTTTGATGCCGGCTAGACGCACATCCAGCGCTTTGACCAAACCGTTGCTCAGCGAATAAATCAAACCATGAATGGTCAGTTGCTGGCCATTGCTCCAGGCTCGCTGGACGATGCGGGTGTGAGCGACGTTGCGGGCTTGCGCTTCGACATTCAGTTCGCAGAGCCGGCGCAGGCGTTCGTCGCGGTCGACAATGGCGTTCAATTCATCGGCGTGCTGGCGGCACACATAACGCACTGGTTCGAGCCAATGATCGACCAAGCCCGGTGCATTGCCTTCGTAAGCGGCGATTACGCCGCCGCAACCATAATGTCCGGTAACAATAATATGTTTAACTTTCAGTACTTCGACGGCGTATTGCAATACCGCCAGGCAGTTGAAGTCCGTTAAACTGACGACGTTGGCAACGTTGCGGTGGACAAACACTTCGCCCGGTGCCAGACCCATGATCTGGTTGGCCGGTACGCGTGAATCGGAGCAACCAATCCACAGGTATTCCGGTGTCTGCTGCTGGCACAGATTCTGGAAAAACGCCGGATCTTCCTTGGTCACTTTTTCAGCCCAGCGTTTATTGTTCTCAAACAACTGTTGCAGGACGTGTTCAGGCATGCCAATTACCTCTAAGCAAAATGAGGCTGGATCTTACCTTAACCCCGCCGATCTGGTCGGGGCCTATGCGGTCATTTTCCTGTCGAAACGCACAGAAATTGACGCAGGTTATGGTCAGGCCGCCGATCGGATGGTCGAGCTGGCCGCCCAGCAGCCGGGCTATATCGGCGTGCGCTCAGTGCGCGAACCGGGCGGGCTGGGCGTGACCATTTCCTACTGGCGCTCTGAGGCCGATATCAAGGCCTGGCGACAACACCTCGAACACGCGGCGACGCGCGAAACCGGGCGCAAGCAGTGGTATCAGTATTACGAATTGCAGGTCTGCAAAATCGAGCGTGCCTATGACTTCGGCCTCGATTAAGCGCTGCGCCGTCATCGGCCAGCCGATTGCCCATTCGAAAAGCCCCAGTTTGCACAAGGCCTTCGCGGCTCAATTCGATTTGCCGCTCGATTATCAAAAGCAGGCGCTGAGTGCCGATGAGTTCGCGCTGTGGTTGCGGTCGTTTTTCGCGCAAGGCGGCACCGGTGTCAACGTCACCTTGCCGTATAAAGCTGCTGCATTGCAGTTTGCCGACAACGCTTCTGAGCGCGCCAAGCTTGCTGGCGCCGCCAATACGCTTGGCCGGGATGAAAACGGACGCATTTGGGCCGATAACACCGATGGCATTGGACTGGTTCGCGATTTGCAGCGGCTCGGCGTGTCATTGCAACAGCGGCCGGTGCTGCTGCTTGGTGCTGGCGGTGCGGCGCGCGGCGTGATTCCGGCGCTGCTGACAGCGCGTGTGGCCAGCGTGCAATTACTGAACCGCACCCGCGAGCGAGCGCTTGAGATCGTTGAAGCGTTGGCCGATACGCGAGTACAGCTCGCCAGCGAGACTTGGCCAGGCAATGTCTTGTTACTGAGCTCAGTGGCCGACGGCGTTGCCGATTTGCTGACGGCGGTGCCAACAGACACGGTGCAAATCGCCTATGATCTGAACTATGGTGCGCGTGCCGAATCCTTTGTACAGGCGATGCGTCAACGCGGCGTAGAACAAGTGTTTACTGGCCGCGGCATGCTGATCGAACAAGCTGCCGAAAGTTTCCGGCTCTGGCATGGTTTGATGCCGGATACCGCGCCGTTACATCAACTGGAGGAATTACCGTAAATGTGGTTTTGGTGGCTGCTGGCCAGCGCAACAACAATGCCTTCCGGGGCCAATGATATCGCTGCTATTTATGGTGATTGGCGCGTGACGGCGCCGCTGGCGGTAGTGAGCGATTCGCCGCTATCTGGCGGTGAAATTGAATCCTGGATTGGCGCCAGCGTGCATTACAGTGCGGAGCGCGTGCAGTTTGGTCGCGAGCAATGCCAGCGAGCGTTGTTTGACAGTTACACTGAAACCAATGGCAATTTCTTCGAGTTGTTCCAGATTCATTTCGATGACCTGAAAATCAAAGGCAACGAGACGCTGGCCGTTGACATCAATTGCCTGGAGGCCGATGTCGATTTTATCGCTGGCAACACGGTGCTGGTTGTCGATCAAAACCATCTGGCCGCTGTTGTTGACGGGGTGTGGTTTGAATTAACCCGTCAGCGCCCTTAAACACCAAGCTATCCTCCTTTTTACTACAGAAGTGAATTCAATGAGCGCCCTACCGCAGTTCTCCACTATCGACGTTGAAAAAATTATCCCGGAATTGAATGAAATTCTCGAACGCAACCGTGCGCATCTGGCCAGTGTGCTGGCCAGCAAGCCGCAGCGCTGGGCTACATTGATTGACCCGCTGGAGAAAAGCGAAAACGAGTTGCACAAATGGTGGTCGCGGATTTCCCATTTGCATTCAGTCAAAGACAGTCCGGCACTGCGCGAAGCCTACAACGCCGCGCTGCCGCTGCTGACCGAGTACAGCACCGAAATCGAACAGAATGAAGACTTATACCAAGCGTATTGCGCGGTGCGCGATCACGATGAAAGCCTGAGCTCGGCGCAGCGTCATATCGTTACTGAAGCGATACGCGATTTTGAGCTGAGCGGCATTGCGTTACCGGCCGACAAGAAGAAAGTCTACGCCGATATTCAACAACGCTTATCGGATTTGGGCGCCAAGTTTGAACAGAATTTACTTGATGCGACGATGGCCTGGTATCTGCATTATCCGGATAGCAAACCGCTGCAAGGTCTGCCACCAACAGCGTTGGAAAATGCCCAAGCCGCAGCGAAAGCGCATCAGTTGGAAGGTTATGTCATCACGCTTGATGGCCCAAGCTTTATCGCGGTGATGACCTACGCTGACGATCGCAATCTGCGTGAACAGGTGTATCGCGCTTACGTTACCCGCGCATCGGAGCAACAAGCCGATCATCCGGAATGGGATAACACCGGCATCATCAATGAAACGCTGCAATGGCGTCAGCGTCTGGCCGAGTTGCTCGGCTTTCCGCATTTTGCCGCGTTGTCATTGGCCAGCAAGATGGCGCCGGATGTGGAAACCGTCGAAGCGTTTTTGCTCGATCTCGCCAATAAAGCCAAACCGCAGGCCGAGAATGAATTGCAGGAAGTGCGCGATTTCGCCGCCAAACAATTCAATGTCAAGGATCTCGAAGCCTGGGATATCGCTTATTACAGCGAAAAGCTGCGTCAGGCCAATTACCAATTGAGCGACGAAGATGTGCGGCCGTATTTCCCGGAAAGCAAAGTGCTCGATGGTTTGTTCGCGATTAGCGAAAAGCTGTTCGGCATTCGCTTTGCAGAACACAATGATGTTGATCGCTGGCATGACAGCGTACGGTTTTTTGACGTGCAGGATGAAAGCGGCCAGGTGCTGGCGCATTTCTATGTGGATTTGCATGCACGCCGGCACAAGCGCGGTGGTGCCTGGATGGACGATGCCCAAGGGCGCTTGAAGATTGCAACGGGCGAGCGGCAAAAACCGATTGCGTTTCTGACCTGTAATTTTTCCGGCCCCACCGATTCACGCCCTGCGCTGTTTACTCATGATGATGTGGTGACCTTGTTCCATGAATTTGGTCATGGCTTGCATCATATGTTGAGCGAAGTTGACCACCTGGCCGCGACCGGTATTCACGGTGTTGAATGGGACGCTGTCGAGCTGCCTTCGCAGTTCATGGAAAATTTCTGCTGGGATCCGGAAGCACTGAAAAAACTTAGCGGTCATTACAAAACCGGCGAGCCGTTGCCGGATGATTTGATCGAGAAAATGCTGGCCGCCAAACATTTCCAAAGTGCGATGCAGATGGTGCGTCAGTTGGAGTTTTCGCTGTTTGATTTACGCCTGCATGCGCAAGCCTTGCCGGTAAAGCCGGCCGGCACTATGCCGGCTTTTATGGACGTATTAAACGCGGTGCGCGCCGAAGTTTCCGTGATCAAACCACCGGCATTCAATCGTTTCGCGCACGGCTTTTCTCATATTTTCGCCGGCGGCTATGCGGCCGGCTATTACAGCTACAAATGGGCTGAGGTGTTGTCGGCTGACGCGTTCAGTCGCTTTGAAGAAGATGGCTTGTTCAACGAAAACACTGGACGGGCATTCCGCAAGGAAATTCTCGCCGTCGGCGGTTCCCGTCCGGCGATGCAAAGCTTTATCGCGTTCCGTGGTCGTGAGCCGGAAACTGAGCCGTTACTGCGCCATAACGGCATTGAAGTGGCCGCGGCATGAGTTGGCAAGTCGTCGGGGCAGAACATTGGCAAACGCAACCGTGGAAGAACGGCGGCGGTGTTACCCACGAAATTCTGCGCGAAATGGCCAACGATCATTTCGGCTGGCGTTTGTCGCTGGCCGAAATCAATAGCGATGGACCGTTCAGTTCATTTCCCGATATCGACCGGGTGATCACGCTGGTTGAGGGTAATGGTTTTACCCTGAACATCGGTCAACAGATCGTGACACTGAGTAAGCGTGGTGAGTTTCATCCCTTCGCGGGTGAGGCAACAACGAGTTGTCGCTTGTCGAACGGCCCGGTACGCGATTTGAATTTGATGTGTCATCGCCAGTATTTCCGTGCCGAGGTGCAATGCCACAGCCATCAGCATACGCGGTTGGATATGGCCAGCGCGGATCGGCATCTGGTTTTTGTGTTGGCTGGCGCTATTCAGTTGCAGCGCGCCGATGGCGATTGCACGCTGCGCAATCTGCAAACGGCATTGAGCAACGACGGCGAGGCTTACGGCGTGCGCTCGCTGGAGCCCGGCAGCCAGTGGTTGCAGATGGCGTTATTTCGCAAATAGCGGTCGCTGCCGCTGCGCTATGATGCGCGCAAGCTGTCTGGCGGAAAAACAACAATGAATAAGGATTTGCTGCTGACCATTGATGTCGGCACCCAGAGTGCGCGCGCGATGCTGTTCGATGCGCATGGGCGCCTGCTCGGCAAAGGCAGTCAGGCGCTGCACTATCAACGCCCGAGCAGCGAGCGGGTCGAAGCCGACCCGGAGATGTTCTGGCAGGCGATTGTGCACAGTTGTCAGCGGCTTTGGGCGCAACATGGCGATTGCCGTGAACGGGTGGCCGCCGTTTCGCTGACGACGCAGCGTGCGACGGTTATCGCGCTCGATGAAAACTATCAGCCGGTGTACCCGGCGATTTTGTGGATGGACAAACGCCGCTTGCCGAAATCGGCGTTGCCGCGATTAAGCTTGTGGTGGGAAGCGGCGTTCCGGCTCGCGGGCGTCACCGACACCATTCGTGGTTTTCAGGCTGAATGCGAAATCGCCTGGCTGCAGGCGCAGGAGCCGGAAGCCTTTCGGCGCATTCGCCACTATGGCTTGCTGTCGAGTTACTTAAGTTTCCGTCTGACCGGCGCCTGGCAGGATTCGTTGGCGGCGCAGGTCGGTTATCTGCCGTTCGATTTCAAGCAGCAGCACTGGGCTAACGAGCGCAGCTGGCAGTGGCAAGCCTGTCCGCTAGCGTCGGAATGGCTGCCGACGCTGGTCAAGCCGGGCGAATTGCAGGGCAGCTTGTCGAATCGCGCCAGTGAAGAACTGGGTCTGCCGATTGGCTTGCCGTTGGCCGCCTCCGGTGCCGACAAGGCTTGCGAAGTGCTGGGCTCTGGCTGCCTGACGCCGGAACGGGCCTGTCTTTCATACGGCACAACGGCCACCGTCAACCTGTCGTTGCCACGCCATATTCATCCACTGCCGTTTCTGCCCTCGTATCCGGCCGCAGCCCGTGATTACTTCAATGCCGAATACCAGATTTATCGTGGCTACTGGCTGGTGTCGTGGTTCAAACATGAATTCGGCCATCCGGAGCAGCAGCGAGCGATTGAACAGGGCGGTGTGCCGGAGCAGTTTTTTGATGCGCTGATTGAGCAAATCCCACCCGGTGCTGAAGGCTTGATCCTGCAACCGTACTGGAGCCCCGGCGTTCGTGAGCCGGGCCCGGAGGCGCGCGGCGCCGTTATCGGTTGGGCCGACCACCATACCCGCGCGCATTTGTACCGGGCGATTCTGGAAGGCATCGCTTACGGTTTGCGTCAGGGTTTGGATACGCTGCAAAAGCGCGCGCATGAGAAAGTGATTGCGCTGCGAATTTCTGGTGGCGGCTCACAGTCAGACGTGGCGATGCAGCTGACCGCTGATATTTTCAATCGTCCGGCCGAGCGCCTGCGTGAATACGAAACTTCCGGTCTTGGTGCCGCCATTAACGCCGCTGTGCACCTCGGTTGGCAGCGCGATTACCCGGCCGCCATCGCGGCGATGTGTCATGTCGGCCAAGTGTTCGAGCCGCGCCCATCAGCCGTTGAGCGCTACGAGCAATTGTATCGGCGTGTATACCTGCCGCTGTATAAACAACTGAAGCCGCTCTATCAATCGCTGGCGGAAATTGCTGATCGCTGACGCAGCTCGTCTGGTTTTTTAAGATCTCCGTCGGCTCGCGGACCGTTGTCATGTGAAGCAATGCACAAAATGATCTGACCTGGTTCACAAGGTGACATTCTGCGCGGCAAAGCCTGACAAAATTTGTGAGCCGCGCACGTATTGCAAAGCCGCATTCGCCGTACATTGAACTCCTGCGAATTTTTTACAGGACTTCAGATGATGTGGCGCGCACTACTGATCACGTTGCTGGCCCTGCCGTTGGTCGCCGAAGCTGGTAAACAATGTGGTAATGACCAGCAACTCGACCCACGCGTATTGATGGACAACTTCCTGAAACAGGAACTCGTTGGCCAGCGTCCGGAACAATTGATTAGCTGGGAAAATTTCAAGCCAGCCTATAAGGGCAGCGAGTACGTTTACCCGATTAACACGCCTAACTTAAGCGCTGACAGCATGACGGTGGTCAAGGCCTGGAAACTCGAGAAAATCGAGATGCGCGGTAACGAAGCCATTGCCCGCGTGGAAATGTTTACGCTGGCTGATGTCTGGCGTCCGAAAGGCACCGAGAATGACAAGTTTGGCCGTCGTGTCACGGAGATCGGCGAAACGTTTGTCGAAAAATATCGGATGCGCAAAGTAGACAATTGCTGGTATGTGATTGACCCACCAAAGCCGGTGATCAGCTTTGATACCGTGCTGACGTCGCTGGAATCGGATTTGAGCGAAATCAAGTCGTTGACCTGGGAAAACATCACCGACGAAGATCGCAAAGCGAAGTCGGTATTGGAGAAGGAAGTGTCGTTGTTGATTCGTTTGAAGAATCGTTATCTGGGTGGCGTGTAATAGAGGCTGGTTGAAATAAAAAAGGGCTGCATCGCAGCCCTTTTTGCTTTTCTAGATATTAGAAATTGATTTTTACGCCAGCGTAGATGCGCTCAAAATTATCTTCTTCCGAGTCGCCGTCAAACAAACCGATTTCGGCGTCATTGATGACTTCGTAACCCAGGGTGAACCAGCTGATTTCCATGCCAACGCCATATACCGGGACAGTGCTGGACTGGTTGTCATTTTCGCTGAAAAAGGTGTTGGAGAATTTTGTGTCTGCATCGGTACGGGTAAAGCCCAGCTTACCGGTAAATGCAAACAGATCACTCAGAGGCAAACGGCCAATGGCGGCAACGTCAATGCTCTTTACTTCGACGCTCAGTTGATCGCTACCATCGGCGGCTTTGAACTTGCCCGACGAGCCATAACCGAATTCGAACGCAAAGTTGTCGTTGAGCTCATATCCGTAGGCGAAACGATAGCCGTTGGGTTTATCGGTGCAGGAAGCGGCAACGTCACAGACGTCAGAAGCAAAATCGTTGTACGATTTTTGTGCTTCGGCTTTCAGATAAGAGTCAGCGAATACCGAAGAAGCGCCCAGCAACGCGATCGCGCCGACAACAAAAGATTTTTTCATTCCACAATTCCTTTTATTACAACCTTACCCGCTATTCGGGCGCGCGCACGGTAAATTGGCGCAGCTGAAAATAAAATGAATACCTAACGAAAATCGTTGCCAAACTTTTCTGACAGCGGCTGTAGAAATGGTCGTTGGTGCTCGGCAAGGGGTTTATAGGCTCGTTGAGTCATTAATCGGTAGGCTAAGTCAAAGCGTTAAGAATTGGCGAAAGCGTTGCCCCCGGACCTGATCAACAGGTAAAATTGCGCGAATTTTGACCACCCGCTTGTTTTATCCTGCCGCCTTCTCTGCGGTATCTCCGGAGTAATCGATGTCCCGTTCCACCCCTAAAGTGGGTTTCGTTTCGCTTGGCTGCCCAAAGGCGCTGGTCGATTCCGAACGCATTCTGACCCAGTTGAAAACCGAGGGTTACCAAATCGTACCGACGTATAACGATGCTGATGTCGTCGTCGTCAACACCTGCGGTTTTATCGACGCCGCCGAGCAGGAATCGCTGGATGCCATCGGCGAAGCGCTGCGCGAGAACGGCAAGGTTATCGTCACTGGTTGCCTTGGCGCCAAGGCCGAGAAGATTCTTGATGTCCATCCGAATGTGTTGAGTGTCACCGGCCCACAGGCTTACGAAGCGGTCATGGGCGCCGTGCACAATGTGTTGCCGCCTAAGCACGACCCATTCGTCGATCTGGTACCGCCGCAAGGCATCAAGCTGACGCCGAAGCATTACGCGTACCTGAAAATTTCTGAAGGCTGCAATCACCGCTGCGCGTTTTGCATCATTCCGTCGATGCGCGGCGATTTGGTCTCGCGGCCGATTGGCGATGTCATGACCGAGGCCGAAAATCTGGTTAAATCCGGCGTCAAGGAATTGCTGGTGATTTCCCAGGACACCAGTGCCTATGGCGTTGATACCAAATACCGCACTGGCTTCTGGAACGGCCGCCCGCTGAAAACCCGAATGAAAGAATTGTGCGAGGCACTCGGCGAACTCGGTGTCTGGACCCGCTTGCATTACGTTTATCCGTACCCGCATGTCAGCGACATCGTTCCGATGATGGCCGAAGGCAAAATCCTGCCTTACCTCGATATTCCGTTCCAGCACGGCAGCCCGAATGTGCTGAAGCTGATGAAGCGTCCGGCCCATGCCGAAAACACCCTGGCCCGGATCAAATCCTGGCGCGATGTCTGCCCGGACCTGGTGCTGCGTTCGACATTCATCGTCGGTTTTCCTGGCGAAACCGAAGACGATTTTCAAATCCTGCTCGACTGGCTCGAAGAAGCCCAGCTCGATCGCGTTGGCTGCTTCAAGTACTCGCCGGTCGAAGGCGCCACGGCCAATGAGCTGCCGAATCCGGTTGCTGAAGAAGTCAAGGAAGAGCGCTGGCAGCGCTTCATGGAAGTGGCCGCACGCATTTCGCGTGACAAGCTGCAAGCGAAAGTCGGCCGCACCCTTGAGGTCATCATTGATGAAGTCGATGACGAAGGCGCCATTGGCCGCAGCAAGGCCGATGCCCCGGAAATCGACGGCAAGGTCTTTGTCGACAGCAGTGATTTGAAGCCAGGCCAGATCGTCGAAGTCTTCGTGCACGAAGCCGACGATTACGACTTGTACGCGGCGCCGCTCGGCGCCGAGTAACCGGCTGGTCGATCAAACTTCAAGGCGCCGTTTCCGGCGCCTTTTTTGATTTTGCGCAATAATGGGCTTAGCTGAAGTTGGCACAGTGCAGGGAACAACAAGGAGCATTGAACGATGAAATCATTGAACAAAATCGCCGTTATCGCTGATTTACTGACTGCCGAACCGGCGCTTTCATGCGCGGTGGCGCTGGCCAAGGCCAGCAAGGCTGAGCTGGTGTTGTACGCGTTTGTCCACGACAGCCTCGGTGATGACGATGCCTTGCTCAGTGACAAAGAGCGCCATGCCTATCGGGAAAAGCTGATCGATGCCCGCCATCAGGCATTGGCCGTTGAACTGAAATCGGTAGCACCGAAATTCCGCCCGAATATCGAAGTGATTTGGCACAAGCGTTACCACGAATGGCTCTGCGACAACGTCAAAAAGCGCGGTATCGATCTGGTGATCAAGCATGGTCGGCCGAGCAAAAAAGCCTTCTACATGCCAAGCGACTGGCACTTGATGCGTCGGTTACCGGTACCGCTGTGGCTGGTCGATGACCGCAGTCCGGCCGAAGGTGCGGTGGTCGCTGCCATTGATGCCGGTGACAAGCGCAGCAGCCGGAAAAAGCTCGACCAGCAAGTGCTACAGACCGGCGCGCTGCTGGCGCCGCTGATGAAAGCGAAATTGAAGTCGGTTTTTGTCCGGGCCCTGCCACAGCTGCTGTTTGATCTCGACCTGGTTGATCACCGCTCCTACAAAAACAAGGCCGAAGAGCAAGCCAAGGCCGCCTCGGCCAAGCGCTGCAAGGAAGCCGGTGTCGATGATCAGGTCAGCAACAACCTGGTCGGTTTCGGCCATCCGGAAGACATGCTGCCGCGTTTGCTGCGCAAGGAAAAAGCAGCGTTGCTGGTCATGGGCACCGTTGGTCGCAAAGGCGTTGAGGAGTGGCTGGTCGGCAACACTTCCGAGCGGGTCATCGCCGATGTGCGCTGCGATGTGCTGATCATCAAAGGGTGAAAATTGCCTTGACGATGTGCTTTTAATTGCTTGATCTCACGCGCCATTCGCCCTGAATGGCGCGATTCTGTCTTTTTCTGCACATTCTCTTCGGTCCACACAATAATTCTTACAATTTAGCTGGACTATGCTTCAGGCTGGCTTTTTGGGTCTAAGCGCGATTGCCGCTTGCTACGTATAATTGCCTGATATTTCGCAAAAAATTGCTTTCCCGATGAAGAAAACGCTTCCCATTTATGCCGTGCTGGCGGTGCTGCTCGGCTATGTCCTCTGGCTCTGGTGGTCAGCCAGCAGCGACGAAAACCGTGCTGGCGGTGGCCGCAGTACCGTGCCGGTCGCCGTTCAGCAAATCAGCCAGCGCACGATGGGTGATGTCATCACTGCGCTCGGTACCGCTCAGTCGCGCGAAGGCGTGGTCATCACCTCGCAGCAGACGGGTCTGATCAAGCAGCTGCATTTCCGTGACGGCCAGGCGGTCCGCGCTGATGATCTGCTGGTCACGCTGCACGACGATGAAGAACGCGCGAAATTGCGCGAAGCCGAAGCCAAGCTCGCCGACAATCGTTCCCAGCTCGAGCGGCTGCAGAATCTGACCAGTGGCAGCGCCGTCTCGAAATCAATGCTGGAAGAAAAAGCCTACGCGGTGCAGGTCGCTGAAGCGCAACTGCAGGTAGCGCGCGCCGCCTTGGACAAGCGCTATATCCGGGCGCCGTTTTCCGGTGTGCTCGGTGCTCGGCAGGTATCGCCTGGGGCGCTCGTCACCGTCGGCACGCCGATCACGACGCTGGATAATTTAAGCACCGTCAAAGTCGAATTCACGATACCGGAAATGCAGGCCGGCAACATCGAACCGGGCTTGACGCTGGCAGCGACCAGTGCCGCTTATCCGGGCGAGAAATTCAAAGGCAAGCTGACCCATGTTGACACCCGCATCAACCCGGCGACGCGCACGCTGAATCTGTTGGCCGAAATCGATAACTCCGAGCGTCGCTTGAAGCCGGGCATGCTGATCGATATTCGCATCACTCAGGACAAGAACGAAGTGCTGGCGGTGCCGGAAGGTGCGCTGATCAGCCTGGCGCGTCAGCACTATGTGTTTGTCGTCGGCGAAGACAACATCGCCCGTCAGAAACAGATTGTTATCGGCAAACGCCGCATCGGTTACGCCGAAGTGCTGGAAGGCTTGCAGCTCGGTGAAACGGTGATTGTTGAAGGGACGCACAAAGTACGTGATGGCCAGCCGGTGCAAATCCAGGCGGCTGCTGCTGCCCTGTAACGGAGTGTAACCATGTGGTTGTCTGATACTTCCGTCAAACGCCCGGTGCTGGCGATGGTGATCAATTTGTTGATCATCACGTTCGGCTTGATGGCGTTCAATTTTCTCAATCTTCGCGAATACCCGGACGTCAATCCGCCAATTGTCTCGGTCGACACCGATTACCCGGGTGCTTCCGCCGCGATTGTCGAAACCCGTATTACCCAGATCATCGAAGATCGGATCAGCGGCATCGCCGGCATTCGTTCAATCACGTCGCGCAGCAGCAACGGCCGCTCCAGTATTTCGATTGAGTTCTCCTCCGATCGCGATATTGACGCCGCCGCCAACGATGTTCGTGATCGCGTCTCGCGTGTGCTCGATAATTTGCCGGACGATGTCGACCCGCCGGAAGTGTCGAAAGCCGATTCCGATGACAACGTCATCATCTGGTTCAACTTGTCTTCCGATACGCTGAATACGCTGGAGCTGACTGATTACGGTTCCCGCTATATCGAAGATCGTTTTGCATCGCTCGACGGTGTTGCCCGTGTGCGCCTGGGCGGCGGCAGTCGCTACGCGATGCGCATCGAACTGAATCATGATGCCATGGCGGCGCGTTCGATTACCGTTACCGATATCGAGCGGGCATTGCGCTCGGAAAACGTCGAGTTACCGGCCGGTGAATTGCGCTCCACCGATCGAGAAATGACCGCACGGGTGTTGCGCGGTTACACCAGCGAACAGGAGTTCCGTGAGCTGGTGATTCGCAAAGATGCCAACGGCCATTTGGTGCGTCTCGGTGAAATCGCCGATATTTTCCTTGGTGCCTCTGAAGACAAAATTTATTTCCGCGGTAATGGTCAGGACGTTATCGGTATCGGTATCGTCAAGCAATCGACGGCGAACACCTTGTCGGTTGCTCGCGCCGCCAAGGCCGAATACGAACGCATCAAGGAAAATCTGCCACCAAATATTCAGCTGCATGAAAGCTATGACAGCTCGGTGTTTATCGAGCAGGCGATCTTTGAGGTGTACCTGACACTGTCGATCGCGATGGTGCTGGTCATCATGGTCATCTACTTATTTCTCGGCACTCTGCGCGCCACGCTGGTGCCGGCGGTGACCGTACCGATTTCCTTGATCGGCGCATTCGCGATTCTGTGGATACTCGGTTTCTCAATCAACCTGCTGACTTTGTTGGCGCTGGTACTGGCGATCGGTCTGGTCGTTGACGACGCGATCGTGGTGCTGGAGAACATTTACCGCCGTATCGAACACGGTGAGCCGCCGCTACTGGCGGCGTTCAATGGCGCTCGCGAAGTGGGTTTCGCCGTGGTGGCGACCACGGCCGTGTTGGTCGCGGTGTTCGTGCCGATCATGTTTCTCGAAGGTGACTTCGGCAAATTGTTCAGCGAATTCGCGCTGACCATTGCGGGTGCAGTCGTGCTGTCGTCGATCACGGCGCTGACGTTGGCACCGGTGATGTGCGCGTTCCTGCTGAAATCAGAACGTAAACATTCGGCGCTGCAAGCCTGGGTTGACCGGAAAACCCAGGCGATGGAAAACGGCTACGGCCGCATGCTCGAAGAACTGATGCACCACAAAGTGCTGTTCTTTTCGCTGATTGGTTTGGTGCTATTGGCCATCGTTGGTTTGTTCAAGATTTTGCCGGCGGAACTGGCGCCGAAAGAAGATCGCGGCGGCTTTTTCATCAACGTGCTGGGGCCGGAAGGCGCGACCTACGAACACACGGTGCGCAACATCAAGGAAATCGAAACGATGTTGCAGCCTTATCTCGACAGCGGCGAATTCAATCGCTTGTTGACCCGTGCGCCCGGGTTCGGTGGCAACGCCATGAACTCCGGCTTTGTCATCGTCGGTTTGGATGATTTCGGTGAGCGTCGTAATGGTTTTACCATCGTCAACGAAGTCAACGAAAAACTGTCGGCACTGCCAGGGGTGCGTGCTTTCGGCGCCATCCGCCAATCACTCGGTGGTGGTGGCAGCACACCGGTGCAATTCGTGATCGGCGGAGACGATTACGCCCAGCTTGCGCAATGGCGTGATGTCATCATGGCACGTGCCAGCGAGCACGGCGGCTTCACCAACGTTCAGGCTGATTACAAGGAAACGCTTCCGCAATTCCTGCTGACCATCGATCACAATCGCGCGGCGGATTTGGGCGTTTCGGTGCAGGCGATTGGTGTCACGCTGCAAACCTTGTTGTCCGGGCGCCGGATGACCACGTTCAATCAGTCTGGTGAAGAATACGATGTCCAGGTTCGCGGCGAGGAAACCCAGTTCCGCACACCGGCCGATTTGCAGAACGTATACTTACGTTCGGAAAAAACCGGCGAATTGATCTCATTGTCCAATATGGTTACAGGCTATGAGCAAGCCGGTGCCAACACGCTGAACCGCTACAACCGGGTACGCGCCATTACCATCAGCGCCAACCTTGTTGATGGCTTTACGCTCGGCGCTGCGCTGGAATATTTGAACAGCGTTGTGCGTGATGAACTCAATAACGAACCGCGCGTCGATTACAAAGGTGAGTCAGAACGCTTTGTCGAACAGTCGGGCAGTACGGCATTTGTATTCGGCTTGGCGATCCTGATTGTTTACCTGGTGTTGGCGGCGCAGTTCGAAAGCTTCGTGCATCCGCTGGTGATCATGCTGACGGTGCCGTTGGCGGTACTCGGTGCCTTGATCGGTTTGCAGGTCATGGGCATGACGCTTAACATCTACTCACAGGTTGGCATCATCATGTTGGTGGGTCTAGCGACCAAGAACGGTATTCTGATTGTCGAGTTCACCAACCAGATGCGTGATGCCGGTAAAGATTTTGATACCGCGTTGATTGATGCATCGAAACGCCGCCTGCGTCCGATTGTCATGACCAGTGTCACGGCGTTGATGGGGGCGTTGCCGCTGGTGTTGGCAAGCGGTGCTGGTGCTGAATCACGTCAGGTGCTCGGTGTTGTGATTTTCTCCGGTGTCGCCTTATCGACGTTACTGACCTTGTTTGTCGTGCCGATGGCCTACAATCTGATGGCGCGCAAAACCTCGTCGCCAGAAGCGGTCAGCCGCGCCTTGCAGGATTTGCAGAAACAAGAAGCATAAGGGCAGAAAATGAAAACCAAAATCGGTATCGCCATGGCGGCGCTGTTTGCTTGCTCGGCAACGATGGCGCAAGTCACGGTGCTCAGTGCTGAACGTCTGCTTGATGTCAGAACAGGCAAGTATCAGTCAAAGCCGTTTGTCATCATTGAAGACGGCAAGATTCGCGAGATCGTTTTTGATGCGAACAAACTGCCTGCCGATGCCAAGCGCGTTGATTTGCCTGGCCATACACTATTGCCTGGTTTGATCGATATGCATGTGCATCTCGATAGTGATCCAAGTTATGGCGGTTATACCGGACTGCAATTCAGCGATCGCTTCTGGTCGGCACTGATGGTGCCGAACGCAGAAAAAACTCTGCTTGCCGGCTTCACCACGGTGCGCAATGTTGGTGCCGATGCCTGGAACGATGTTGGTCTGCGGCAAGCAATTGACGAAGGCAAGATCATCGGTCCACGCGTGATCACAGCCGCTTACAGTTTCGGCGCCACTGGTGGTCATTGCGACTCGACGTTCTTTCCACCTTCCATGAATCAGAAAAGTCCGTTCAACGCCGACAATCCAGACGAAGCGCGCAAGCGCGTGCGTGAACTGCGTAAATACGGTGCACAAGTGATCAAGATTTGCGCGACTGGCGGTGTGTTCTCACGCAACACCGAGCCAGGTCAGCAGCAAATGACTTATGAAGAAATGAAAGCTGTTGTCGACGAAGCCCATATGTGGGGTTTGAAGGTTGCGGCCCATGCCCATGGCACGGCCGGCATCAAAGACGCGATTCGCGCCGGCGTCGATACCATTGAACACGCCAGCCTGATTGACGACGAAGGCATCAAGCTGGCGAAAAAACACGGCGCTTATCTGTCGATGGATATCTACAACACCGAATACACCCAGGCCGAAGGCAAGAAGAACGGTGTGCTCGAGGACAACCTGCGTAAAGATCGGGAAGTCGCCGATGTCCAGCGCGAAGGTTTTCGCAAAGCGCATAAAGCCGGTGTCAAAATGGTTTATGGCACCGACACCGGCGTCTACCCGCACGGCGACAACGGCAAACAATTCGCCGTCATGGTTCGTTACGGCATGAGTCCGTTGCAGGCGATTCAGGCCGCGACGATAAACTCCGCCGAAGCACTGGGAAAAAAGGGTGAACTCGGCGTTATCGACAGCGAGCATTACGCCGATATCATCGCGGTAAAAGGCGATCCATTGCAGAACGTTGAACTACTGGAATCAGTACCATTCGTGATGAAAAACGGTGTCGTTTACCAGTCTCCGTGAGATGCAAAGCGGGGTCGATGGCCCCGCTTTGGCAAATAGGCTGTGTGATGACGTCTCGATCAAAAATGCCATTTGAGCAGTAGTTGCGTGACGTTCTCTCGCACACCATCAACCGCGGTTTTGTTTTTCCAGTATTGTTGTTCAATACCGAGATAGCAGCGTCCTGCGCGCGCACCGAGTTGCTGACATAAATCCCATTTCAATTGCGGGGCGGCCAGAATCCAATTGTTGGCTTTCCCTTCATTGTCCGCCCAATCGAAAAAGCCATCGAACAAAAAGTGCTGATCATCTATCGAGAATGGCAGAGCCCAGCTTAATGTTATCTGCACGGTTTCGCCGGCACGTAATGACTGACCGCTGATGGCCGATACGGTGCGGGTATCACGCCAATAGACATTGCTGCGCAGAAAGCGAAAGCCCGGTACCGACCAATCGGTGCCGATGCCGATCAGATTGGCTTCGACTTCCCGCACGGCAGGCTGATTGTGCCATTTGCGTCCGCGCTCAAGATTGCCGGCAAGATACAGGTGACGCCACGGTGCTGCATTGTCGTCACTGGTCCAGAAGCGCCAGCGCGGTGATAATTCACCGTACCATTCGTAACGACCTTTATTGGCGCCATTCAGATCTTCGCTGAAATCGATAAAGCCAAACAGGTCGCCAACTGAGCCGTTGGCCGCTACTTCATAGGTCAGCAATTGTCGATGGCTGGCGCCAAGTTGATAGTCTTTGCCGTGCAGGTAACTCAAACTGTGTCGCCAAGTTTGGGTGTCGGCGCCGAGTGTTGACGAGCACCATAACAGCGCCGTAAGCAACGCGACGCCACAACCAACACAATACCGCCAGTCACTGATGCCAGCATGCATGGTTCGTCCCTAATGGCCGACGTCTTAAATCTGTTGAACGATGGACTTTTCCGTTTGCGTTGCGCAAAAGTGAACAGCGTAAACGTTGCTAATCAGCGTAGTACAAGCGCTGTGGTTTTGCTTAATCATACAACTCGCATTGCGCTGGCATTTGTACCCACGGATGTTTGCGCTCCATGTAAACCGCGACAGTTGGTGGCGGAAAACTCGGGTCGGCAAAAACGCCAACTGGTATGGCAAGCACTTCCGGTTGCGCCAGAATCCGGTAGTAAACAATGGCGGCGCAGTGCGGACAGAAATGGAATTCGGCCGTTCCACCGCTGTCGCCGGTGCGTTGGTACTGATGGCTCTTTCCGGTTATCTCAACCGCGGATGCCGGAAAGCGAGCCTGCATACCGAACACGCTGCCGGTGCGGCGCTGACAGGCCAGGCAATGGCATACCGAAATGCGCACCGGTTCGGCGTTGACGGTTGCGGTTAATTGTCCACAGCTACAAGCAGCATGGCGGGTTTTCATTGTGCTTTCCTTGTTGTTGCGCAATCGTCTCAGCATAACCGCTTGCATTGCTCTTGCCGAGCAGTAGAATGCGCGCGCCGGCGTCGGCCGGCAATGGACCGGCTTGGTGCCTGCCAGACCGAATGACGAACGGAATCGTTGCTGCAATGTTTCCTTCCCGCTTCAACTCGTTCGTTTCGCCAATCATTAAATGAAAACAACAAAGCCTATCCGACGATAAGCTGGAGTGAAGACATGGGCAGTAAGAAGGCAATTCTTGGGGTGTTACTGATTACCCTTGCGGCTCAGGCGCAAGCGGCTGACTGGTATTTTGATTTGGCGTTTGCCCATGGTGGCGACAAATTGGCTGATGTCGAGCTGATTTATGACGACGGTGATCGGGAGAGGACCAAGATCAGTGCCGGTGGTGGCGTCAGTCTGGCCGCTGGTGGGGTGTTCAGTTTAAGTGAATCACTGCAACTGCAAACGACCATCGGTTACAAGGAAGATGGTGTGCATGCCGACAACGGCAGCGTTGCATTCAAGCGCATGCCACTTGATGTGGCCTTGTTCTACAGCGGCGACAACTGGCGTTTTGGCGCCGGCGGCAGTTATGAAACGCATATCGCGTTGCAAGGCGTTTATGGACCGCGTTTCAATTTTGATGGCACACTCGGTGGCATCATCGAAATCGATTACAAATTTACCGACTTTGTCATGATGGGTTTGCGTTACACCCGCATGCAGTATGAAGTTGATGTTGGCGGTTGGGATTACAATGAACGTTTCGAGATCAACGGCAACAATACCTCATTGCGCGTTGCATTTATGTTCTAATCTTTGCTGAAATAAAAAAAGGCGCGTTACGCGCCTTTTTTACTGCTCCGAGACTTACTTTTGTTTCGGGTAGTGCGCTGGATATGGCAATTGCGCGACACCGGTGCGTACCGCCGCAGCGGCAACCGCCGCCGGTACACGTTCGCGCAAGCGGTTATCCATCGGTTTCGGAATGATGTAATCCGGTCCGAAGGTAATTTCTTTCAGGTGCGGATAGGCTTTGTAGGTGTCTTGCTGCACTGGTTCACGGGCGATCTGGGCGATGGTTTCCACGGCAGCGATCAGCATTTCCTGATTGATGCGGCGGGCCCGGACATCGAGTGCACCACGGAAAATGTAGGGGAAGCCGAGCACGTTGTTGACCTGGTTCGGAAAATCCGAACGGCCGGTGGCCATGATGATGTCTTCACGTGCGGCTTTGGCGGTATCCGGATGAATTTCCGGATCCGGATTCGACAGCGCGAATACCAGCGGATTCGGCGCCATTTTTTTGATTTGATCCGCCGTGACCAAGTCCGGGCCGGAAACGCCAATGAACACATCGGCATCGGTCAGCGCGTCTTCCAGCGTGCGCTTGTCGGTGTTGTTGGCAAACATGAATTTGTAGGCGTTCAAATCGCGGCGCTGCGAATGCACCACACCTTGGCGGTCAACCATGTAGATATTGCTGCGGCGGGCCCCCATGCTGACCAACAGACGCATCGAGGCAATGCCCGCGGCACCAGCACCGAGACAAACAATTTTCACGTCTTCGATTTTCTTGTTCGACAGGTGCAGCGCGTTCAATAAGCCAGCAGCGATAACGACGGCGGTGCCGTGTTGATCGTCATGGAACACTGGAATATCGAGACGTTCGATCAGCGCTTCTTCGATATCGAAACACTGCGGCGCTTTGATGTCTTCGAGATTGATGCCGCCAAAGGTCGGGGAAATCCGGACGACGGTTTCGATAAAGGTCTGCGGACTTTCGGCATTGACTTCGATATCAAACACATCGATATCGGCAAACTTTTTGAACAATACGGCTTTGCCTTCCATGACCGGTTTGCCGGCCAGTGCACCGACATCACCAAGGCCCAGCACCGCGGTGCCATCGGTGATCACAGCGACCAGATTGCCTTTGGCGGTGTAACGGTAAGCGGCAGCCGGATCCTTGGCGATTTCCCGGACTGGCTCGGCGACACCCGGGGTGTAGGCCAAGGACAGGTCGGAAACGTTTTCAGTCGGTTTGGTGATGGAAATCGCGAGTTTGCCCGGCATTGGCTGCTCATGGTAATCCAGCGCGGCCTGCCGTTTGTCCTTCTGCATGATTATCTAACCTATTGAATATAAAGAGATTGGGGGAGGGAATAACGCCGTCTAGTGTAGCCATTTTACGGGCCTTGCACAGTAATGGCCCAACCAGTTTTCAGCGATATGCGCAATCCGACTAAAGCCCAATGAGGGTTCAGGGTCGGTCGAAGCCCTGGCGATGACGGATATCGAGCGTTCCCCTGCCCTGCTTCCAGTTCAGCGGTCCGCGTACGGTAATGGTTTGCCCAAGCTTTGGCAGGTTCATACCAGCATAGGCGGCACTGCCGAGCCCACGCACTTTCACCCGCACCCGACCATCAAGTTCCAGGGTCAGGACTTCGCCGCGTTGATCGCGCTGGGTGATTTTGCCGCTCAGCAATTGATAGCCAGATTCGCTGTCCGGCACCGTTGCCGCTGGCCGGGTCTGAAAGCGTGGCAGAGACCAGATGCCGCTTTTGGTTTTTCGGGCCTGTTTTTCCTTTGCGAAATAGCAGCCGAGCAGCCCGTCATTGGGTGGGAAAATGTAGGTATAGGCGAGGCCATCCTTGACCAGTTCGGCGCCGACATCGATGCCATCGGCATTGATGACCTGTACCAGCGAGCGGCCAAAGCGGTCGTATTTGTCGCGGTCATGGCGCAGCATCACGGCGCTTTTTTTTGGCAGCAGCCATTGCAGGCGCTTTTTCGCGGTCAGGCCGAAGGCTTCGGAGTTTTCCTGGTTTTCCCAGTCGATCTCCGGAGCGCCGATGGCCAGCAGCCTGAGCTTGCGGCCATCGGTCAGGCGCAACGTGTCGCCGTCGGTGACCGAGGCGACCTGGGCCGACTCGACTGGCGACGGCAACAGACAGCCATCGGCCAGCGTGGCACCGCTCGGCAGGCAGAAAAAAAAGGCGCTGATTAGCGCCTTTTTTGGGGGAATCCGAAGCATTACTTGGTCGAACGAGCGGTACCGAAACGCTTGCGGAAACGATCAACACGACCGCCGCTGTCGATGACTTTGTGTTTGCCGGTGTAGAACGGGTGGCAGGCAGCGCAGACGTCGAGGTTCAGATCGCGACCGGCTGTGGAGCCGACTTTGATCACGTTGCCGCAGGAGCAGTTCGCGGTGATTTCCGCATACTTAGGATGAATACCGTCTTTCATGATACGTCTCTCCGCGTGCCGCCGCCTGTCACCACTTGCCTGGCTCCACCCTGTTTCGGAGCCGGGTGCAGGTACCGCACGCCTTAAATAAAGGGACGCGGATCATACCGATCCTGCCCCGACCCTGCAATGCTTAAAAAATGATCAGCGGTTGCTGTTTCAGGCGCTGCTCAGCGCCGAGTTCAGCGCGGTTTGTACCTTGTCGGGTAAACGTGGCAGCGCCGCCAGGGCGGCTTGCCGGCCCTCTGCCGACATCTTGGCCCAGGTTTTCTGCACTATCGCCGGAATTTTCTCAGGCTCGGTCTTGGCCAGAAACGCGTCGAACTCGTGTTGCAGGAATACCAGGCAAGCGACGTCTTCGAGCGTTTGCGCTTCCGGGTCGGCCTTGAATCGCTCTTTGCGAATCAGCTGGCCGACTCGAGCGATAAGCGCCTGGTCGGCACCGAGTTCGGCAAGTACTTCACCGGCGCGACGGGCATGGTGTTCGGCGCAGGCTTTGCGCCAGGCGTGGTAGCCGGCGCGGTCAGCGTTGAATTGCTCGCGTGCAATCTGCCAGCGCTCCAGATGCTGAGCCCGCACCGCCAGCTGCAAGACCACCGATGCTGACGGGCAGAATGCCTGCAACTGGGCGCTCATCCGCTGGCCATACAGCAGCGCTCGCGGCTCACCATTCTCAAGTACCGGATCGGCGCTATTCAGTTGGTCAAATCGGGCCAGCGCCTGTTGCAGCAATTCCACGGCTTATCTCTTCGGCAAAAAGACTTCCGCCAGCATACAACGAGCGCTGCCGCCGCCCATATGCTCGATCGTGGTAACCGGCAAAGCCAGCAATTGGCCGTGACGGCTCAATACGGCTTTTTGCTCAGCATTGAATGCGGCCAGCGCTGAGGCTGACATGGCAATCACCTGACCACCATCCCGGTTTTGCAATTGCAGGATATTGGCACAAAACGCCTGTTCGGCCTGCGCCAGGCTGACCTCGATCAGGTCGCGCTTGTCGGCGCGCAATGCTTGCAGCACCTCGGCGCGTTGTTCGGCAACAATCGCTTCGCTGCAAACCAGCGCGAAATTCTCGCCAATGCTCATCATGACATTGGTGTGATAGAACGGCCGGCCGTGGCTGGAACAGGTTTCGAACACGATGGCCTGATAGCCGAGTGCCTGCGCATGCTGTTGCACCAGCAAGGAATCGCAGCGCTCGGAGCGGGCGGCATAGACCTTGCGGTTGACGTGATCAAAAATCAGCGCGCCGGTGCCTTCCAACGCCTGGCCTGGTGCGTGCGCAACCGAGTGCATCTCGCCGACCCGATAACCGGCATGTTCCAGGGCTGCGCGCAAATCCTGCGGCCGCACTTCGGCTTGGCGGTTACTGGTGCGCATCGGATACAGGTAGACGCGGCCATCGGGCCAGGTGCTGAACCAGTTATTGGGAAACACCGCGTCCGGCAAGGCCGGTAGCACCGGGTTCTTCGGCAGCAGCACGACATCGACACCGGCGCCGCGCAAGGCCGCGACGCTGGCGGCAAACTCGCTTGCCACCTCGCTGCGCCAGTCTTCGCCGGCCTGGGGCGGATGCTGGAACTCATTGTCGCGAGCCGTTTGCTCGTTGAAGCCAAAATCATCGGGCGGCACCATCAAAACAGCGTTGGCAGTCTGCGCTCGCTGGCTCATGTTCGGACTCCAATCCGGGAAAATCGCCGGGCACTTTACTGGTGAAGCCGCCCTGTCGCCAAGCGCATTCGGCTTGCATTCCGCTACCATAACTGTACATTTGTTCTAGACTTACGCCATCGCCGTCTGACGGACCCTTTCATGTCGCCACGCCCCGGTTTGCTGTTCGCCGTGTTTGCCAGCGGCACCATCGTTGCTGCCGAACCGGAATCGGTCGACGAGTTATTCGCGCTCGACCTGGACGAACTGCGCCAGGTGAAAGTGGAAACCGCGGCGCGCCGGGCATTGACCGCGCAAGAATCACCGGGCTCGGTCACCGTGTTCACCCGCGAGGAAATTCGTCGCTTGGGCGCCAGCACGCTCGATGAGTTACTGAATCTGGTGCCCGGTATGCGCACCTACACCTTTGTTGGCAGCGACAGTTCCGGCAAAGCCGTCGTCGAAAGTCGCGGCATTTACAACCCGAATGGTTACATGGTGCTGTTGCTGATCGATGGTCAGCGCATCAACTCGCAATACACCGGCAATTTCACCGGCGCCAATCGCTGGATTTCTCTGACGCCGTATCAGCGTGTCGAAGTGGTGCGCGGTCCCGGTTCGGCGCTGTACGGTGGCAACGCGATGTTGGCCGTAATTAATCTGGTCAGTCGAACGGAACGGGCGGAACAGGAAGCGTTCGTAGAAGTCGGCGGCTTTCAGCACAAGCGCGCCGGTGTGCAAACCGGCGACGGCAATTTACAACAATGGCATTGGCGTTTGTGGGCTGAGTGGCAGGACGACGAAGGCGACGACTACCCGAACGCGTTCGATCCACTGCGTATCCAGGACGGTACCAGCGACCCGCGTCGCGGTCGTGATCTGCAAGCCAGTGTCGGCAATGCTGAACTCGCATTGCAATTGCGCCACCATTGGCGGCGCAGTGAAGAATTTTATTTGCTTGGTCGCCTGGCCAACCCCATCAATTTCAGCGAAACTGAACAGAACAATGCCCGCCTTTCCTGGCAAAAACCGATCGACAATCTGGAATGGAATGTTGCGCTGTCATGGTTGTCGGCCAGCTGGCAAGGTTTAACGCGTTTGGCGCCGAATGGTGTACCGCCATTTTTGTCCGGCGATTTAATCGCCGGGCCTTCATTGAAGCATCATGAGTATCAAATAAGCGCTGACTTGGTGCATTACCTCGGTGCCAATGATGTGTTGAATTATGGCGTCGCCTGGGAAATCGGCCAGATTCCGCGTTCGGCCAGTTACGCCAACTACGACACCCGACCACCGTTCACCTATTTTGGTGAAGTGCGCTTGCTCGATGACGATGCCCATCGCTTGGTCGATGATCAAGATCGCGAGCTATACAGCGTTTATGGCCAATGGGATCACGCTTTTGGTGCCGGTGTGCGTTCGGTGCTCGGTGCCCGGCTTGATCAATACGATCCGGGCGAATCGAAAGTATCGCCACGCGCAGCAATTATCTGGCAGCTCCCGAATGACCAGACGTTGAAGCTGCAGTACTCGGAATCGTTCATTCCGCCCTCACAAGCCGATCAATTCATTCGCCCGTCATTGGTATTGCAACCGCCCTACACGCTGAAAGCGATGTCCGGTACCAGCAACGAACTGAGTTGGTTACACAGCACCAGCGATGCCTCGCTGGGCATCACCGTTTATCACCAGCTGATCGAGGATTTGATTGGCCGCATTCCGATCGGCGGTGGTATCAGCACGATCATCAACAGTGGTGATGTGGAATCGTCCGGTATTGAAATGGAAGCCTCGTGGCAGGTTGCTGAAGGATGGCTACTGCGTTTGAATGCCAGTCATGTCTTTGATGTCGATACCAGTAACGCACCGGCCGATTTTGCCAATAGTCGTGACTATGCCGTTCGGGATTTGTTTGCGCTGATCAATCACTGGCAAATCAGCGATCGCTGGCAGTTGGATCTGCAAGGCGTCTACGGCAGTGAGATCCCGGCGCTCGACACCGGTGATTCCTATTTGCTGTACAACCTGCATAGCCGTTTTATGCTGAGCGCGCAGTGGGAGCTATTTGCCGGCATCAAAAACATCGGTGATGAACAAAGTTACTCGGCAGAACCAGGCGCAGGACTCGGTGTCGATGCCGATGGCAATATTGTTCGGGAATTGCCGCAGCGCGGCCGGCAGTGGGTGCTGGGTTTGCGTTATCAGTTTGGTGAACGTTAAACGGCCTATACGCTAAAGCAAGCCGACACTTCCAATTATTCTGAGCGCACGGAAAACCGAGATCAGGAAACTGCACTGGCCTCATTGGATGCGCTGATCATTTTTGCCAGTGTGGCTTTATCCGGCAGCACGAAGCTTTTCTTTGCTTCGTCGGATTGCAGGGTCTTCAGGTGATAGTACTGGTTCAATAACTGATCGGCATGGTTGGCCAAATCCGGATTGCGTTGAATGAATTCGCGCCAGCTAGCGCAGCGTTGCACGCCTTGACGCGCAGACATAATCGCCAGAATCGCATAAGTGATCGTCGCGTGAAATTTTTCCGGAGCGCCCAAGGACTCAGCGTAGCGCTTCAGTGCCGCGGTGTAATGCCGCTGGGCCAGCAGCATCGGTTCACGCTGCAAAAACAAAAACGCCGCGCGCAGGTGGCCGGTATGATTGAACAGCGATTTATCCAGCTCAGCGCGCTCGAATTGGTCGAGAAAGTCACGATCGGAGAGGATCTGGTGGCGCGATAGCGCATCGGTGGTCATCGTTGGCGGCATCAGTGTTAAAAAAGGCGACAGATGATCGCATGCCGATGACGCTTGTGCCAAGTTGCAAAACGCGAATTGGTGCACGAGCCACGAAAAAAGCCTTGCTCAATCAGCAAACACCGTGCGCCGCTGTGCCCACTCGCGCAGCGTCGAGATCTGTTCGGCCATGACCACCGACAGTGGCTGTGTGCCTTGAATTGCATCCAGCAGCATTGATTGTTGCAGCGGCTGGCCATCAGCATGGGCGCGATACAGCGCCGAGACGACTGCTTGTTCAATTTCGGCGCCAGAAAATCCAGCGCTGGCATCAGCTAGCGCAGTTAAATCAAACGCTTCAGCCGGGATTTCCCGCTTGCGCAAATGAATGGCAAAAATGTCGCTGCGAATGCTGGTCTCAGGTAAGTCGACAAAAAAGATCTCATCGAAACGCCCTTTACGGATCAGCTCGGGTGGTAAGTCGTCGATGGCATTGGCGGTCGCAACGACAAAAACGCCCACTTTTTTCTCGGCAAGCCAGGTCAGCAAATGGCCGAGTACGCGTCGGCTGGTGCCGCCGTCGTTGTCATCAGAAGCCATGCCTTTTTCGATTTCATCGAACCACAATACTGCTGGTGCGACCGCTTCGGCAAGTTTCAACGCTTCACGCAAATTGCGTTCAGTTTCGCCATGATACTTGTTGTACAGCGCACCGATATCAATGCGCAGCAATGGCAAACCGAGCAAACCGGCCGTGGCTTTTGCCGCCAAGCTTTTACCACCACCTTGCACACCCACCAGCAACACCCCTTTCGGAGCTTCGAGTCCTGCTGGCGCCGCACCAGAGAAGAAACTACTGCGCTCGGTCAGCCAGCGTTTGAAAATACGTAGACCGCCGACTTCGGCAAATTTCGCCGTTTCGTACTCGAATGAGACGGCGCCTTGCATATCGAGCAAATCGAATTTGGCGCGATTGATTTCCGGCAATTCCGATTCGGTAATGGCGCCATCATCGTAAATGATATTGCGCACCAGCCGGCGCACATCATTTTGCGACAAGCCAGTCAGCAAACGTGTCAGTTTATCGAGCACGGCTTTGTCGCTGCGCACTTTCTGGTTATGGGTTTGGCTGTAGCGTTGTGCTTCCTCAATGATCAACGTCCGTACTTCCTCACTCGATGGCAGGCGCATTTCAATTTTCGCGGCCAACCGTTTCAATTCCGCTGGCACATCAAAGGCATGGGAAACAAATACCAGTGTGCGCGGCACCCGTTCATGGCTCAGCACAATTTCTTTCACCAGACGAATCAGCGCCGGCTCATCAAAGTACGGGTGAAAATCGAACAGCACGTAAATGCCGGGCGTTTTGCTGCTGCGAATATGTTCCAACACTCGTCGTGGTTCAGTGGTGTCGCTGGTATCCATCGCTTGCAGCGACAAATCCTGGCGAGTCAGGCCGCTGACCACACTCCAGCTGTACAGCGCCTTCGGTTGGTTACGAATGGCCTGACGCAGCAAGCCGAGCGCCCGCTGTTCTTCGCGCGTTTCCAGCACGATCAGCGGCGATTCGCAGCGCAGTAACAGCGAAATATCGTGCAAATCCTGGGCTTCGGTCATGGTCTATCCGGCTTTCATTACGGCGAAAAGGCGGGCTATTGTGCCGAATTGTCGCGCGGCTTTCGAGTGCTCAACCGAAGCGAAAGTGGTATCTGGCTGGATAGGCCGCTAGCAAGCTTTGCCAGGCATTTGGCTGATCATGACAGCCGGGCAAGCCCGCTGGATGGGCGATTCGGCTGACGATACCCCAGTCATCGAGCAGGGGTATGGCCGCAATGACATGGGGTGGCAGTTCCGGTGTCAGGAATTTCGAGGGTTGTGGCCGAAACGGCAGCGATTGTTCGAAGGCACAGAACACACGCGGTGGGGTTTTGCCGAATTGCTGGCGATAGCGGAACAACCAGCACAGAAGCCCGAATACGCCATCGTTGTCACTGCTTAATGCATTGACGCTGTGGTCGAAGCCGAGCGATTCCCCTACTACGATCAGATTTTTGCCAATGGACGGTTCTGCGCTAACTACCCACAACGCCTCGTCGAGAATTTTCATGACCGGCAATTGACGGTTATCGGCTTGCAGCCATTGTCCCGGCGCTATGCGTTGCGGCGCATTGGCAAATGGCAACTGATAAACAGCACGGCCATCAGCCAGCGTATCGATTTTATTCATCATGGCGTTTCGGGATGTTCAGCGAAATATTGTTGCAACATCAGTTCCGCCGACAGGCTGTCGACCGATTGCGATTGCAGGGTTTTGTAGCCGCCGTAATCGAACAATTGCTGCCGTGCTTCTTTACTGGTTACGCGCTCATCAACCGGCTCAACTTTTAAACCAAAACGGCCATGCAAACGGTTCATGAATTTGCGCGCGTTTGGCGTCACCGATAAATCCTTGCCGTCCATATCGAGCGGAATACCAACGAGCAATAAATCCGGTTGCCATGTTTTGAATAATTTTTCGATTTGATGCCAATCCGGCTGACCGTCGCGCGCTGCTAAAGGCGATAACATTTGACTGGTGCCGGTGGCCACCGTACCCACGGCAACGCCGATGCGTTTCAGGCCAAAATCAAAAGCGATGATGCGTTTCGGCAAGAGCTAACACTCGTTCAGGCGTGACCGGCTGAGCCGGATAATTGGCTGATATCAAAGCCGATCAGACGCATCGCCGCTTCCCAGCGTTTTTCAATCGGGATATCGAACAAAATGCGCGGTCGTGCCGGCACCGTCAGCCAGGAATTGTCGAGAATTTCCTGCTCCAATTGACCGGCGCCCCAACCGGCATAACCGAGCGCGACGATCGCCTCGGCGGGACCTTCGCCGCGGGCCAGGGCTTCGAGAATATCCTGTGAGGTGGTGATCGCGACATCGCGGCTGATCGCCCAAGTGCTTCGCCACTGCGTTTCCGGTTTGTGCATGACAAAACCGCGATCGACTTGTACCGGACCGCCGACCATTAACGGCTGCGGTAGCTCGACAATAATTTCCATTTCCAGATGCGCGAGCAATTGTTGCACGGTCATGTCCGATGGCCGGTTGATTACCAGGCCCATGGCGCCGTCTTCATTGTGCTCGCAGAGATAGGTTACCGAACGGGAAAAATTCGGGTCGTTCAAACTTGGCATCGCAATCAATAAATGATCGCTGTAAGACTGAAACTCGCTCGCTTCGCTCATCGGCTGCTGAATCCATGCTCCGGTTCGAATCGCCATTGCCGGACAATTTGCAGAATGTCCGTGGTTTTGCGGATTTCCGGCGGCAATGGCGGGAATGGGGAAGCCAGCCGGACGATGCGCAGCGCGGCATCGTCGAGCAGTTTGGAGCCGGAACTCTCGAGAATTTTCACTTCGCGCACGGTGCCATTCGGATTGATGTCGACGCGCATGACCAGCTGACCAAACAGCGCCCGGCGCTTGGCTTCTTCAGGATAGTTCAGGTTGCCGATGCGCTCCACCTGCCGGCGCCAGGCATCAAGATAAACGGCGTCGGAAGCGCTGGCCGTACTCGGCGCCACCAAACGGGTGCGCGGCTTCTTCGCCTCCATTTCATCCTGGGCAGCGAGTTCGGCGGTCAGCGAGGCGATTTGCAGACTGCGGGCAACCATCGTTGCCGTTTGCAGATTCTGTTGCTCGGGTTTGGTTTCATCCTGCGGATCGCTTTTCTCGGTTTTGTCCTTGGCATTCTGAGCGTCGACAATACGCTGACGCGCCGCCTGCGCGACCCGCCCTCCCTCCACCGGCATCGCCACCGCTTGCGGTACCGGTGCCGGCATTTCCGCTTGCGCCGAGCTGCGCGGTGGCTTGGCTTTTTCGCTTTCGCCACCGCCTTTTTGGTTGGCTTGGGCGAGAAAATCCGCGTCTTTTGGCCGCTCCTTGCTGAAATGCTGGGCGAGCACGACGTCGAGCGACAGCGGTGCTTTCGGCTTCAGGAATTCCTCACCGACAAAACCGATGCCGAACAGCAGCAGCGCATGCAGACAGCCGGACAGGAACATCGTGAAGGTCATCCGGTCGGCACTGCCGGGGGCGGAGTCGCTGTTCAATACGATTTCGGCAGGAGTAACAGACATTACAGCTCGCGGTTAGGGTAATTCACGGAATGATCTGCCAATTGTCGCCGTCCGGCTCCATTGGCTCAAGTCGCGCGGCCAGCGCCGATGTGACCTCAATCACACCGTCACCACGAATCACCAGCGCCAGGTCGATTTGCATCCGGCGGGCGACGCTGCGCCAATCGCTGCCGGCAATCAGCAGTGCTTTACTGGCCGCTTGCAAGCGTTCGCCATCGGTGCCCAGCACCGTCGTCGCCAAGTTGCCCTCAGCCGGGTTGCCGGTGCGCGGGTCGATGATATGGTGCGCGCTTTGGCCCTTGTCAGTCTGGTGTCGGCGCGCATAAGTTCCGGACGAGAACACTTGTTCGCCATCGTAAAGGTCCAGTGCCGCCACTGCCTGCTTACCATCGCCACCGAGCACGGCTATTCGCCAATGCCGGTCCGGCAGCGCTCCGAGCACGCCAATGTCACCACCAATATTGACCATTGCCCGTTGGATGCCCTGGCTGCGCAAGTCGGCCAGCAGTGCATTCAAGGCATAGCCTTTGGCGATGCCGCCGAGATCAAGTTGCAGGTCAGGGTGAGTGCTGATCAGCCTGCCTTGCTCGTCCCAGCTCAAGTCAGCCATCTTGGGCAAACGGCTGGGGTCGATCGCGGCGGGTGCCGCCGCAGGCGCGTTCGGATCATGGCGGGCAAATCCCCAGGCGGCGATGCGCTTGCCCAGGGCGGGATTGAATAAGTGCTCACTATCGATAGCCAGCTCGCTGCTGCGTTGGATAAGGCCAGCCAGATCGATGGCCACCGGTACTGGTTCGCCGGTCGCCAGTGCGGCGTTCAGCGCGGTCAACTCGCTCGGTTCCCAGAAATGCCAACGTCGGTGCCATTGGCCGAGCTGGGCATCGGCGCGGCGGAACAGCTCCTGGGCCCTGGCCTCGGAGGCGTCGGCCAGTTTGATCTCGATGACGGTGCCGAAGTGATACAGCGTCGTGGCTTGCGGCGGCGGGCTGTCAGGCGTGCAGGTTGCCAGCGCCAGCACCGCCATGGTTAGCGCCAGTGGCAGAAGTAAGTAGCTGCTTCGCAAGCTCATGCCTGGTTCCTTACCAAAGCCCGGCCAGAAATTCGCCGGCCAGATCGCGGCCGGTAGCTTTGGCGATTTCGCGCAGGCAGGTCGGGCTGGTGACGTTGATTTCGGTGACGTAATCACCGATGACATCGAGCCCGACAAAGCGTAAGCCGCGCTTCATCAGCTCCGGCGCGATTTGCTCGGCCAGCTCCTGGTCGCGTTTCGACAAGGGCTGCACGATGCCGCGGCCGCCGGCGGCCAGGTTGCCGCGCGATTCACCGGCCAGTGGGATGCGGGCCAGGCAATGGTCGATGACCTGACCGTTCAGGATCAGAATGCGTTTGTCGCCGTCGGCAATTTCTGGCAGGTAGCGCTGAGCCATGATCATCTGGGTGCCGCCGTTGGTCAGTGTTTCCAGGATGCCGGTTATGTTCGGATCGCCGACTTTCAGCACGAACACGCCACGACCACCCATGCCATCAAGCGGCTTGACGACGATATGCTGCAATTCCAGCAGAAACGCCCGCAGGCGCTTGATATCGCGGGTAACCAATGTCGTTGGCGTCAGGCTTGGGAACCAGGCCGCGAACAGCTTTTCATTACAATCGCGGATGCTGCGCGGGTCGTTGATCACGCGCAGGCCCTGGGCCGCCGCCAGTTCCAGCAAATAGGTCGAGTAGAGGAATTCCTGATCGAAAGGCGGGTCTTTGCGCATCAGCAGGTAATCGAAACGGCTGAGCTCGCCGTCGCTGTCGCCGATTGCTTCGAACCAGACCTGGTCACGGTCATGCACCCGCACTTCGATGGCCCGGCCAAACACCTTGCCGTCGCGCAGGTAGAGATCGCCCTGGGTCAATACCTGCAGGCGTTCGCCACGGGCTTGTGCCGCCAGCAACAAGGCGAAACTGGTGTCCTTATAGGGCGTGATCAGATCGATTGGGTCCATCACCATGGCAAGCTGGCGCGGCATGACTACACTTCCTGTTAGGTTGACTGGAGGTCGATTGTAGCGCTTCGGCTTGTATATTGTGCTTCAAGTTCGTGCGCTAAGTACTTCACGAATAGGCAAAAACCAGCTTGGAAGCCTGACTTGCCTGTGATACAAAGCAGGTTGGGAGTCGACCGGACCCCCAGCGATTGTCGCCCTACACCTGCCCTTGCGGAGAGCTTAGCGGCTATGGAATTGGAATTTAACGGCCTCAAGGCCATGATCATCGACGACAGCAAGACCATTCGTCGTACTGCCGAAACCTTGCTGAAAAAAGTCGGTTGTGAAGTCATTACCGCCGTCGATGGCTTTGACGCGTTGGCGAAGATCGCCGACCATCGGCCGGACATCATTTTTGTCGACATCATGATGCCGCGCCTTGATGGCTACCAGACCTGCAGTCTGATCAAACGCAACCGGACGTTCAAAGAAACGCCGGTCATCATGCTGTCATCAAAAGATGGTTTGTTCGACAAGGCCAAAGGCCGTATCGTCGGTTCCGACCAGTATCTGACCAAACCCTTTTCTCGCGACGAATTGCTCGGCGCGATTCAGCGTCACGTCGTCGAAGCACGTGCGGTGACGCAACACTGATTTTTTCGATTCGTATTAACTGCACTGATCGGCCATGCGATCAGTTTATGGGGGAAGTAAATGGCAACGATATTAATCGTCGATGATTCGCCAACCGAAACGCATCTGCTGCGGGAAATGTTGGAGAAAAACGGTCACACCGTAATCACCGCCGAAGACGGTGCGCTCGGCGTCAAAGTCTGCAAAGAACAAAAACCCAATCTGGTGCTGATGGATGTCGTCATGCCGAACCTCAATGGTTTCCAAGCAACGCGTCAACTGACCAAAGATCCGGAAACTGAACACATTCCGATCATCATCGTCACCACCAAAGACCAAGCCACCGATCGACTCTGGGGCTTGAAACAAGGTGCCAAGGATTATCTGACCAAGCCGGTTTCTGAAAAGGCATTGATGACCACGGTCAATTCCCTGTTAGGTTAAAAAGATGAGCGAAGTTGTCGACCCGTTTCGCGTGCTCGCCGAGCTGGATGCGCGCTATCGTCAGGAAGGCGTGGTTCAGACCGAACAGCAGCAATCCGATCAATGGAGCGGCATCGCGTTTGAATTGAATGGCGTCCGTTATGTCGCGCCACTCGGTGAAGTCACCGAGATCATGCACATGCCGCAGGTGACGAAAGTGCCAGGTTCGCGCGCCTGGCTGCGTGGCGTTGCCAACGTCCGCGGCTCCTTGTTGCCGATTGCCGACTTACCGATGTTTTTCGGTTTTCAGCGTCCAGCGACTGGCCGCCGCCAACGAGTGTTGGTGGTGGCGCAAGATCAACATCAAATCGGCATCATTGTCGATGATGTGTTCGGCCTGCAGCATTTCGAACTTGATCACCGCATTGATGACACCGTCAATGTCGATGAAACCTTGCGCCCTTATGTGCTCGGCGCCTTTACCCGTAATGAAGAAGTGTGGCCGGTATTCAGCCCGGTGGCACTGACCCGTCATAGCGGTTTCAAACAAGTTTCGCTGTGACTTTTTTTAACGATTGACGAACCATCGTCAGTCAGACAATAGCAACAAGCAGTCGGGGAATAAACATGAACGCTCCAGTGAAAGGTCCCTTGAGCGGCGAACGCCAAAGTACCGGCATCGGCGGATTGGTCACATTGCTGATCCTCGTTGCGGTCATCGGTGGTGCCAACGTCTTTTGGGGTAACATCGAAGATCAGCGCGACAGTCTGCGTATCGCTCGTGCCGAAGAGCTGCGGGTATTGTCGCAGCAGTTGTCAAAGTCGGCCTCGGAAGCGGCGCGCGGTAACGAAGCGGCGTTTGCCCAGCTCGATCAGACCAAGACTCAGTTCGACGGTTACTTCAACACGCTGGCCAACGGTAACCCGCGCGATGAGATCCTGTTTGGCGGTCTGCCTCCGGCCAGCGAAGCCATTCAGAACGACCAAATCAAACGCACCCGACAGCTGTGGGATGAGGTCAAGGCCAACTCCGATGCCGTGTTGAAAGCCAAGGACGTCGTGCTGGACCTGCATGGCGTGGCTAACGATTTGGCCCAGAACGTTCCCCAGTTGCAATTCGAATACGAAAAAGTCGTCGACATTCTGGTCGACAGCAATGCGCCACCGGATCAGGTGCGTCTCGGTCAGCGTCAGGTCTGGTACGCCGAACGGATCATTCGCTCGATTCAAAAAGTACTGGCCGGCGGTGAAGATGCACCGCTCGCGGCCGAAAACTTTGGTCATGACGTCGACCTGTTCGGTGAAACGCTGAACGGCATGCTCGACGGCGACCCGGTCATGGGCGTGCGTCAGGTCACCAACAAAGAAGCCCGTGACGCCTTGAACGAAGTTGTGACGATTTTCTCCGGCGTTAAGGAAAACGTTGGCTACATCATTCAGTCCACTTCCGAGTTGTTCAAAGTGCAAGACGCTTCGAACAAGATTTTCGTTCAGTCCACGCAGTTGCTGACCAACTCACGCGAATTGGCCGAAGCCTTCCGTAATTCTTCCGACACCCGGATTTTCGGTGGTATCTACATCACCATCGGCGCCGGTGCGCTGTTTATCGTTTTGATCGCGGCGTTGTACATCCGCACCCGTGCCCGCGAGCAGGAGCGTCTGCGTGAGCAGGAAGCCGTGGCCGAGCGCGAAAAACTGCAGAACGAACGTAACCAGGAAGCGATTATTCGATTGCTGGAAGAAATGGGCGATCTGGCGGAAGGTGATTTGACCGTTAACGCCACCGTTACCGAAGACTTCACCGGTGCGATTGCCGACTCCATGAACTTCGCGATCGACCAGCTGCGTACCCTGGTCGGCACGATTCAGGGCGCGGTAACGCGTGTGTCCGCGTCAACCGACGAAACCCGTCAAGTGGCGACCGAACTGGCGCAAGCCTCGCGCAACCAGGCGCAAGAAATTACCGGTGCTTCGGCGGCGATTAACGAGATGGCGGTGTCCATCGAACAAGTATCGACGAACGCTGCCGAATCGGCACAGGTCGCGGAGAAGTCAGTACAAATCGCGAAAAACGGCGCCGAGGTCGTGCGTAACACCATTCGAGGCATGGACACGATTCGTGAACAGATTCAGGAAACCTCGAAGCGGATTAAGCGTCTGGGTGAATCGTCACAGGAAATCGGTGACATCGTCTCGCTGATTAACGACATTGCTGACCAAACCAACATTCTGGCGCTGAACGCGGCGATTCAGGCGGCGATGGCCGGTGAATCGGGTCGCGGTTTCGCGGTCGTTGCCGACGAAGTTCAACGTCTGGCGGAACGTTCCTCGAACGCGACAAAGCGAATCGAAGCGCTGGTCAAAACCATTCAGACCGACACCAACGAAGCGGTTATCTCGATGGAAAGCTCCACCGCCGAGGTGGTGCGCGGGGCTCGCCTGGCGCAGGACGCCGGTGTTGCTCTGGAAGAAATCGAACGGGTATCGGCCGACCTGGCGGAATTGATTCAAACGATTTCCAACGCGGCGCGCCAACAGGCGGCCTCGGCCGGCCATGTATCGAACACGATGCATGTCATTCAGGAAATCACGAACCAGACCTTGCACGGTACCCAGGTCACCGCGCAGCAGATTGGCAAACTGGCGGAACTGGCTGACGAACTGAAGTCGTCGGTATCCGGTTTCAAATTGCCGGGGCGCTAACGCTGACGAGAGCCGGCGATGCAAGAGGCAGTGGTAATGCATGCAGCACCGGAAATGGCGGCCGCGGAGTTTGCGCGCTGGCAGAAACTGATTGAAGTGCGTACCGGCATTCATTTGCCGACGCATCGCAAAACGTTTCTGCAGCAGGCGCTCTTGACCCGCATGCGCGAGTTGCAGCAAACCGATTACAACAAGTATTTCGTGTCCTTGCGCGATGGCGCGCAGGCGGCGATTGAATGGGCTTGTCTGGTCGATTTGTTGACGGTGCACGAGACCCGCTTTTTCCGGCATCCGGAAAGCTACGATCTGGTGCGCAGTTTTTGTCGCAACCTGTTGCAGCGTGAACCGGATTCGCGTCAGCGCAGCGTGCAAGTGTGGAGCGTCGGTTGCAGCACCGGAGAAGAGGTCTACAGCCTGGCGATGCTGCTGCAGGAATTGCAACAAGAGACCGGGCCGTTTTATTTCGGCGTTACCGGAACCGATATCAGCTATCCGGCGCTGGCGAGCGCGCGTGAAGGCATTTATCACCTCCGGCGTCTGGTGGGAATTTCCGAGGAACAGCGCGCAACGCATTTTCAGGCGTTGGGCGATGATTATTTTCAGGTGGTGTCGCCACTGCGGCAGCGTACCTGCTTCGTGCAAGGCAATGTCAATGACATTCGCCTCGCCAAACAGCAGATGTTCGACATCATCTATTGCCAGAACTTGCTGATTTATTTTCAAAACGATAAACGGCGCGAATTGCTTAACGGCTTATGTGAGCATTTGCGACCGGGCGGCATATTGGTGTTGGCGCCGGGCGAAGTATTGCGCTGGCAACATCCCGAAATGATGCGCATTGATAACAAGCAGTGTCTGGCATACAGCCATCGCGGTGATGGCCGCGTAGCGGAGTAGGCATGGCCGATAACTATGATCAACTCGCCCTTAAATGGGTGCGTGAAGAAGTCAACAAAACCCTGGATCAAGCGCGCCAGGCGTTGGAAGCGTATGCGGAAAATGCCGAGGACACGACCCAGATCCGGTTTTGTGTTTCCTGTTTGCATCAGGTGCGCGGCACGTTGCAAATGCTGGAATTTTACGGCGCTGCCCTGTTTGCCGAAGAAATGGAATATCTGGCCGAGGCGATTGCTGAAGGCAAAGTGAAATTGCCGCCCCGGGCGATGGAAGTGCTGATGGGTGCGGTGTTGCAGCTGCCGACTTATCTTGAGCGGGTGCAAGCCGGTCAGCGCGATTTACCGGTCATTCTGTTACCGCTGCTGAACGATTTGCGCGCCTCGCGCGGCGAAACGCTGCTCAGCGAAAGCGCCATCTTTACCCCGACACTGGAAGGTGTGGTTGCACCGCATCGTGCGCCACTGGCGGATCAACCGCAAAGCGATGCCGAATACCAGGAGATGGCGAAAAAACTGCGCCATCATTTCCAGCGCGGTTTGCTCGGCGTTTTGCGTAATCAGGAAATCAAAGAAAGCCTGACGCGCTTGTACAAAGTCGTCGAGCGACTCGAACACATTTGCAGTGACCGCCCGATCGCGATGCTCTGGTGGGTGGCTGGCGGCTTCATCGAAGCAATTGCCGAAAACCAGAACTATAAAAATGCGTCGGTGCATGCGCTGCTCGGTCAAGTCGACAAGTATTTAAAACAACTCGGTGAAGAAGGCGTCATGGTGCTGGACCACGACGTGCCGGCCGATTTGCTGAAAAACCTGCTCTATTACGTCGCCTGTGCCCAAGGCTCCAGTGCCCGTTTGCAAGAATTGCAAAAAGCGTTCGATCTGCGTGCGGCGTTGCCAAGCGCTGATGACTTGGAAGCCGAACGGCGCCGGATGACCGGCTCCGATGCCACCGCGATTCGCACCGTGTTGACCGCGCTCAATGAAGATTTGGCCGGCGTCAAAGACGGCCTGGATTTGTTCGTACGCAGCAAGCAGCGCCAGCCGCAAGATTTGCTTGGCTTGTTGCCCACTCTGCGCCAGATCGCCGATACGCTTGGCATGCTCGGTTTGGGTGTGCCGCGTGATGCCGTGCGTCAGCAAGTCAAATCGCTGCAGACGGTCGCTGACTCCGGACAGATGCCGACCGATGCCCACGTCATGGACATCGCCGGTGCGTTGTTGTTTGTTGAAGCGAACCTCGCGACCGTCGCCGCCAACGCCGCCGCGCTCGCCGCCGAAGAAACCGATGCCGATGCCAAATCCGAGCACAGCGAAGAAGAAATCGCCGCTGAAGCGCAGTTCGACAGTGCCCGCGAAGTGCTGATCAACGAATGCCGCGGCAATATTCAAAAGTGCAAAGATTCGATCATTGACTTCATGGCCTCGAATTGGGACCACCGCCTGCTGGAAGGCGTGCCGACCCAGTTGGTCGAAGTGCAGGGTGGTTTGCAGATCATTGGTTTGCCGGAAGCGGCCGATATGGTTGGCACCTGCCAAAAATTCCTGGCCGAACGCGTCGTTGCCCGTTCGCAAGTGCCTGACGCCTCACTGCTCGATGCCCTGGCCGACGTGCTGACTTCGGTCGAATATTTCCTGGAATCGATGCAGGAAGCTGGTGGCGAAGGCCTGGCCTCGGTGCTGGCTTCGGCGGAAACCGCGCACGATCAAATCGCTGCAGCGCTGCAAACACCGGAAGCGCCTGCTGAGGCACCCGCTCCGGTCGCAGCCGCCCCTGCACCGACGCCCGCCCCGGCGCCGACACCGCCGCCGAGTCGCGCGCAAAGCGATGACGACATGATCGATGATGAAGTCATCGAGATTTTTATCGAAGAAGCGGCCGAGCAGCTCGAGGTCATTCGCGAATGCTTACCGAAATGGGAAGAAGACGAAGACGATCGCGATAGCCTGATCACGATACGCCGCGCGTTCCACACGCTGAAAGGTTCCGGGCGTCTGGTTGGCGCCTCGTTGCTCGGCGAAACTGCCTGGTCCATGGAAAACATGCTGAACCGGGTCATCGACGGCACACTGAAAGTCACTCGTGAAGTCTTTGCCGTCGTCCGCGATGCCGCTCATACGGTCATTCCGGCGCTGCATCAGGCATTCGCCAACAAGACCGAGCCAAGCTTGCGGCCGGAAGCGTTGATGGCTCGCGCTGATGCCCTGGCCAAAGGCGAGGTAGCCCCAGCCGCCGCACCAGCGCCGACTCCGGTGGCCGAAGCACCGGCACCAGTCGTGCCGGAGCCGGAAGTGAGCCTGCCGGAGCCAGAAGCTACGGCACCCGAAACACCGGAATTTACCATTGCCGACGAAATGCCGGTCGAGATCGAGCCGACGCTGGAAATCCCGACTGCCGAGGAATTGCAGTTGGATGAAACGGCGCTCGACGTACCAATGCTCGATGTACCGGTCGACGAACAGCACAAACTGCCGGAAGAATTCGGCGAAGCGGTCAGCGAAGAAAGCGCCGAAGAAGTACCGATGCTGACCGAAATGGATCCGGAAGCGGCATTCCACGCCCCTGATGAAGAGTTCGGTGAGATCAGCCTGCCGGAAACCGAAGAAATCGGCGACACCCTCGACGCCTTGAGTCCGACGCCAGAACTGCCGGAAGTCGAAGAAACCATCGATATGGGCGAGTTCGCGTTGCCGGAAGTCGAAGAAGAACCGGTCAACGGCCTCTACGATATTTTTGCTGGCGAAGCCGGTGGTCATCTCGACAGCATCGAGCGCTTCATTGCCGATGCCGCGTTGTCGCCGTTCTCGCCGAAAGTCAGCGACGAATTGATCCGTGCCTTGCATACCCTGAAAGGCAGTGCCCGGATGGCGCAACTCGAAGGCATTGCTGCGGTCATGACGCCGTTGGAAAAACACGTGCGCGAATTGCAAAACCGCGACGCCCATGTGCCGGATGAGTTGCTTGCCTTGCTTGATGAAAGCAAGCAGGAGCTGCGTCATGTGCTGCCGCAACTGCAGTCACGTCAATCACCGGACGAGAGCAAGCTGAATGCCTTGGCAGCGCGTGCTGAAGCGCTGGACCTGAGTGTGCAGACGGCAGAAACCGGCAAGCGCGATCCGGAGGTACTGAACCTGTTCCTGTCGGAAGCTTTGGATCTGGTGTCCGATGCCGATCTGGCGCTGAAATCCTGGCAGGATGCGCAAGACGAAACCGCCAAAGACAATCTGGTCGAGTTGATGGCCACGCTGCAGCAAGCCGCCGAAACCGCGCAGCTCGATGCCGTGGTATCGCTGGCGACCTTGCTTGGTCAGTTCTTCCAGAACGCCATTGCGCAACCCGATGAAGCGTTTTTCCAGTTGGCCGCGAAAGGTAATGTTGCGCTGTTCGACCAGTTCGACCGCATCGCTGCCGATCAGACGCCATTGATCCCGGTTGATCTGGTGGCGCAAATCAACAGCTATCAACCCGCACCGGTTGCGGCGGAAAAGCCGGAACTGCGCGACGAAGATTTCATGGTCGATTTTGGTTTCGAAACCGAAACCGAAACCGAAACCGAAACCGAAAGCACACCGGAAATCAGTGGCGATGTGACCGATCCGTCGATGACGGAAGAATCCTCAGTCAAAGAGCCGGAGCTGGCGACGCCTGCCGAGCCGGTGAGCATCGACACACCGACAATCGAAACGGCGGAAACCAAAGCGCCAGAAGTCGAAGTCATGCCAGGCTTTGCGCTGCGCGATACGGCGAAACCGGAACAGAAAGCCGAAGACACGTTCACCTTTGATGATGTCGCCTTTGTCAGTGAAGATGAACTGCATGTCGACAGCGCCGCGCTGGAAGCCTATGCCGCCGGCGACAAGCCGCAAACGGTCGATATCGATGAAGACGGCGAAGAAATTCTGCAGGTATTCCTGGAGGAAGCCGACGACATTCTCAACGATATGGAAAACACCATTGCTGCTTGGGCCTCGGCACCGACCGACAAAGCGGCCGTGGCGTTGTTGCAGCGTCAATTGCACACGCTGAAAGGTGGCGCCCGTCTGTCAGAGTTGAACGTCATTGGCGACTTGTCGCACGAGCTGGAAAACCTGTACGAAGCGATCAACGATGGCCGCGAGCAAACGACCACGGCGCACATCAAAGTGACGCAAGAAGCGCGCGATCGTCTGGCTGACTTGATCAACGAAGTGCGCCAGCATCGCACCCAGACCAAGCCGAGCGTGTTCTGGCAGCGTCTGCAAACGGCGCTGCGCGGCGAAGATCCTTATATCGACGCTGGCAAGCGCGAAACGGCGAGAAAAGCGCCGGTCGTGGAAGCACCGCGCGACGTCGCTACACCGGCACCGAAGCCTGCAGCAGAAACGAAAAAACCGGCGGCGGTCGTGCCGTTTCCGGCGCGCGAAGCACCAGAGCCGCAACGCACGATTACGCCACTACAAGGCGAGTTCGTTCGTGTCGCTGCCGAATCCTTGGAAGGTTTGGTTAACCTCGCCGGCGAAACCTCAATTTTCCGTGGTCGTCTGGAACAGCAGATGACCGTGCTGCGCACCAACTTGAAAGAGATGGAGCAAACGGTTGCCCGTTTGCGCGAACAGCTGCGTAGCCTGGAAATCGAAAACGAAGCGCAGATTCAGTACCGCCGGGAAGCGGTCGGCTCAGCTTACGATGAATTCGATCCGCTGGAATTCGACCGTTACACCCGTCAGCAGGAAGTGACTCGTTCGTTGTCGGAATCCGCAGGCGACTTGCTGAACCTGAAAGAGTCGTTGGATACCTTGGCGGCCGATTCGGAAACACTGTTGTTGCAACAAAGCCGGGTCAACTCGGAATTGCAAGACGGCTTGATGCGCACGCGAATGGTGCCGTTCAGCTCAATCGTGCCGCGTCTGAAGCGGATGGTTCGACAAATCTCCGACGAAGTTGGCAAGGGTGTGGAGATCGGCATTCACGCCGATGGCGAAATGGATCGCACCGTGCTCGAACGCATGGTCGCGCCACTCGAACACATGCTCCGTAACGCCATCGACCACGGCATCGAAAAACCGGCCGTGCGTGAGTCGGCTGGCAAGCCGGCAACCGGTCGAATCAAAATCCGACTGTTGCGCGAAGGCGGCGAAGTCGTTATTGAGCTGGCTGACGATGGCGGCGGTATCAACCTCGAAGCGGTGCGCAGAAAAGCCATCGAACGCGGCCTGATTACCGAAACGACAACGCTGACCGACAAGGAGTTGATGGCGCTGATTCTGGAAGCCGGTTTCTCGACCGCCGAACAAGTCACCCAGATCTCCGGTCGTGGTGTCGGTATGGACGTTGTTGCTTCCGAGATCAAAGAACTCGGTGGCCGCATCGAAATCGATTCCGAACGCGGTCGCGGCACCCGCTTCACGGTACGTTTGCCATTCACGGTGTCGGTCAACCAAGCCTTGATGGTGCAGGTCGGCGAAGATTTCTTCGCCATTCCGCTGGCCAACATCGAAGGTATCGTGCGTGTGTCGCCGTACGAAATTCAGAGCTACTACGGCGATGACAGCAGCAAATACGAATACGCCGGTCAGCAATACCGTATGCGTTATTTGGGTCAGCTGCTCGATCACCGTCAGACGCCGCGCTTCGAAGGCGTGTTCAAACCGATTCCGATTCTGTTGCTGCACGGTGCCGAACAACCAGTGGCGCTGCAGGTCGATGAATTGCTCGGCTCACGCGAAGTCGTCGTGAAATCGGTTGGTTCGCTGTTGTCGCATATTTCCGGTTTGTCCGGCGCGACCATTCTTGGCGATGGCCGTGTCGTGTTCATTCTCGACTTGCCAGCGCTGTTGCGTCGTGCCGACGCCGTGCAGGCGCTGGAAGAAGAAACGAAAGTGGTCGAGGAAAAGCAACCGCTGGTGCTGGTGGTCGACGACTCGATTACCGTGCGCAAAGTCACCGCGCGTTTGCTCGAACGCCATTCCTATCGCGTTATCACTGCGAAGGATGGTGTCGATGCGGTCAACGTGCTGCACGATCACAAACCGGACATCATGCTGCTCGATATCGAAATGCCGCGCATGGACGGTTTCGAATTGGCAACAATCATTCGCCACGACGAGCGCCTGAAAGAAGTGCCGATCATCATGATCACCTCGCGTACCGGCGAGAAGCATCGGGCTCGCGCCGAAGAAATCGGCGTCAACCGTTACCTCGGCAAGCCGTTCAATGATGTCGAACTGCTCGGCACGATGAGCGAATTGCTGCAGGCCGATGCACTGAGCGAAGTCTGATGTCATCGCTGTTGCTCGGGATGAAAACCGCTGCCGAAAAACGGCCGCGGTTTTCGTTGTTGTTGCCGTTGAATTGAGGCCAGGTTGATGAGCGCCCGCCTGCGTGTCGGCCTGATTGGTTCAGGTGATGACAACAGCAATACGCTGCTGCGTCTGCTGGTCGAGCAGGGCATTCAAATCGTGCACGCGCTGGAACCGAAAGATCTCACTGAGCAGCATATCCGCGACAGCCATCTCGATGTCTGGCTGCTCGATCTCGACGATGCCCATTGGCACAACAAGCTCGACGAGTTGATGGATCATTCCAATGTGCCGATCTTTTTCAACGAACACCAATCGATCGCCCAGCAAGCGCACCTCGATTACTGGGCGCGCAACTTAATCACTCGCATGGAAGAGCTGGCTGGCGACAGCGACATGCCCGTTACGGCAAACGAGGCCAAAGCCAGCACGCACCACATCGCATTCAGCAAATCGGATACGGCCGATACCAAGGGTGAAGCCAAAGCGGCGCCGAAAGTCGAAGCGAAAACCGACAACAAAAGCAAACCGGAAGTGCGGCCATCCGATGAGTTGACGCCACTGCCTTCGTCTATCGATCCGGAATTGCTGAAAGAAATCGAAGAACTCGAACAGCTTTTGCAGGATAAAGATCCAGCCGAGCGCAGCGATGATTTCAAACCGTTGGAGCCGGTGCGTTTGCGCACTGAAAGCGCTAGCGATGATGCCGTCAAAGCCGCTGCTCAGGCTCGTGCTGCCGAAATCGCCAAAGCTCAGGAAGCCGCTCGGGCTCAGCAAGAGGCAGAGCGCAACGCTAAAGAACAAGCCGAGCGCCGCGCTAGAGAAGAAAGAGAGGAAGCCGAGCGCAAAATTCGCGAGCAACAGGAAGCGAAACGACTCGCGGCAGAACGGGCCGAGACCGAACGGCAAGCAGAATTAAAGCGGCAAGAAGAGGCGCGCCTCGCGGCAGAACGAGAAGCCGCACGCCGCGCCGAAGAAGCTCGCCTTGCTGCCGAAAAAGCCGAGGCCGAGCGCCAGGCCGAAATCCAGCGCCAGCAAGAGGCTGCCCGGCGCGAAGCCGAAAGATTGGAGGTGCTGCGCCAAGAGCAATTGCGCAAGGCTGAAGAAGCGAGAATAGCCGAGCTGGCTCGCCAGGAAGCTTTGCGCCAGGAAGAATTGAAACGGCAAGAAGATGCACGTCTAGCTGCGGCGCGCGAAGCCGCTCGCCAGGCCGAAGAAGCGCGGATTGCCGCCGAGAAAGCCGAGGCCGAGCGCCAAGCCGAAATCCAGCGTCAGCAAGAAGCCGCGAAACGCGAAGCCGAACGCTTGGAAGCGCTGCGCCAGGAAGAATTGAAACGGCAAGAAGAAGCACGTCTGGCTGCCGAGCGAGAAGCCGCGCGCCAGGCGGAACAAGCCCGCCTCGCTGCCGAACAGGCCGAAGCCGAACGCCAGGCTGAAATCCAGAGACAACAGCGCGAGGCTGAGCGAGAAGCGGAACGTCAGGCTTTTCTGCGCCAGGAAATCGAGCGCCAGGAAGCCCATCGCCGGGCCGAGCAGGCAAAGAAAGCCGAAGCCGAACAGGCCGCTGTGGAAGCCCGCCGAGTCGAGGCCGAGCGTCATGCCGAAGCGGATCAGGCGCGACGGCTGGCTGAAGCCAAGCAACCTCCGCCAGCACAGGACAAGCCTGTCAGCGCCATAGACGAGCTGCTGCGGCAGGCGAAAACCGAATTGAAATCGGAATTCGGCCGTCGCGCCTCTGATGTCATTGGCCGCGGCCTGACGACAACGCCGCCCGCCGCAACGGCCACGATGAAAGCCGATTCATTGGCTGAATTGTTGGCCAAGGCCAAATCCGAACTGCATCAGGTCGAACACGGCAGCGGTGACAACGAACCGCCAGTGGAGCTGGAGTTACCGTTCGAGCCGGAACTGGAGTTCGAGGAACTGCCGTCGTCGGATTTGACTGAGCGTCCGACCGTGCTCCGTGATGAAGCGGATATCCCGGTGCTCGCCCCGACGTCAATGGAGTCGGCAAATGACGCAGTACCGGTGCTCAGTAGCGAGCATACCGAGGCGGTCGAGTTTGAGCCGGTAGAATTCGAGCCGGTTGAGTTTGAGTCGGTGGAATTTGAATCGGTCGAACCCGAGGCGTTATCGGAGCTGGAATGGCAGCCGCTCGATGCCGAGAGCGTGTCGGCGGATATATCAGAGTCCGAACTCTCAATCGCCGAGCCAGAACTTCATGCTGCTGAAACACTGTACATCGACTCACCGGAGATAAGTGCGCCAGGTGACTCAGCGGTCGAATTCGAGGTGCAACAGAGTGAGCCGGAGCTTGTCGAGTTGCCGACCGTCAGCCCGGAAGTGCTCAGCGTACCGATGCTGGAAGCCGTTGCCGGTGGTGACGAATTCGAGGAACTGGAGCCAGTCACCCATGAGCCGCTGCCCTGTGATCTGTGGGTCATTGGTGCCTCGCTAGGTGGTCCGGCCGCGCTGAAGCGCTTTTTCGCGGCGCTCAATGAACCACTGCCGGTCTGCTTCCTGCTGGTCCAGCATATCGACCCGCATTTCCTGCCAGTGCTCGGCAAAATCCTTGAAGGCGCCAATCCTTTTTACCGGGTTGATGTGCTGTCGCGACCGGGGCTGATCGAGCCCGGCACGATACTGCTGGCGCCGGTGGAAAAACGCTTATGGTTCCTCGACGGTGCCCAGGTGGTGCATTCACCGCATAGCTGGACGCCGCCGTATTCACCCTGCATCAACGATGTGCTGCATGATGTTGCCATCGCTCATCCTGCGCAAAGCCATGCGATTATTTTCAGTGGCATGGGCGAAGATGGCGTCAGCGGTGCGGAAGCGATGCATCGGGCTGGTGGCGACATCTGGGTACAGGATGCCGAGAGCTGCGCCAGCGCTGTCATGCCTGATGCCATCGATGCCACCGGCATCGTGTCGTTACGGGCGACGCCGGAACAATTGGCAGAAAAATTGACCAAGCGCTATTTATCGAAAACCCAAACTCAACACGCGTAACACCGGAGTACATTATGGCCGCCGCCCAAGAAGTTTATTCCTTGCTTATCCCCGCCGCCGGCGACAGCGTGCTGCTGCCCAATGTTGGCGTCGCGGAAGTCGTGGCCTATTTCGGTAACGTCGACAAACCGAAACCAGGCGCACCGAAATGGCTGCTCGGCTACCTGCAATGGCGCGGTCGCCATGTGCCAACCATTTCGATGGAAGTGATGCTCGGTCAGGAAGCGCCGCAGCTGACCCGTTTGTCGCGTATCGCAATTCTGAACACGCCAAGCGGGGACCCGGAAGTGCCGCATGTCGCCATCGTCGTCGGCGGCATTCCGCGCTTGACCCGGGTTACGCCAGACTTGCTGCAAGCCATTGAGGGCGACAGCCCGACGGCAAAAGTGCGGGCCTTCATGGCTGGGCAAACGATACAAATTCCGGACGTCGAAAAGTTCGAACAAATGGCCAAGGAAACGATGGCTTTCAAACCGGAAAAGATGAGCTGAACAAAAAAGCACCACCGGTACGTTCAGAAGTTTTATTGTGGCAAGGTAACGCCTTGGCTGACGATTGCCGGGAGGCTAGTAGTCCAGGCGTTTTGACATCAGCGGCATCGGTCTTTGGCCGATACCGACGGAGCGACTGCCTATGCCGCTTGAACTTGCCGAAGCGCTGCTGACGGCCTTGCCGTCGCAGATTGCCGTACTGGATGAGTCCGGCATCGTTTGCTACGCCAACCCGGCATGGAATCGATTCATGCGGGAATCTGGGCGGATCAGCACTGACAGCTCGATTGGCAGTCGATACCTGTCCCTGTGTGCCGACGTCCTGCTCAATGGTGATCAGCAAGAAAAACCCGGTTTCGAGCAACAATGGCAGACATTTCTGGCAGGGAGCGACCTAGTACTTCGCTTTGATTTAGCCTGTCGGACGGCCTCGACAACGCACTGGTTTTCAGCCCAGATCAATCGCTTTCAATATCAAGAAAAACGCTATTTTCTGGTGCTGTACGAGAACATCAGCGAACGCAAGCAAACCGAACTGCAACATATCCTCGCTGAACGGCTGCTACACAAGGTATTGGAGGTCTTGCCGGTCGGCGTCTGGATCATGGACCAACAGGGTCAAATCGTCGAAGGTAATCCGGCCGGCATCGCTATCTGGGCCGGTGCCCGCTTCGTCAAACCCGAGCAGTTCGGTGAATACAAGGGCTGGTGGCTCGACACCGGCAAACCGATTCAGGCAGATGAATGGGCCGCGTCCAGAGCCATTCGGAACGGCGAAGTATCGATCGACGAGGAAATTCGAATTCAGTGCTTTGATGGTTCGGAAAAGATCATTCTGAACTCGGCGTTGCCACTGCTCGACAGCAAAGGTGTGGTGACCGGCGCCATCATCGTCAATCAGGATATCACCAGCCGCAAGCTGGCTGAACAACATCTATCACAGGCAAAAAGTGAGATTGAGTCGGCTCATCACGAGCTGCAGCAGGTGTTATCCCGTGAACAAAAAATGGCGCGTACTGATGAATTGACCGGTTTATGCAATCGTCGCCAGTTCTTTGCGTTGACTCAGCAGTTATACGAGGTAGCCCGCCGCTACCAGACGCCATTGAGTGTGATGTTGATCGATGTCGATCGCTTCAAGCAAGTTAACGACTTGCACGGTCACCTGGTTGGCGATAAGGCATTGGTACACATTGCCGACATAGCCCGGAAACAGGTGCGAGCTTCCGATGTTCTGGCACGCTATGGCGGAGAGGAATTCATCATCGCCCTGCCAAATACTGACAGTGAAAAAGCCTTGCATGTGGCCGAACAAATTCGCGTCGATGTCGCAACAACGCCGTTAGTTTTTGATCAACAATCAATCAGGCTATCAATCAGTGTTGGTATTACCGAATGGCATCAAAGCGATAGTAGTTTGATGCAGATGATTACTCGTGCCGATGGTGCACTGTATGCTGCAAAGCGAGCCGGTCGAAATAAATGTCTGCTTGCCGAACAGTCCGCCGATGAGAATTAACAGCGTACGGCCTATATAAGCATAGCCTAAAGAAAAATGTATGCTGTTAATCAATTGAAATCATGCCTGTAAAGCGCTTACGCATTGGTAATCCATGGTTGGCAAGCTGTACGTTCCACGATGAAAAAATTCGAACAAATGGCCAGGGAAACGACTCCATTCAAACCGGAGCGGATGAGTTGACGTCGTAGTAGAACCGTAACGGAAAAACGTGCCGATAGCGCGTTTTTTCTACAAACACGGCTTTGCGTAGACAAATAACCTGGCCAGAGAGGAGGGCTTGATGAACGAGAGAATGATTCCACTCGCGCTATTCCTGAGCTGCGTCGTATCCACCACGGCGTTGGCGGAAAACAAACCGGATAAGACGCAGCACCAAAAAAAATTGGAAAATCATCTGTTGCCGGCCATCATCTTCGCGGATCAGCCGATCCACCCCTGGTCTATCCAACAGCGCATGAGTCGTTACCGAGTGCCCGGTGTCAGTATCGCGTTAATAAACGATGGCACCGTTGAATGGGTAAACAGTTACGGCAGCCCGTCAGCAAAAGGCGACCAAGCATTGACGCCTTCAGCCCGGTTTCAGGCAGCGTCAATCAGCAAGTGGGTAACCGCCATCGGAGCGCTAAAACTAGTCGAGCAAAAGTCACTAAAACTGGAGCAAAGCGTCAATACGTATCTGAAGAATTGGACGTTGCGTAATGCTGACGGCAGCGCCAACAGCGACGTTACGTTAAAACAGCTGCTTTCCCACCAGGGTGGGGTCTCAGTGCGAAGTTTTGCGGGCTATGCTGTAGATTCAACCCTTCCTTCAGCGCGCCAGATTCTCGAGGGACGCGCGCCGGCCAATTCCGCGCCGATTCGCGTTATTCATGAGCCCGGTATCGAATATCGCTATTCCGGTGGTGGCTATCAGGTTACCCAACAGCTAATCGAAGAAATCAGTGGTCAATCGTTTGCCCGTTACATGCAAGAAAACGTGCTGCACGCGGCCAACATGAGGCACAGCAGTTATCAGTTGTCGCTACAACCACAGGATGGTTTACCGGTGGCCTGCGGGCATGAATTCAACGGTGCACCGGTACCGGATTGCGGCAGGATCTATCCGGAATTGGCGGCCGCCTGGCTCTGGAGCACGCCATCTGATCTGGCGAATTTGGCGATCGCCCTTATCGATTCCGTCAAGCGCAAGCCGAATGCTTTACTGAGCAGCGAAATGGCGCGTGCGCACCTGACACCAGCAATCGGCAATATGGGTTTGGGAGCTGGCGTTCATGGCGAAGGTCAGGCGTTGCATTTTGATCACTCCGGCTGGACCCACGGCTTTCGCTCCTATCTGGTGGTTTATCCGTATCTGGGCAAAGGCATCGTCGTGATGGCCAACGCCAATGGCGGTCATGAATTGATTAGTGAGGTGGTGCGTGCCGCTGCGGCCACCTATCAGTGGCCAGATTTCGCTCCGAAGGAAAGACCGCTAGCCCGACTCAACACCGAACAACTTGACCAATTTGCCGGTACGTATCGGGTGCAGCCGCACGGTTTCAATCTGCAGATTTCGCGCGTTGCTGACCATTTGCAAGTGAACACACCTCGCGGTTCCCACTACAACTATTTTCCGGTTTCGACGAACCGATTCGTCGCCATTGAAGATGGTTCAGAGCTACACTTTTCTTCCGATCGTGAAGCGGGAACCCAAACATTGACTATCTGGCAAATGAACGCTGTCCGGCTTTCGGAACACGAACCTTGATCAGGGTTTGGCGCGCGCCCAGTTTGCCGCGGTTTCTATCGCTTCGGCGACCGCTGCTGGTTGTTCACGATGAATGTTGTGACCGGCATCGGCAAAGAACTGGTGCTGACCGCGATTGAACTGTGCGAACAAATGCGTGTGCTGTTGCTTCCAAATCGCTTTGCCTTCACGCGTTTCCTCGAACACAAACGGCTCGCTCTCAACACGAGTCGATGTCAATAACATCAGCGGCACATCCGGCAATGCGACTGTCGAGGGCGCGGCAGCATCCAATTGCGTCGTCAAGGCGCGATAATCAGCGGCCATCGCCGGTGGCAACATCGACAATAACTTTTGATCGTCGGCGGCGATGCGTTCGGCAGCCGTGGCTTTGAACGCCAAACGCTGGGTCATTGTTGCCGGATCAACCAGCACGATGGCCTGTACGCGCTCCGGATGTTGGCGCGCGTATTCGGTGACCAGCAACCCACCGTAAGAGTGCCCGACCAACAACACCGGCTGATTCGCCGCTTGCGAGTCGATCACCAGATGCAAATCCTGCAGGTGTTCAGCGATCGTTTTCACTTTTCCCTGGCCACCAGATTTGCCGATACCGGCGCGCGAATAGCTGATGGCAGTAAAGCCTGCACCGAGTTGCCCGATCACGCCCTGCCACACCTGTCCGGGTGTGCCGAAACCGGCTTCGAACACGACGATACGCTCGCCCTGGCCTTGTCGGCTGACCTGCAGGCTATACTCGTTGGCAGGTATCATCTGCTCATCGGCGCTCAGTGTTGACGCGGTGATTAGCAGTAACGCGCCACAAATTAATCGGATCATGTTGTTCTCCATTAATACAGCAGATTTCTGTTTACTGCCGACATTATCAGCATGGGCATTGCAGCGTGGCGAGCAGCGATCGGTAACGCTTTGTAAAAGTGATTTCCATTCGGTGTGTCATTGCGCATCAACAAGGCGGCGCCGAGAAAGGAGTTTCCTGCATGGTAAGAATCTGGTTTTATCGCATCACCGCGATCATCGCGGTGCTGTTGCTCGGCATCGGCTATTTCTGGCCGGGGATTTTCTGGTCACTGATTGTGCTCGCACCGTTGATCGGTATTGGCTTCTATGATGCCCTGCAAAAACCCCATACGGTGCTGCGCAATTTTCCTGTCATTGGTCATGTTCGCTACTGGTTTGAAAGCATTCGACCAGAAATCCAGCAGTACTTTGTTGAATCGAATATCGATGCCCATCCGATCGAGCGGGAAATGCGTTCGATCGTTTATCAGCGTGCCAAAGGCGCGTTGGAAACCAAACCATTCGGTACCGAACGCGATGTCTACCAAACCGGTTATGAATGGGTCGCCCATGCGCTGACCGATGTGCCGCCAATTGAATCCGCGCCAAGAATGATCATCGGATCTTCGCAGTGCAAGCAGCCGTATTCCTCGTCGCTGCTGAATGTCAGTGGCATGAGCTACGGCGCGCTGTCGCCGAACGCGATCAAGGCATTGAACCTGGGCGCAAAAAAAGGTCAGTTTGCTCATAACACTGGCGAAGGCGGCATCTCGCCGTACCACCTGCAGGGCGGTGATTTGATCTGGCAGCTCGGCACCGCCTATTTTGGTTGCCGTACTCCTACTGGCGGTTTCGATCCGGAAAAGTTTCGCGAACAATCGGCGCGCGATGAAGTGAAAATGATCGAACTGAAATTATCGCAGGGCGCCAAACCCGGTCACGGCGGCATGTTACCGGCCTGTAAAGTCACCGAGGAATTAGCTGAAATTCGCGGTGTACCGGTCGGCGAAGATGTTTTGAGTCCACCGCGTCATCAGGAATTCAAAACGCCCATCCAGATGATGGAATTCATTGCCCGTTTACGCGAGCTGGCGAACGGCAAACCGGTGGGTTTCAAGCTTTGTGTCGGGCGTCGTCTGGAAGTCCTGTCGATTTGTAAAGCGATGCGTGAAACCGGCATCGTGCCGGATTTCATCACGGTTGATGGTGGTGAAGGGGGTACCGGTGCGGCGCCACTGGAGTTCTCCAACTCGGTCGGCATGCCGGCCCGTGATGCCTGGAATATTGTGCACAACGCGCTGGTTGGCAGTGGTTTACGCAAGGAAGTACGGATCATCGCCAGTGGCAAACTGATGACGGGTTTTCATATGGTGCGGGCGATGGCGCTTGGTGCTGATTTGTGTAACAGCGCGCGGGCGATGATGTTTGCACTCGGTTGCATTCAGGCGCTCCGCTGCAACACCAATAAATGCCCGACCGGCATCACGACGCAGAATCCGAAGCTTTACTACGGCCTGGATGTCGATGACAAGTTCGAGCGGGTATATCGCTTTCATCATGGCAGCATGGAAAGTCTGCGCGAATTGATGATCGCGATGGGCGTGCGGGATGTCGATGAAATCACGCCGGATCGATTCTTCCGACGCACCGGCGATTTGCGCGCGCACAGTTTTGCCGAGCTTTATGATTTCCTGAAACCCGATGCCTTGTTGAACGACGACGATCTACCGGTGCATTGGCGGCAGGATTGGCACCAAGCCCGTGCCAACGAATTTGCTCCGTTGGCAACACGATGAAAGTGCTCAGGCTTTACCGGGCTCGCTGAACAATCTTCAATAAAAGCTGAGCTGCCGCCCGCAATGACTTACTGGCTGACAAACAAGAATATCGTGTAACTGAAAAAAAACAGCAGTAACACGCTGCCGTCGATGCGTGAGATCAGTTGTCGTTGTCGATACCGCCGAATAACCAGTATCAAGCCGACCGTCAGTGTCAGCATGACCGGGAAATCTCGCCACAATAGCGCTTCCGGTATGGTGTCTGGGTGAATGCTGCCGGCAATGCCGACGACACTCAGCGTGTTGAAAATGTTTGAACCAATGATATTCCCGAGAGCGATGTCATGCTCGTGTTTGCGTGCGGCGGTAATCGATGAAGCCAATTCAGGCAGTGCCGTACCGACTGCAACAATGGTCAACCCGATGAGCAAATCCGAAACCCCAAAATGTTCCGCCAGGCCGATGGCACCCCAGACCAGCAACCGGGAGCTGGCCAGCAGCAGGACCAATCCCAACACCAGCCAAAGCAGCGCGAAGGACAGGCGCAGTTCAGGAATTTCCACCGCCATCTCGCGCGCCAAATCGTCGCCACGGATAACGCGGGCAGAACGATAGGCCCAGGCCAGATAGACAACAAATATGCTCAGCAAGATCAACGCATCAAAGCGTTGCAGCTGGCGGTCGAGTAACAACAGGAACGAGATGACGGTGGCGGCAATCAACAAAGGAATTTCCTTGCTGATTTGCGGTGATTCGACCCGAATCGGCATCGTCAGTGCCGTGGCACCGAGAATCAAGGTCAGGTTGACGATATTGGAGCCATAGGCATTACCGAGCGCCAGATCCGAGGCGCCTTCTGCGGCGGCCATCGCCGATACAATCATTTCCGGCGCCGAAGTGCCAAAGCCGATAACGACCATACCGATGAACAATAATGACAGACCGAGATGGCGGGCCGTGGCACTGGCCCCTTCGATGAATTTGTCGGCGCTCCAGACCAATAGCGCCAAGCCAAGCACGATGGCCAGCGCAAACTCGAACATCGCAGGCTGACCCGACGCTTACAACGTCAACAACAGCCAGCTGGTGTAGCCGGCAAACGCGGCCAGTAATATCCCACCCTCGCCGCGCGAAATTTCCCGATGATTGCGACCCCGCACCGCCAGCAAAATCAAGCCGCAGGTCAGTAGCAACATGACTGGCATGTCGCGGGTCAACAGCTCCGCCGGCACGGTTGCCGGCTTGATGGCACCGGCAATACCGACCACGGCCAAGGTGTTGAACATGTTTGAGCCGATGATGTTGCCGAGCGCGATATCGTGTTCATTTTTGCGAGCGGCAATGATGGACGAAGCCAGTTCCGGCAGTGAGGTGCCAACCGCTAGTATGGTCAGGCCGATAACAAGATCGGAAACACCCAGCGCGGAGGCAATGCCGACCGCACCCCAGACCAGTAATTTGGAACTGGCCATCAGTAAAGCCAGGCCAATCAGCAGCCAAAACAGGCCGCCACCGAGGCTCATTCTCGGCAGTTCCTTTTCGATTTCCTTGCCGAGCTCGTCGCGACCGCCGGTTTTTGCTGAGGTATAGGCCCAGACGACATAGGAAACGAAAACCCCCAGGAGCAGGATGGCGTCGTAGCGGCTCAGCTCTTTGTCGAGTAGCAGCAATAACGAGGCAAACGAGACAGCAATCAATACCGGGATTTCCCGGCGTACGACTTGCGATTGCATAACAATCGGTGCCATTGCCGCGGTACAGCCAAGGATTAGCGCCAGATTGGCAATGTTGGAGCCATAGGCGTTGCCCAAAGCCAGCGCCGGTGCGCCGTCGAGCGCGGCCAGCGCGGAAACAATCATCTCTGGGGCGGAGGTGCCAAAGCCGATAACCACCATGCCGATAAATAATGACGACAAGCCGAGATGATTGGCCGTGGCACTGGCACCGTCGACGAAACGATCGGCACTCCAGACCAATAGCGCGATTCCCGCGACGACGGCAACAGAAAACCAGAGCATAAACGCAACAAATCCGGGAAAACCAAAGGGCGCACATAATGCCAGTTTTACGTTGTCCTTGCCGCCCCGGATGCCAGTAGCGTCGTTGCCACCACAAAAGTTGCAATGAAAAGAGATAGGGGAGATGGGGCAAAAAAAACGGGCCCAATCGGGCCCGTTTCTCTTTCACCTGCGTTAGCTTACCAAGTCAGATTCAGCGTGTAAGTACCGCTGCTGCCGGTGGCGCCGCTGTAGCGGACCACGCGGACATAGCGAGTGTAGGCACTGCTGCCGGTATTTTTGACCGAGACGGTATCAACTTGACCGGTGCCGTTCTCGCTCTTGCCGATCTGGGTGCCATTGGAGTTATAGACATACAGATCGTAGTCGGAGCTGGCGTTCGGGGTCAGCTTGGCGGTCAGGGTCGCGCCGGCTGGCAGCGTCAGTTTGTAGTAGTCGGTATCCGAGCTGGAGCCGATGGTGCCATTGACCGTGCTGCCGGAGCTGCTGATTAGCTGCGCGGTGCCAGTGGTGTTGTTCGATTCCACTTCCGCGACGTTACCGCCGCCACCACCACCACCGCCGGTGCTGTAGTTGCCGCTCAGGCTGACGCCGGAGAAGCTGCTATAGGCTTTGACCCGGACGTAGTACTGGCCGGCGCTGGGCGTCGCGAAGCTGCAGGTTTCGGCATTACCGCCTTTGTACGGACGGCAGTCATAGCTGCTGTCGGTCGGCGCTGAGCCGAATTTGACGTACAGATCGGCATCGCCGGTACCGCCGGAGATGGCGAAGTTCAGGTTGCTGGCGCCGCTTGGCACATCCATCGTGTAGACGACGTCGCTGCCGGTGCTGGCCGACAAACCGGTGACTGGCACGCCATTGCTCAGCGTGTTGCCACCACCGCCACCGCCTTGGGCGGCCTGGACGGCAGCCAGCGCGTTGACGATACCGGTGCCGCAGCCGGAGCAGCTGGCCGGGAACGAACGGGTCGTGGTTTTCAGGATGCTTTCGATTTCATCCGGGGTCGCAGCCGGTTTTACCGCGGCGATCAGCGCGGCCACACCAGCGACGTGCGGAGCCGCCATCGAGGTGCCTTGCATGAAGATGTAGCTGTCGCTGCTCGGCCCAGTCGTGCCGCTGTTCCAGGTCGACAGGATGCCGTTGGCATCGTTGAAGCTGGACTGGGCACCGCCAGGGGCGGCGACGTCAACGCTGGTGCCGTAGTTCGAGTAGTACGAACGGCCGCCGCTGCGGTTGGTCGCGGCGACGTTGACTACACCGGCGCAGTTGCCCGGGTTGAAGTTGTTGGCGTTGCTGTTGTCGTTACCGGCGGCGATAACGACGACGGTGCCGCGCGAACGGGCGCTGTTGATGGCGTTTTGCGTCGTGGTATCACAAGCACCGGAACCACCCAGCGACATGTTGATCACTTTCGCCGGGTTGGCGTTGCTCGGCAGACCGGAAACGCTGCCACCAGAGGCCCAGATGATGCCGTCGGCGATATCGGAGGTGTAGCCACCGCATTTGCCGAGTACCCGCACCGGCACCACTTTCGCGCCGTAGGCGACGCCAGCGACACCGGAACCGTTATTGGTCACGGCGGCGACCGTACCAGCGACATGGGTACCGTGCCAGGAGGAATCCTGTGCCGAGTGGGTGCCACCGCATTCGTTGGCAGCAACGGCATCGCCCGGGTCGCGGGCATCGGAATCGCGGCCGTTACCATCGTTGGAGACGAAGGTATCGGAAATCATGTCGTAGCCGGGCAGGATGTTGGCGTTCAGATCGGCATGCGGACGGTAGCCAGTATCGAGCACCGCGACAACGGCGCCAGCGCCATTGGTGATATCCCAAGCACCCGGCACATTCAGGCCGCCGGTACTTTCAAAATAATGCCATTGCGAGCTGTACTGGCTGTCGTTCGGGGTCAGGAACGGCTTCATGATGCGATCTGGCTCGGCGTATTCAACATCCGGGTCCAGGGCAATTTGCCGGGCCATGGCCATCACTTCCGATTCCGGCAGGCGCTGATCCAGTTTCAACACCTGGGCGCCGTTGTGCATTTTGCGCCAGAGTTTCATCGAGCGGCCGGTGTTGGCGCTGACCTGGTTCAATTTCGATGTCAGCAGATGGCCGGTTTTGCCAGTGGCTTGGGCGCCGTCTTTGTATTTGACGATCAAGCGGTCGGTACGCATGCCTTGTTGGACGCGATGGGCAGCCATGACGCTGTTTGCCTGCAACTCCATTGTGCGCTCATCAAGCGAACGCAGCGCCGGACGGCCATCAACACTGAAGGCAAAGGCGGTGGATTGCAGGGCCAGGGTAACTGCCAGCGCGGCCAGGGCAGGGCGCGTGGCTTTTTTCAGACTGTACATATGATTCTTATCTCTCCGTGACGAAGTCGGTCGGCCTCGTCTTGTTATGGTTTTTCGCCGGTCCCTACGACACTTCCGTTGATCTTGAGTGCTCCCTCGCGAGTGTCCCTCCGTACGGCGAGGGCCGAAAGTACTGGTCCAGCCTGGCTGAAAAATGTGAACCAGTTCACATTGATACAGAACTCATACAAATCTGTTGGAGCAAATGTAATGGAGTGCTCACTTCCTTTGAGACCGCTTTACCAATTATATTTTTGGCAAAGAAAAACGGGCGTTGCCGCCCGTTTTTCATGTGTCAATTGGCTTTACAACTGACGCTATCGCGCTGAATTACCACGTGGTTTTCAGTGTGTACTTGCCGTTGGTGCTACCAGTACCGCCGCTGTAATAGACGACGCGGACATAACGGGTGAACGTCGAAGTACCGGTGTTGGTTACGGTGACCGCATCGACCTGGCCGGTGCCTTTCTCGCTGCGGCCAATCTCGGTGCCGTTCGAGTTGTAGACGATCAGGTCATAGTCGGAGCTGGCATTCGGCGTCAGTGTCGCAGTCAGCGTCTTGCCGGCCGGCAGGCTCAGCTTGAAGTAATCGGTATCCGAGCTGGAACCCATGTTGCCATTGACCGTGGTGCCCGAAGTGCTGATCTGATCAGCGGTGCTGGTGGTGTTGTTCGACTCCGATTCATTGATCGTCGTGCCGCCACCGCCAGTGCCTTGAGCGGCCTGCACGGCCGCCAGCGCATTGACGATACCGGTGCCGCAGCCCGAGCAGCTGGCCGGGAAGGTGCGGGTCGTGGTTTTCAGAATCGACTCGATTTCATCCGGCGTGGCGGTCGGTTTGACCTTGGCGATCAGCGCCGCGACACCAGCGACATGCGGGGCCGCCATCGAAGTACCTTGCATATAGATGTAACTGTCACTGCCCGGCGTGGTCGTGCCGCTGTTCCAGGTAGACAATACGCCATTGGCATCGTTGAAGCTGGACTGGGCACCGCCAGGAGCAGCGACGTCAACGCTGGTGCCGTAGTTCGAGTAGTAGGCGCGACCACCGCTGCGATTGGTCGCCGCAACGTTAATGACGCCGGCGCAGTTACCCGGGTTGAAGTTGTTGGCATTGGCATTGTCGTTACCGGCGGCGATGACGACGACGGTGCCGCGTGAACGGGCGCTATTGATGGCGTTTTGGGTGGTGGTATCACAAGCGCCGGAACCACCGAGTGACATGTTGATCACTTTCGCCGGGTTGGCGTTGGCCGGTACCCCGGAAACGGTGCCACCCGATGCCCAGATAATGCCGTCGGCGATATCGGAGGTATAACCGCCGCATTTACCGAGTACCCGCACCGGCACCACTTTCGCGCCGTAAGCGACACCGGCGACACCGCTGCCATTATTGGTGACCGCGGCGATGGTGCCGGCGACATGGGTACCGTGCCAGCTGGAGTCCTGGGCGGCGTGGGTGCCACCGCACTCGTTGGCCAGAATCCAGTCACCCGGATCGCGGGCATCGCTGTCACGACCATTGCCGTCATTACCGACAAAGGAATCGGAAATCATGTCGTAGCCGGCCAGCAGATTGGCGTTCAAATCGGCATGTGGGCGATAGCCGGTATCGAGCACGGCAACGACAACGCCGGCACCATTGGTGATATCCCAGGCGGCCGGGGCGTTCAAGCCTCCGGTTGACTCAAAATAATGCCATTGCGAGCTGTATTGGCTGTCGTTCGGGGTCAGGAACGGCTTCATGATGCGGTCCGGCTCGGCGTACTCGACATCCGGGTCCAGCGCCAATTGCGCGGCCAGCTTGGCTGCTTCGCGCTCGCTGATGCGGGCATTCATTTTCAGCACTTGGGCGCCGTTGTGCATTTTGCGCCACAGCTTCATCGGTTGGCCGGCATAGCTGCTGGCTTGGCTCAGCTTGGTGGTCAGGATATGGCCGGTTTTGCCGACGGCCTGGCTGCCATCTTTGTATTTGACGATGATGCGGTCAGTCATGCCACCTTGTTTGGCGACCAAGGCTGGACGGTCGAAACCTGGTTCCAGATCACGCATCGGAATGCGGTCGGCGAGGGCGGAAGAGCAGGCACAGGCAACGGCCACGGCTACAAGCGCGGGCTTGCAGCCACGTTGAATGGATTTCATAAAAGGAGTGTCTCCGTAGGAACCGGACGGTTCCGAATAAGGCTTTTGATAATTGTTCTTGCGCCCGTTCTGCCGCTTTTGCCGCTTATCCTGCGGGTATTCCAGCAGTCCCTCCACGGTGCCGGCGCGAGTCGGAAATTACGCCCGCGCTCAGATCGAAAAATGTGAACTGCGTCACACAGCTACCAAACCTATACAAATCTGTTATTGCTGACGATAGCGTCGGTATTTGCTGAAAATGATCGAAAAAATGCCTGCAAAAGGCCATTCGAGCGGCACTGACGGTCAGCCACGGGCGACCAGAAATGAGAGAAGTGAATTGTGACGCAGTTAGCGCTTTAGTACTAAGATGCATAAAAATCTGAGGCCACTCATAAGTATTGGTGTTGGCCATGTGATCTAAATTTTGTCGAGGTCTTTGTGCTGCCCGACGTCGTTTTTCTGCTGGCCACGGTCGCTTTGCCGCTGGTATCGACCAACACCGTCGCTTTTCCACTGTCATTCTGGGCGCTTGGCTACGTGCTGTTCGCGCTGCTGGTCGTGCATCTTTGTCAGCGGCTGGTCGAACATGCCGGCATTGCCGTTGACCATAAAGAGCGTTTTGCGACCTTCGCCAATACCTCGCTTGCCATCGGCAGCCTGGTTTGGGCGCTCGATGTCGCCGGTTTTTTCATGTACCCGGCATTTGCCGCGCTTGATATTCATTCCGGACCACTGCTGGTGGCCTGGCTGCTGATGGTGTTGTCGGCGCGATTTACCGTCCCGTCGCTGATCAGCACGCGTCGGCCATTGATGGTGGTCGGTGCCGCCTGTGGCCTGGCGGTCGGCATGTTCTGTGCGCATCTGTTTGTGCTGCAGGCGTTCGGCCAATGGCACCAGCAAATCGACTGGCCGTTTACCCTGGCGGCGATGAGCTTGGCCAGCATCATTGCGGTGTCCATGGCGTTACGCCATCGCTCGGCGCGGCTGCGGGCGATGAACGCCTCATTCGAGCCCTTGGGTTGGGCCGAAAAAGCCATGGTCGCGACTGCCATTTTGCCTTTGCATTGGTTGTTGATGCAGTCATTGCCGATAGCGATTGGTGGCCCACACGGTTTCGACAACAGCTTCATGCCTTATGTGCTGGCGGTGTTCATCGTGTTGCAGATGGTCTATTTCAGCCGTGCGATGCAAGTCGAACAGGCCCGTCAGGAGTTGTTGAATCGGGCGCTGCTGATGGTGCGCAGCATGCCGGGTTCGCCCGCGCAATTGATGGAGCAGCAGCTGGCGCTGATTGCCGAGCGTTTGCCGCGACTGATGGCGCCGGCTTCCTTGCATTTGCATTACCAGCCGATTGTCGACCAATCGGGTAGCGCCCCATCGGTAAGGTTGGAGGCGCTGCTGCGGGTGCGCGACCCGGAGCTTGGGCCGTTGCCGCCAGACCTGGTGTTGCTGGCTTGCGAGCGCAAAGGGCTGACCGAGCACGTCGATCGTCAGATTCTGCGTCGGGCGCTGGAAGAATCGTCACTCTGGGTCAGCCGTTCGTTAGGTTGCGCCGGTGTTTCGGTCAACATCACCCCGGATACGTTGCTGGCCGAGGATTTTTTGGCTTGGCTGCGCCGGCAACTACGCGAGCTGCAGATCGAACCGGGTTGGCTGCAACTGGAGTTGACCGAACATGCGCTGATGGCCAAATCCGAGCGGCTGACCGAAACACTGAGCACGCTGAAAATGATCGGCGTCAGTGTTGTCATGGACGATTTTGGCACCGGCTTTTCATCGCTCGGAGCGTTGATCGACTTGCCGATTGACGGCGTCAAATGCGACCGTCGATTTGTCCAGGATTTACTGCAGGACAGCAAGCGTCAGGGCGTGTTGGCACATCTGTGTGCGATTGCCAAAACCCTGCAGATCCACTTCACCGTCGAAGGTGTTGAACTACCGGAAACCCTGCGTTTGCTGCAGCAAATGGGCGCCGATTCGATTCAGGGCTATTGGTACGCGAAACCGATGCCGGCAGCGCGGGTGCCGGTGTGGCTCTGTGAGTTCTACGACTGCTACAAACCTCGTGCCGCCTGAAGCGCTTTTCCGGCAAACAGAAAGGCCAGCATTGCTGGCCTTTCTGTTGTCGACTGGGTTTACCAGGTCGCGCGCACCGTGTAGGTGCCGTTGCTGCTGCCGGTACCGCCGCTGTAGTACTTGACGCGGATGTAACGGGTAAACGCCGACGAGCCGGTGTTGGTCACGGTAACCGTGTCCACCTGGCCGGTGCCGCGTTCGCTGCGACCGATCAACGAGCCATTCGAGTTATAGACATACAAGTCATAGTCGGAGCTCGAGTTCGGGGTCAGCGTTACGCTCAGGGTGCCACCAGCCGGCAACGTCAGTTTGTAATAGTCGTTGTCGGAACTGGAGCCCATATTGCCGCTCATCGTCACGCCGTCGCTAATCGGGTTAGCGGCCGAGGTGCTGTTGTTCGGCTCGGTTTCCGAAGAGCCAGACGGCGGTGGCGGCGGAGGCGGTGGTGGTGGCGGAGTGGTGCCGCCATTCAGGAACGTCGTGTTCAGCAGCTTGTTGACGCCGGAAGGAATACCGGAAATCTTGTTGCTGCTGGCGTTGTTAACCAGAGCGCTGGTGGTCGAGCTGGCGCTGGCATTCGGGTTCTGTGCCAGATACAGCGCGGCGGCGCCGGCGACGTGTGGCGATGCCATCGAGGTACCGGACAGCGTTGCTGTGGCGGTGTTCGAGGAAATGCCGGCCGACAGAATGCTCGAACCCGGGGCATAGATATCAACGCAAGAGCCGTAGTTCGAGAAGCTGGAACGGGCATCGGAGCTGGTCGTCGAACCAACGGTGATGGCGCTTGGCGCACGTGCTGGCGAGTAGTTGCAGGCGTTGCTGTTGTCGTTGCCGGCAGCGACGACGACGGTGATACCGGCATTGGTCATGCGCGCTACGGCATCGTCAGTGGCTTGCGACGCACCGCCACCCAAGCTCATGTTGGCGACAGCCGGTTTGATCGCATTGGCGGCGACCCAGTCCATACCGGCGATAACACCAGAGTTGGAACCGGAACCGTTACAGCCCAGCACTCGCACGGCATGCAGGGTGACGTTTTTGGCGACACCGTAGGTGGTGCCACCTACGGTGCCGGCGACGTGGGTGCCGTGGCCTTGGCAGTCATTGGTGCCATTGCCGTCACCGATGGCGTCGTAGCCATTGCCCATGCGGCCGGAAAACTCGTTATGGGAAGCGCGGATGCCTGTGTCAACGATGTAAGCGTGAACACCGCTGCTGCCTGGGTAGGTGTAAGTGCCGGACAGCGGCAGGTTGGTCTGGTCAATGCGATCCAGACCCCAAGTCGGGTTGTTCTGGGTGGCAATGATGCTCATGACCTGGTCGGCTTCGACGTACTCGACATCCGGGTCATTGGCCAGGCGTTGGGCCGCCGCCAGATCCATGACCATGACGGCGCCTTTGAACACGTGATTAATCGTGTGTTCAACGCGAGCACCGTAACGGCGGTTCATGTCCATCGCCATCGTCGAGGCATTGGCCAGCAGGCCGGCGGCCTGAATGCGGTCCTCGCGGAACTTGACGATGTACTGACCTGGGATCACATTTTTCGCGGACGCACCGCGAATTTCCGCTGCGTGCAGGGGCAAGCTGGCACAGGCAGCAGTGATTGAGAGCGCGAGCAAGGCCGGCGCCACGCCATGTTTTGACGTTTTCATATAGTTTGGAACTCTCCGTAAAGATTATTTTTTTGTTTTTGATCTTGCGGGCTTCGCTCGCCAGAAACGCGAGTTGCCGGAATAGCGCGTGTGAAAACGCGAGAAACGGCGGAGGTCCGCAGCGCTGGCAAGCGCCAATCAAGAACAGACTCGCCTCCAACCGTCTGACTACCGGGTCGACAACCGAACTGGCCAGGGTTCCTCCGTGGGGCTCGCGGACAATATTCCTGCCGGAAATAACAAAATGTGAACTACGTCACATTGATACAGAACTCATACAAATCTGAAATTTGCCTGCAATATCAGCGCTTTATCCGAGATGTATGGTCGGACCAAGCTGGTGCAAAGCAGCATTTTCTGGTGCATATCAGCCGCCGGGTTGTCGGTGTGCAAGCTTTCGGCGCGGCAAAAAAATCTGAAAAAAACTGCTTAAAAACTGGCCACAAGCTTTGCCCTGAAGGGGGCGTTTCGGTGACAATACGCGCCCTTGATTTTGGCCCCCTCCAGATCCCCCCTGATGGTCGGGTGCTGTCTGCCTTCCCTCATCGCTATTTGGAGTCTGCATGTCTGCTCGTTTCACGAACGCTAACGCCATTCGTGCCCTGGCCATGGACGCGGTTCAACAAGCCAAGTCTGGTCACCCTGGCATGCCAATGGGCATGGCCGATATCGCCGAAGTGCTCTGGAACGATCACCTCAAGCACAACCCGAACAACCCGAAATGGCCGGATCGCGACCGCTTCATTATCTCCAATGGTCATGGCTCGATGCTGCAATACGCGTTGCTGCACCTGAGCGGTTATGACGTCTCGATCGACGACCTGAAAAATTTCCGTCAGCTGCATTCAAAAACCCCGGGCCATCCGGAATACGGTTACACGCCCGGTATTGAAACGACCACCGGTCCATTGGGTCAGGGTCTGGCCAATGCCGTTGGCATGGCCATCGCTGAGAAAACCTTGGCGGCGCAATTCAATAAAGGTGATCACAACATCGTCGACCATCACACTTACGTGTTTTTAGGTGACGGTTGTTTGATGGAAGGCATTTCCCACGAAGTGTGCTCGCTGGCCGGCACGCTCGGCCTCGGCAAGCTGATCGCGTTCTACGATGACAACGGCATTTCCATCGACGGTGAAGTGCATGGCTGGTTTACCGACGACACGCCCAAGCGTTTTGAAGCGTACGGCTGGCAGGTGATCCCGAACGTCAATGGCCATGATCCGGTCGAAATTCAAATGGCGCTGGAAACGGCACAAAAAGAAACCAATCGTCCGACGTTGATTTGCTGCAAAACCGTGATCGGTTTTGGCGCGCCAACCAAAGCCGGCAAAGAAGAGTGCCATGGCGCGCCGCTCGGTGATGCCGAAATCGCCGGTACCCGGGAAAAACTCGGCTGGCCGCACGCGCCATTCGTTGTGCCAAACGAAATTTATGCCGCCTGGAATGCCAAGGAAAAAGGCGCCAAGTTGGAAGCCGAATGGCAAAAACGTTTTGAAGCCTATCGTGCCGCCTATCCAGAACTCGCTGATGAATTCCTGCGCCGTATCGAAGGCGAATTGCCGGCGCATTTCAGTGAGCACGCGCAAGCTTATATCAAAGAGGTCAACGAGAAAGCCGCGACCATTGCCTCGCGTAAAGCCTCGGAAAACTCGATCAACGCGCTGGCGCCGGCACTGCCGGAATTGCTCGGCGGTTCCGCTGATTTGGCTGGTTCCAATTTGACCATTTGGAAAGGCACAAAAGGCATCAGCGCTGAAAACGCCGATGGCAATTATCTGTATTACGGTGTCCGTGAATTCGGCATGAGCGCGATCATGAACGGCATCGCGCTGCATGGCGGTTTCATCCCTTACGGCGGCACCTTCCTGATCTTCATGGAATACGCCCGCAACGCCGTGCGCATGTCGGCGCTGATGAAACAGCGCGTTATTTATGTCTACACCCATGATTCGATTGGCCTTGGTGAAGATGGCCCGACCCACCAGCCAATTGAGCAGTTGAATAATTTACGCGGTACGCCAAACATGACCGTCTGGCGCCCGGCCGATGCCGTTGAATCGGCCGTTGCCTGGTTCGCGGCCGTGAAAAACAAACAAGGCCCGAGCGCGCTGGTGTTCTCGCGTCAGAACCTGCCGCATCAACAGCGCAACGAAACGCAAATCGCCGAGATCGCCCAAGGCGCTTATGTGTTGTCCGACAGCAACGGCACACCGGAACTGATTCTGATCGCGACCGGTTCGGAAGTGTCGCTGGCCATGGATGCCGCCAAAGCGCTGCGTGAACAAGGTAAAAATGTTCGCGTCGTGTCGATGCCGTCGAGCAATGTTTTTGATGCGCAAAGTGATGAATATCGCGAATCGGTATTGCCGAGCAGCGTGCGTAAACGCATCGCCATTGAAGCCGGTCACACCGACTTCTGGTTCAAGTATGTCGGTCTCGATGGCCGTGTCATCGGTATGCAAAGTTTCGGTGAAAGTGCACCGGGCGGCGCGCTGTTCAAGCATTTCGGCTTTACTGTCGAGAACATCGTCAGCACCGCCAACGAACTATTGAAATGAAGACTACGGCGCCGGTGACTCTGGCGCCGTTTTTTTGTAAACCCTACTCTTACCCCCCAAGGAGTATGTAATGCCTATCAAAGTCGGTATCAACGGTTACGGTCGCATCGGACGCACCGTGTTGCGCGCCATTTACGAACACGCCCGTCGCGATGAAATCATCGTTACCGCGATCAACACCTCGCATCCGATCAAGGACGAAGCGTTCTTCACCCGTTTCGATTCGGTACACGGCCGCTTCAACGCCGAAGTAACCTATGACGAAGGCAATATTTACATCAACGGCGATCGTATTCGGGTATTTGCCGATCGCAACCCGGCCAACCTGAAATGGGCCGAGGCCGAAGTCGATGTCGTGTTCGAGTGCACGGGTAAATTCACCACCAAAGAAGCGGCCAGTGCCCACTTTGCTGGCGGCGCGAAGAAAGTGTTGATCTCCGCCCCTGGCGGTGAAGATGTCGATGCCACCGTCGTCTACGGCGTCAACCATGACTTGATCACCAAGAACATGACAGTGATCTCCAACGCCTCCTGCACCACCAACTGCCTGGCACCGGTGGCGAAAGTGTTGCATGACACCGTTGGCATCGAAAACGGTTTGATGACAACGATTCACGCTTACACCAACGACCAGAACATCGTTGATGGCCATCACAAGGATCTGCGCCGCGCCCGCGCTGCCGCGATGAACATGATCCCGACCAAAACCGGTGCCGCCAAAGCCGTCGGTCTGGTGCTGCCGGAACTGAATGGCAAGCTGGATGGCTTCGCGGTGCGTGTGCCGACCGCCAACGTCTCGGTCGTTGATCTGTCGTTTATCGCCAAGCGCGATTGCACCAAAGAAGAAATCAACGCCGCGCTTCGAGCCGCCAGCGAAGGCGCGATGAAAGGTGTATTGGCCTACAACGACGAACCGCTGGTCTCGATCGATTTCAACCACACGCCGTTCTCGTCGATTTTCGATGCCACGCAAACGAAAGTGAATGGCCGCATGGTCAAGGTGCTGGCCTGGTACGACAACGAGTGGGGGTTCTCCAACCGTATGCTCGATACCGCCATCGCCATGATGAATGCGAAATAAAAAGCCGTAGCCTGGGTTAGCCGCGTAGCGGCGTAACCCAGGTCCGCGAAGCGGACAACAAGCGGTCGACCAGGAACGGAAAAAGAAATATGGATACCAATTGGGTAGTCGTGGTTCAGACCCTGAGCTGTGTGTTGTTTGTTGGCTTTGCCGGTTGGCATGTAGTCAAGTGGTTGAAAAAATAAGTTTGGCGACACATTGCACGCGATGATGCGTGTTCTGCAGAACATACGGAAGATGACATGAACGTAATCAAAATGGCCGATCTGGATTTGCGCGGTAAACGCGTGCTGATCCGTGAAGATCTGAATACGCCGATTCAGGATGGCAAAATCACTTCGGCGGTGCGCCTGGAAGCTTCACTGCCGACCATCAAGCTGGCGCTGGAAAAAGGCGCGAAAGTCATGGTCTGTTCGCACCTTGGTCGTCCGACTGAAGGCGAGCTGAAGCCAGAAGATTCCTTGGCACCAGTCGTGGAATGGTTTGCCCAACGGCTGAACAGCAAAGTGCGTTTGTCGAACGATTACCTGAATGGTCTTGATATCGCTGAGGGCGAAGTCGTTTTTCTGGAAAACGTCCGCTGCAATGTCGGCGAAAAGAAAAACAGCGATGAGCTCGCCAAGAAATACGCGGCGCTTTGCGATGTTTATGTCGGCGATGCCTTCGGTACCGCTCACCGCGCTGAAGCCTCGACTCATGGCGTTGCCAAGTTCGCCAAGATTGCCTGCGCAGGCCCGCTGATGGCGGCGGAAATCGATGCACTCAGCAAGGCGCTGCACGCACCGAAGCGTCCTTTGGTCGCGATTGTCGGTGGTTCGAAAGTCTCGACCAAGCTGACGATTCTGGAATCACTGGCACAGAAAGTTGATCAGCTGATCGTCGGTGGCGGCATCGCCAACACCTTCATGGCCGCTGCTGGCTTACCGGTCGGCAAATCGCTTTATGAAGCCGATCTGGTTGAACAAGCGAAAACTCTGATCGCGCAGGCGAAAGCACGCGGCGCCGATATTCCGATTCCGGTCGATGTCGTCGTCGGCAAGAAATTCGACGCCAATGAACCGGCTGTGGTCAAAGCGGCGAAAGAGGTTGCCGAAGATGAGATGATCTTCGATATCGGCCCGAAAACCCAAGCGATGTTCGCCGAGTTGTTGAACAAGGCCGGCACCGTCGTCTGGAACGGTCCGGTTGGTGTTTTTGAATTCGATCAATTCGGCGAAGGCACCAAGGCCCTGAGTCTGGCGATTGCCAAATCCGATGCGTTCTCACTGGCTGGCGGTGGTGACACGCTGGCTGCCATCGAGAAGTATGGTATCGGCGAACAAATGAGTTACATTTCCACCGGCGGTGGTGCGTTTCTGGAGTTCCTTGAAGGCAAGGAATTACCGGCAATTGCCATCCTGGTTGAACGAGCGAAATAAGTTAAACGGAGTAAAAAATCATGGCATTGATTACCTTAAGGCAGCTGCTCGATCACGCGGCCGAACATCAGTACGGTGTACCGGCATTTAACGTCAATAACCTGGAGCAAATGCGCGCGGTTATGGAAGCGGCCAATGCCGTCGATGCGCCGGTGATCATTCAGGCCTCGGCCGGTGCCCGCAAATATGCTGGCGCGGCGTTCCTGCGCCATTTGATTCTGGCCGCGATTGAAGAATTCCCGCATATTCCGGTTTGTATGCATCAGGATCATGGCGTTTCGCCAGCGGTGTGCCAGCGCTCGATTCAAATGGGCTTTTCCTCGGTCATGATGGACGGCTCGCTCGGTGAAGACGGCAAAACCCCAACCGATTACGACTACAACGTGCGGGTAACGAAAACCGTCACCGATTTTGCCCACGCTTGCGGCGTTTCCGTCGAAGGTGAAATCGGTTGCCTGGGTTCTTTGGAAACCGGCATGGCCGGCGAAGAAGATGGTGTTGGCGCTGAAGGCGTGCTCGATCATTCTCAGTTGCTGACCGATCCGGAAGAAGCGGCGCAGTTCGTTCGTGACACCCATGTTGATGCGCTGGCGATCGCCATTGGCACCTCGCATGGCGCCTACAAATTCTCGCGTCCGCCGACAGGTGACATTCTGGCCATCGGCCGTGTCAAAGAAATTCACGCCCGTATCCCGAACACGCATTTGGTCATGCACGGTTCTTCATCGGTGCCGCAGGACTGGCTGAAAATCATCAACGAGTACGGCGGTGATTTGGGCGAAACCTACGGTGTGCCAGTCAGCGAAATTCAGGAAGCGATCAAGCACGGTGTGCGCAAGGTCAATATCGACACCGATTTGCGTCTGGCCTCGACCGGTGCGGTGCGTCGTTTCCTGGCCAAGAATCCGAAGGAATTCGATCCGCGCAAATTCCTGGCCGAATCGACCAAGGCGATGATGGCGATTTGCAAAGAGCGCTACGAGCAATTCAATTGCGCCGGCCAAGCCTCGAAAATCAAACCGCTGAGCCTGGACGCGATGACCACGCGCTATGCCAAAGGCGAGTTGAAGCCGCAGATCAAATAACTGTGCTGACAGAAAAAGGCTGCTTCGGCAGCCTTTTTTTATGTCGTCGATTGTCGTTGGCCGGCTCGTCTGGCACCATTGTCCGCAAACAACAACCGAATCCCGGTCTGACAGGACACACCATGGAAAAACCGCGCCGCTTCGCGATGATTCGCGACTTTCACCTCGCTGACTGGTTCACGATGGGCAATGCGTTCAGCGGCATGATCACGATTTTCCTGTCGATGGCCTATCTGCAGGAACAGGATGTGCGTTTCCTGTATTTCGCGGCAGCGTTTACACCGCTGGCGTTGATTTTCGATATTTTCGATGGCCGTATTGCCCGCTGGCGTCAGCAGTCCTCAGCGATGGGTCGTGAGCTTGATTCATTGGCTGATGTGATTTCCTTTGGCGTTGCGCCGGCAACATTCGCCTACGCCTGTGGCATGCAAGGGCTGTGGGACATGGCGGTGCTGGTGGCGTTCGTTGGTTGCGGTGTCAGCCGTCTGGCGCGTTACAACATCACCGCTGAGTCGATGTCGGACACAGCTGGCAAGGTCAAGTACTTCGAAGGCACACCGATTCCTACCAGCACGATTCTGGTTGCCGTCATGGTCATTGCCATTGTCATGGGCGACATCGGCGAGCAACTGTGGTTCGGCACCTATCAAATCGGCCCGGCCCGTTTTCACCCGTTGGTATTGATGTATGCGCTGTCGGGTTCCTTGATGATCAGCACAGTCAAGATTCCGAAACTCTGATCCCGGTTAGGGACAGAGTCGGTAACAGCGTATTAATTTTACTTACCGAATAAGACCAAAAAACCAAAGCACTAGAATAATTCGCTATACAGTGGCGATTGTCATGCCGCTGTCACGCTCGACCCCCATAAACTATTCTGCTTGCAGTTGGCTTTTTCTGGGAGTCGAGCATGATTGCACAATCAGTTCAGAGTTTTCTGCATCAGCACGGCGTGCAGTACGACGTGTTCAAACATCCGGCCCGCAGCGGCAGCTATTCAAAAGCAATTGCTTCGCATGTGCCGCCGAGTCAGATGATCAAATCGGTGTTGCTGGTTGATTTACAAAATCAATTCTTGCTGGTGATGATTCCAGCAGACCGCATGCTCAGTCTCTATCACGTCAACAAACATAGTCATCGTCAGTTCCGCTTGGCCGATGAAAGTGAAATCAGCCGGATTTTTTTCGATTGCACGCCTGGCGCGATTCCGGCATTTGGTCATGCTTACCAGATTGAAACATTGATCGATGAGCAGCTTTGTCATAAACCTCAGCTTTATCTCGAAGCGGGTGATCAGCAACAAGTGATCCAATTATCTCAACAACAGTTCCATACCCTGACGCGCAATTGTCCGCGTGGCATGTTCTCGGTTTTTCCGGATATCTGTCCGCAATTTGTCTGAGCGAGGAGTGAAACAACAACGCCGGCAATGCCGGCGTTGTTGTTTCACTTTGTATCGTCCATGTATGAGTTCTGTATCTAGCGTCGAGTGCTCTGTAGCGTTTTGTCACGGCCAATCTGACGGCTGATACACAAAAGCAAAAAAATCCATTTGACCCAATTGACGAGCCATCGTGTTCGGGCGCATATCTCTGCTGGCTAGCTGTTGAGGGAGTCGGCTGGCAAACGACAATAAACGCAGGGCCTGTTTACCTTTGCCACACCGCAGCGACGGAGCCGCCCGTTGCGCAGTGGTCGCGGGCGTTCCTGACGCGCTTGCGACACTTCCCACTTCCCTGTGGGGCGCAGGAATGAGGAGGGCAGTGTACTTGACGTACATGAGCGACGAATGACGCCGCAATGCGCTACGGGCGGCAACGCTGTGGCGTGGCAAAGGTAAACAGGCCCTTAATACGGAGAAATCTCTATGTGTAAATCCACTCTGGCGCCACGCGCCGGTGCGCTGGCGGCCGTCTTGCTGTTCAGCCAGTTAAGCCATGCCGCACTCACCATTGAGTTGCAATCAGTTAAGCCAGCGCTGAAAGCCTCGGATGATGCCGAGTTTGTCGTCACCATTCGCAACGATGGCGCTCGCCCTGTACGCCTGTTGAAATGGCAAATTCCCGGCGAAACCGATGAGGCCTCTTTCTTTGAGGTCAGTCGCGATGGCAAGCCGGTGCTTTATCTCGGCAAGCATTACAAACGCGGCGCACCGACTGACAAAGACTATCTGCCTTTGGCCTCGGGGCAATCGATCAGTCGCCCCATCGAGCTCAGTACCCAATTCGATCTGACAGCCACCGGCACCTACACGTTTTCGTATCAGCCGCATTTTGCCGAGAGCAAAGCGGCGCGCAGCTTGAACGGCAAAATGGAGATGGCCGAAGCCGAGGTCAGCGTTGCCAACAGCAATACTGTGCATTTGTGGATCGAAGGTTCTTTGCAATCACAGGTTGAGCAGCAATTGAAGCGGGAAGAAAGCATCGCCAATGCCATCGGCATTCAAGGCGTCAGTTACAGCAGCAACTGCAGCAGCTCGCGCCGGTCGACGATAAGCAGCGCCTTCAACACCTCGAAATCGATGGCCAGTAATTCGCTGAACTACCTGAATGGCAGCACCGTTGGTGCGCGCTATACGACATGGTTCGGCAGTTACACCTCGTCCCGCTGGAGCACCGCGCGTTCTCATTTCAGCAAAATTTATAGTGCGATGCTCAATCAGAACGTGGTGTTCGATTGTGGCTGCACCAGCAGCGCTTATGCCTACGTTTATCCAACACAGCCTTACAAAGTGTACTTGTGCAATGCGTTCTGGAGCGCGCCGCTGTCTGGTACCGATTCCAAAGGCGGTACCATTGTTCATGAATTGAGCCATTTCAATGTCGTGGCAGCAACCGATGATCACGCTTACGGTCAAAGTGCAGCAAAGAATCTGGCGCGGACCAATCCGACCCGGGCACTTGATAACGCCGATAACCACGAGTACTTCGCCGAGAATACCCCGTATCAAAACTAAAAAAGAAAAGGGGCGATGGTATCGCCCCTTTTTTCATCTACCTTGTTCTTTCTCCGAGTACGTGGCTCCGACGGACTTCAAATAATCGATGATGTGCCGGTATGATTCTTTGCGTTTGCTGGAGGCCTTGTCGTGAAGTGCTTCGGCGTAGCTCAGCGGAGACTGGAAATTGGCGCTGGCACGATTGACGTTGGCGCCAGCTGAGACCAGGAGTTTGACTTTCTCTACATCGCGACTATCAATAGCGTATTGCAAGGCCGTTTTGCCGAGCGATGATTCTTCAGCGTTCGCGCCGTTTTTCAATAACCAGGCAATGTTGTTGACATGCCCGTCTTTCAAAGCACGCACCAGACTACCGCCGGATTGCATCAATTCCTTGTCGATATTGAATCGGTCTTTCAAGTATTGATCGCTTTGCGTATCGCCTCCAGCGATGACAGCTGATGGCAGCGAGGCCTCAACGCTGTCATGCACCCCAGCCCCCTGACGCTTTAATCGATCAAGAATGGTGGTGCGGTCCTCTTTGCTCGACGCGGTGATCTCAATGGCACTCATCAGCGTGTTCATCATCGGAAAACGCATGCTGAGCGGCGATTGGTGTTGAAGCAACAGTTCGACAATATCGGCATGCCCGCGATTGGCCGCATCAGCGAGCGGGAAAAAACAGTGATCGTTAGCTTTTTGCAAGTCGACGGTTCCGGCTTTCAGTACGCGCTCGACCAAATCCGTTCGATGATATTCGATCGCAGCACACAACTGTCGTTGTGGATCATAGCCTTCCCAAGTCTTCTCCGCGGCCGCCTTTTTCGCGTTGGCCTGCGCTGCCTTATCGGCTGCTTTTTGCTGCTTCCTGGCATCGCGGATAGTCTGTTGCAGCGCTGTACGTTGTTCGCGCAGTGACTTCAGCTTATCGTTTTGCTTCTGCGCTTTGGCCGTGGCAATTTGCTGGTCGAGTGCAACCATCTGTTGCTCGAGCTCACTCAATGTCGGTGTTGCTGCTTCGGTGGGTGGCAATGCTGCGAATGATAACGCTGCACCCAGCCATAATGCCGTCCAATTCATTACCGGAATCTCCCAATACTCGAACTATTTGTCTGTGGACCATTTTTCATTGCTGAATTCCGAATTGCCACAGGCCGAACAAGCTCGTGGTTTGCGTGTGCGGTCATGCTCAACATTGCGATAAACCGTCAGCGTGAATTCCCCTGATTTGGCATGCATCACGCGCAAGGCTTGGTAGAACGCCAAGGTGTTGGCAGGCCGGCTGTGATCAGGTTGATCCAGATCCTCGACCCCCAACTTTCCCGACCAATATTTTCGCGCGGGTACCGTGCCGTTCTCTGGCAGTCGTACAAACACTGTGATGCGATCACGTCGGTTGTCATCGGGCAGGGGATTGCCCTCACCCAACGTTTGCTGCGGCGAGCTCCACCAACACCCCTCACCTTCAGCGCGGTCATGTAACGTGGTGTACAAACGGATTTGCCAGTTGGGTCGATCATCGGCATTGGGGGTGGCGATGTGCACGCCCATCGAGTCATGGAATCGACAGGTCAAGCTCGCGGTCTCGTTGCTCCAAACGGGACGCAATTGGGCGTTGGCCTGAACCTGTGCGGTGGTCACCGCCTGCACTTCCGGAGGCTTGGGGTAGCGCGAAGAAATGCCGGGCGTATAGGCTTCGCAAAACGCTTCAAACTGATCCACTTCTTGTTGTGCCCAACAATCCGGATAAATGCTGCCCGGTCCCGCAGGACCCTTGCGGCGATTTTTACGCTGATATTGCTCGCACTCCAATGAGCCGGCATTGGGTTGCAGACCAGGATTGCTGTTGGCACGCACTTTTTCATCGGCCGCATGGGCGTACCGTGTACAAAGCTGGCGCTGACAATCTTCGCCATTCAATTGCCTGAATGTCGCCGGCGTGTCCTCTCGTGAGTAACGTTCCCAGCCTTTCATCTCCCGAAGATAAACGGCAATTTGACGCTTGTCGCTGTGCGAGAGAAACGGCAAGGCGGGCGCAATGCTGTGCCCGGCGTTGGCTTTTTGCCAAATCACGCCGAGCGGAACAGGTAGATTGAACGCTGGTGTATCGATTCGGGCGGAAGAGCCGAATGAGCCTTGTCCGCTTTCACCGTGACAGCGTGCGCAATGCGCCAGATAAAGTTCCCGGCCCCAACGACGATGCGTTTGCTGGATGTTGTCCGCTCGACAGGCCTGATTCGGCGTGGCCGGTTCGAACTTACCTATCCATCGATACAGTTCAGTCAGTTGCGCCTCCGTCAAATCCGGAAACGCCGGCATCGGTCCTGCGCCCTGTTGCACCAGCCGAATAAACGCCGATTGGTTCATCGACATGAATCGCAGCTCAGGAATGAAGTAGCGTTGGTCCAAAGGACTGCCGGGTAGCGGACCATTGAGGTCGCGATGACAACGTTCACACTGCTGTCGATACAGATCGGCAGGCGAGCGATGCGTAGTGGCCAAGCGTCGCGCCGTTTCGGCATCAACAGCGGTACCGCGCAGACCCGGTAGCGTGGTCGGGCGACGGGTGCGATTGCCGGACGGTTCCTGTGGCGTGCTGTCGGCCGGACCGTCGTTGGCTACGGCCGTTTTCAAGCCTTGATAAAGTGCACGCAAGCGGTTATCGGAAATCGCTTCGGAAGGAAAGTTTGGCATTGCCCGGCGACCGCCACGGACGATGTCGCGAAACTCGGCCTCGGAAAGCGCTGTGGCAAACAGCGATGGTGCAATACCCGGCGTAGTCGTCGTGCCATGACAGTCCTGACACATGCTTTGATATTCCGGTGCCATGCCATCGGCAAACGTCACCGATGCCGAGACACCGAACAGCAGCGACCACAAGAAGTGCTTTAGCGCCTTATGCACGACGGTCATCGTTTTGGCGCCACCAGAACATCGACACGGCGATTCAAGGCGCGGCCTTGCTCATCATCATTGCTCGCCACCGGTCGTTTCTCGCCGTAGCCCTTGGTGCTCAAACGGTCACCGTCCGTGCCCGTTTTGGTGACCAGATATATTCGAACGGCCTCGGCTCTTGCTTGCGACAACTTCAGGTTGTCCGCTTCGCTGCCGGTGCTGTCAGTGTGGCCTTCAATGGTAATGGCCGCTTTATCGCCGTACGAGGCCAAGGCTTTCGCCAATTGCTGTAATTCCTGGTCTGCTTCAGGCTTCAAATCGGATTGGCCGACATCAAACAGCACGGCGCTATTAAGCGACAAGCGCACCTCGGCGCCAACCGCCGCGACCGCATCAATATCAGCGCCGCTGTGTTGCCCGCCGCAGCTTTTGCCGGCGTTGACCAAGCGAACAAAATTGTAGCGCTCGCCAGCAGGCACAAGCGGGGCAATATCAATGTCCGAACGAGAGCCTTCAATAGTCCCGATCGGCAACCATTGTTCGCCATCTTGTGAAATGAAAAGCGCCGTTTTCTCAACGAACGGACCAACTTCAAACACATACAGATCCATTCCCGGCACGTCGACCAACACGTTATCAGTGAACTGCAGGACCAGCTCACCGTCGCAACCGAGCGAGATGAAGTCCGGCGAGCGGGTATTCTTGTAGTTGGGTTCGCCGAGGGCCTGTGCCCCTTGATCAAAGGGCGCCTTTGAGGCTTTTTTTCCCGGCGAGAAGTGCACCAGTTGGTCAGCAAACGACAATTCACCCAAGGGTAAACAAATGGCCTTCTTTCCTTTTCCGTAGATCTTTCCGGTGCAGAACATCTCGGTGTCCAACGCATTGGCCTGGCTACCAGCAAAGCAAAGTAACACTGCACTGATTAAAAAAATTGGCAATTTCATCCTTCAGTTTCCCGGCCGTTTGTACTTGGTTTTCAGAAAGTCGAAATACATGAAGCCAAAATGGTTGTACCAATCCTTGATGCCATACTCGTCCTCGCAGCGGGCAATCGCCATCAAACTTTCGTGACTGCGATCAATCAGCTCCTCGAACTTTCGATCGTAAGCGTCATCCATGTTCTTTAGCGATTTCTCAATTTTCCGTCGCTCCGATTGCCATGCAAGTCCCGATACACCATGAACGCCGGAGGCCGAATCACCGAACGACAATGCCGCCTTCGAGAAGTCCTTGGTCGAGCTATAAATAATGCGCAGCTCTTCCAGCAACAAGCGATCACCAATGAATTTTTCATGCGCTTTGGAAAAACACGCCTGGCACGCCGGCGTCGCCGCGCAAACGCTGGGAATATCGGGCAGACTGCGCTCATCCAGGTCAGGCTGATACTGGCTATCGGAAGGGGATAAATGACCGTAATGGCCAAGCATCGTTTGCAGGTGTTCGAGCCCGTCGGCGATTTTGCCAAAACGCTCGAATACATCGGAAAGGCTTTCGGCCAGATCGCCGAGTCCTTCGATGTCTTTCATGCGACCCCGCAGATCCTCACCGGCGTCACCCATTTGATTCAGTTGCTCCATCAATTGATCAAAGCTCAACTCGTCCGGATAAATCGGTGGGCCACCAGGTACCGGTTCGGCACTGACCGGTGGCGCGGAAAATCCTATCGAGAGCGCAACGACAAGCACCGCTGCGGTAGTCGTAATGTCCTGCTTTCGGCGCCACCACCACAACGCCATACCGAGCGCGAGCACTGTCGGCACGATGAGCCACAGCGGAAAACCACCTGTGCTTTGTACTTCATCCATTGAGCGTGGCACGATGATGGAACGCGAGGGCGGCACAATCACTTTAGGTCCAATGATGGCATCGACAATAAAGCCGGGGGATTCTTTGCCCACTTGCTGAACAACAATGCCCAAATCGCCTTGAGTGCGAAACTTCAACGTGCAACGGCCGCTTTGATCCGTCGTACAGCGAGCCAAGGGTTTGTGCCATCGTGTTTTCACCAGTTGCAGTTCCAGCGCTTGCGAAGGTTCCGTGGCTTGCACGGTGACGGCAACCGGTCGAGTTACCTGTAAGCCGGGTAGAATCATACGTGCCTGATTGGTTTTGATTTTTCCTTTCAACGCGGCGAATTGGGCACCTTCAATACCCGGAAGCTCGTGCTTTTTCAATCTTAGTGCCTTGGCTTCTTTTTCCAAATCGAAGCCTTCTGGTTCGGCCGCGTTAACGATTGTGGTGAACCCGTTCGCCAAGCCTATGATCAAGACAAATACAGCTGCAACTGATGGTGTGCGGCAGGCAATGTTCATGCTCAGTCCCTTCTTTTTTTCGTGCGAAATGTTTATCAGATAAGCATCAGCGCAAGCGCTTTGCCAGCAATGTCGCAAGTGGCTCCAGTTCTTTTGATTCAATGACAAATTTGTTTCGTTTGCCGTCATCAACATTGTGATAGGTGAGTTCGACGACGTACTTGCCGACACTGAAATGGATATGCATGCCCATGCGGGCATCATTCAGCGGATCCAGCCGACGGTAATGCACGGCGTTATCGCCAATTGCCGGGCGTGAGAAGCCGAAGTATTTCTTGGCGTCGTTTGCCATCCGCTCGACCGTCGCTTTGGCGCTGTCAACACTATTGGCAGGGCTGACCATCAGGATCAATTCATCACTGAAGCGGTCGAACTGCCCCATGGCAAACAGGCGGCTGCAGCGGCCCCCAGTTTCCTGCACCACGCCACTTGGCTTGGAAACGATCGCCCGGGCTTTTTCGCCGAGAGCGTTGTGGAGGTCGGCCGGGGTCAGCAGTTGCTCGCAATGGAGCTCCGCTGCAGCGGCTGACGAGGCAAACAGTGCCAACCCGGTGGAAAGAAACAGCGTCGGAAACAGGCGCTTCCTTGGCGCCAAGCGGCGTAGCAAAATCGGTGGAAGCAATGACATGAGAGTCCCTCCTCGTAATGGTGCGGTCAATCCTTGCCTGAGCCAGCGCCCAAACGGATGCGAACCGTTCGAGCCGGATCGGACTATAGCATCGAAAGTCGCGACGTCATCTGCCGCTTGTCGGCAAATTGCCTTCGCTGCCGACCGAGGCAATGGCGCAAGCGCTCACTCTGTCGCCGTGGACGCGGGTAGCCGGAATGGTCCATAAGGGAATGGAAACTCTTCCGGCGGCTGCGGTCGCGAAAACCAGTAGCCCTGAGCAATGTCGCAACCGAGCTCACGCAGCCATTGCAATTGCGCTTCGGTTTCCACGCCCTCGGCGACGACTTCCATTTGCAAACGCCTGCCGAGTTCAACAATGGTTTGCACGATCACCGCATCCTTGTTTGATTCAAACATGCTGGCTGTGAATGAGCGGTCGATCTTGACGGTATCGATTGGTAGTTCACGCAAATACGCCAATGACGAATAACCGGTGCCGAAATCATCAATGGCGATGCGTACGCCCAGATCACGCAATTGCTGCAATTGTTGTTGGGCAAATTCGACATTATCAATCAGCGCCGACTCAGTCACTTCAATTTCCAGCCAGGGTTCATCGATACCTGTCAGCTCCAGAACTCGTTGCAGCTCATCAATCAGTTTTGCTGAGCCGAACTGCAAGGCGCTGACATTCAAGCTCATGACAAACGTTTCATGGTGCTGGCTACGCCATTGACGAAACTGGTGCGCGGCACTTTCATGCAGCCATGGCCCAATGGCATGAATCAATCCGGTTTCTTCCAGAATCGGAATAAACAGCGACGGCTGAATCAATCCGGCCTGTGGTTGCTGCCAACGCATCAGCGCCTCAAAGCCACGCAGACGGCCGCTGTCCAGATAGATCTGCGGCTGGTAATAAAGTCGCAATTCTTTTTCGCTGACGGCCTTCCGGACATTGCTTTCCAGCATCAAGCGGGCACGGGCGCGCCCGTTCATCTCCGGGCTGAAGAATCGGTATTGCCTCTTGCCTTCGCTCTTCGCCTGATACATCGCCATATCGGCCGACTGCACCATGGCGCTGACGGAATTGCCGCATTCCGGATAACAGGCAATGCCAATGCTGACGCCGACGTTGACGTTAACGCCTTTCAGCACTTGCGGCTGTGAAACGATCTCCAGCAATTTCTCCGCAGTCTTGGCGATCTGTTCAATGTTATCGACGCTTTCCATCAGCGCGACAAATTCATCACCGCCCAAACGCGCCAGCGTATCGTAAGGGCGAATATGCAAGCGCAGCTGCTGGGCAATACGTTTCAACAGTTCATCGCCAACTTCATGGCCAAAGGAATCATTGACGCGCTTGAAGCCATCGAGATCCATATAGAATAGCGCCAGTCGCTGCTCATTGCGCTGTGCCCGCGCCAGCGCGACATCGATTGCTTGCATCAAGCCGCGACGATTCAGTGTGCCGGTCAATGGATCGGTAATCGCCTGCTTTTCCAGCTGTGATTGCATATATTTCAGAATCGATACATCAAGAATGCTGACGACCGCACCGCGCCGTGGCTCTGGCAATGGATTGCAGGACAGCGCAATCGGAATGCGATGCTCATCGCGAATCTTCAGCCGCAATTCATGGCTTTGAAAACCACGTCCTTGTTCGATGGCGGCGCGAAACTGTTCCAGATCGCCATGGCTGCCCGGTTCCTCATCGACAAACTGAAACAGATTGGCGCCAAGCAATTGTGCCGAATGGCTGCGTAGCAGTCGGCACATCGCGTCATTAATGAATTCCAAATAGCCGCGTTGATCGACGACGACAATACCTTCGGCGGTGGTTTGCAATACCGTTTGATAGTAGGCCCGTGCGGTCTGCAATTCGGCATTGGCTTGTTTCAAGGCTCGACGATAGCGCACATGCGTTAAATACGATTGCACTTTGCGTTTCAGGGTATGGCTGTCGATCGGTTTTTTTATGTAATCCCAGGCACCGGCTTCGTAACCCTGACGCATGGTATCGACGTCATGATCCTGACCGGTGACAAACAGTATCGGTACCTCAGCCAGTCGTTCGTCCTCGGCCATTTCACGAGCCATTTCCAGGCCGCTTTTGCCGGGCATGTTGACATCGAGTAACGCGATATCGACATCATGATCGCGCATCAGTCGTAAACCGTGATCGGCCGATTGTGCCGTCAGCAATTCGACTTTGTCCTGTTCCAGAATCGCCGACAGGCTGACCAGATTGCCGTAATTGTCATCCACCAGCAAAATGCGGGCAGGCTCTTCACTAATCCACTCTTGCATCCGTTTTCCCTGTCCTCTCGGAAGATCGTTCGACGGCGATGTATCGACGCATGGTATCGGTCAGCAGTCGACGATTGACTGGCTTCGCCAGGTAATCATCGGCACCCGCCTCAATACAGCGTTCGCGATCTCCTTTCATGGCATGAGCCGTCAAAGCGATGATGCGGGCACTCGATAATTTCTGGGCTTTGATTGCTTCAATCGTCGCGTAGCCGTCCATGCCAGCCATCGCAATATCCATCAGGATCAGATCGATATGCTGATGCACCAGCAGCCGCAAGGCATCGACACCGCTGTTCACCGACAACAGCCGCAATTGATAGTCACTCAGCATCGCCTCCAGTGAAATGATATTGCGGGCATCGTCGTCAACAATCAGCACTTTTGGCATCGAAGGCGAGTCCGCGGCACCGGTAATGTGAGGGGCAATAGGTTGTAGCGTCGTTTTCGGCGGTTTGCTTTCTGGTTCGTTGTTGATGTCGGTAAAAAAGCGGCGTAACGCCTTCTTCAAATTTTCCGTATCGGTTCCTGCTTTATGTACGATCAACGCCGCAAGTTCTCGCAAACCGCTTAACTCCTCAGCGCTCAGATCGGCTCCGGTGTTAATCACCAAGGCAGTATCGTCGAGTGAGCGCAGCTCATTCATTTGCTGCAGTAGCTCATACCCGGATGCATCGGGCAGACGCAAATCCATGATGACGGCATCGAAGCGTTGCTGGCGGTAAGCGTTGAGCGCTTGTTCGGCATCAGCACAAGTAACTACAGCAAAGCCAAGTTCTTGCAGCAAGCTGGCGTAATGCTCTCGCTCCAATTCGACGTCTTCGACCAACAGCACGTTGTGCTGCTCGGCCTTATTACTGACGCGAATTCGTTTGAACAATTGATGCAATGACTCACGACCAACCGGCTTCAATAAATATATTACCCGTTCATCAAACCAGTCGTGCGGTTCCGGCAGGCAGGAAATGATTTGCACCGGTACGTCACGGTAAGCTGGATTGGCTTGTAGCGCACGCAGTACCTGCCAGCCGCTAATGTCCGGTAATAAAAGGTCGATAAGCACGCCGGCATATACCCGTTGCCCGATGCGCTTCAACGCTTCATTACCTTCACTGGTTTGTTCGCACTGATAGCCATACTGTTCGGCAAACTCGCACAGCACACTGGCAAAGCAGCTGTCATCTTCGACAATAAGAATCGCGGGTTGATCGCGTGCGGTGGTGATGCGCCGGGCCGAGCTTTGCAGCTCCGGAGGTGAAACGGTTTCCAATGGTATTTGAAGTGTGAAAACTGAACCCTGTCCCGGCACGCTCTCAACCAGAATTTCTCCGCCGAATAACTGTGCCAACTGTCGGGAAATGGTCAAGCCCAAACCGGTGCCCCCCGACTTTCGCTGGGTACCGCTATCAATCTGATTGAAGGCGCCAAATACTTCCTGCAACTTTTCCGGTGCGATGCCGATGCCGGTATCCAGTACCCGAAACTCGAGGCTGGGCATGAAGCCCGGTGTTGCCATCATGCCGCGCATGACGGTGACCGAGACATGGCCCTTTTCGGTAAACTTGATAGCGTTACTAATCAGATTACGCAGAATCTGTGCCAGCCGTGCCCGATCAGTCAGCACAGTACTCGGCACTTCTTTGCCAATATTCAGATTCAGCAGCAAACCCCGGCTTTCAGCTAAGGGTTGCAGGGCATGCTGCAATTCCTCGAGCAGATCGCGAATGTCGTGCGGTGATTTTTGCAGACTCATCTTGCCGGCTTCGATTTTCGACAGATCGAGAATATCGTTAATCAAGGCCAGCAAGTCCTGACCGGCACGATGAATGATATCGGCATGAAAAATCTGTTTTTCGCTTAGCGTTTTTTCCTTGTTGCTGCGCAATTGATCGCTGAGAATCAAAATGCTGTTCAGTGGGGTACGCAGCTCGTGTGACATATTGGCCAGAAACTCGGATTTGTAGCGATTGAGTTCCTCCAGTTCCTGGGCCTGCTTTTCCAACTTCTGCGTCGCGTCCTTTCTGGCGCTGATATCGACCAACACCGCCTGCACCAGATGACGACCGCTCTTGGTCAACGCCGATAAACCGATCTCGACCGGGATCAACCGACCCGATTGGTGCTTGGCGTACAGATCACGGTTGGCACCGATGTGGGTGCGTACGGGTTGCCGAAAATAACGGGCGCGCAAATCCGGATGATGTGGTCGCACGGAATCCGGCACCAGTTGATCGACGGTCTGTCCGATCAGTTGTTCACGTCGATAGCCAAGCAGCTGTTCGGTCTGTTGATTGACCAACTCAATCAATCCTTGTTCATTGATCAGCAGAATGGCATTCGGCGAGGCTTCGATAATTTCCTTCAGTCGTTCCTCACTTTCGATATGCTCAGTCAGATCGCTGAAGCTCAGCACCAGCTTTTGGCCGCTGCCATGTTGCAAGCCGGCGACACTCAGTTCAACGGCGATAGTCTGATCGCGAACAGGCAGATCAATACGCAGATTTTTTTCCAGCAGTCCGGGTCCACTCAGCTGCAGTTGCCGGAAATAATCAGCCAGCGGCAGACGCTGCAACCAGTCTGGTGTTGTGTTCGGCGCTGGCGTTGACAACAGATCGGCAAACCGGGTGTTGGCAATCTCAATGTTTTCCTGCTCGTTGACAATGGCTGTTGCTACCGGCGATTGCATCAGCAGACTGACAAACAATTGTTCCCGATCGCGAACTGCAGCAGCGTTGAGGCTGGCCGCTTGCAAAGCGCGCTCGCGCGTGTACAGGTAACCGGCAACCAGCAAGGCGCTGAGCAGTGATGCGAACAAACCAAGGCTGAGCGTATACCAGTTCCGGGTTGGCGCCATGGCCTGATCGTAGGTAGGGCTACTGCGTGCCTGCAATTGCCAGTGACGACCGAAAATCTGCAGCGAACTGGTGTGTTGAAAGTGACTGTCGTAGTTCTCGCTGATCGAATTGAACAAAGGGAACTGTGGCGATTGTTGATCGAGTAATTTCAGCTCGTACATCAGCAGTTGGGCGCCGAGCACATTCTGGACAAAATCACTCATCCGAAACGGGCTGTAAACGGTTCCGATAAAATGCGCACGACGGCTGGTCGCATCGGGTTCGGCATCGGGCATAGGCCGATAAAGTGGCACGTAGAGCAGTGTACCGGTCTGGATATCCTGTTCGGTTTCCTGAACCAGAATGACCGGGCCGGACATTCGTGACATGCCGCTTTCGATCGCGGCATCAATGGCATTGCGGCGCACCACTTCCGAATACATATCGAAGCCGAGTGCGCGTTGATTGCGCCAATCTTCGGGAGCCAGATGTTCAATCAATAAATAATGCGGCCGATCACCTGCCGGGAAATAACGGAAATCCGGCTGTTGATTGGTGCGCATCTGCTGAACAAAGCTATCACGCTCATGTTGTGACAGATAGCGTGCCCAACCGACACCCTGAATGCCGGGATAGCGATTCTGGATATGCAGTTGCTCAATGGCGCGATTCCAGATTGACCGTGGTACGTCGTCGCTGTTCAGCAGTAACGTGCCGACGCCACGCAGCATCAGCTCGTACAACTGCATTTGATTTTCCAGTGTGGAAGCGAGCGATTCGACCTGGTCATCGAAGCGTTGCTGCTGTTCGTGGATGGCGTCGCTGTTGATGCGCTGCCAGATCAGCGTAACTGGAATCGCCAGTACAAGAAACACGAGCAGGCCCACCCAGCCGGCGCGCTTCAGTGCAGCAGGCGGGTGATTGGGGTGCGCGGTTGCAGATTCCATCGGTACAGCGTCCTTTAGTCCTTGCCCAAGTGTAGACGCTGATGGAAAAGAGGATGTGTGGCAAAAGCCTTAATGAATTTGAGGTTTTTGCGTTATTTACAGTTGATTTTCCTGTTGCAGCCAATTCAGGGTGTCGTTGACCAATTGTTGTGCCGGGGAAATTTGGTAATCGAGATCACGAATCGCCGCATCGCTGTTGCAGCGCACATGGCCACAGACGATGCGGGCACTTTCGCGGGTGATGTCCGGCTCCTCGCCGGTGAAGCTGGCGATCAGTTCCTTGCTGGCGCCAAGCAAATAGAGCAGCGATTTCGGCACCGTGCGAGAAGGGCAAGGCACCTGCAAGCGCTCGGCCGCCAGTTGCATCAAATCGAGAAAACGGATCGGCTCACCACCGAGAAAATAGTTGAGGCCCAGTCGACCCTTATCAACGGCAGCAATGTGGGCACGCGCCACGTCGCGGACATCGCAGAACATGCCGGTGCCCGGCGGAATGCCCGGTAATTCACCGCGCTTCAGCAGGCGGAATAGGCGCGCCCAGTTACTGGTGTCGTAAGGGCCGAGAATATGACAAGGATTGATCAGTACCGCCGGCAAACCCTGGCTGATACCGGCCCGTACTTCCTGCTCAGCCAGTGCCTTGGTTTGATAATAGTGAATCGAACTCTCCGCGCCACGTGGTGTGCTCAGCTCATCGACGACATCGTCGCGCTCACCGAAGGCTGAAATGGAGCTGGTATGAATAAAGCGGCGCACTTTTTGTTGCAGTGCTGCCTGCACCATATGGCGAGTGCCGAGCACATTGGTGCGGTATTGGCGCGCTCGGTGCGGTGGCCACAGGCTGGTGTCGCCGGCGACGTGAAACACCGCGTCACATTGCGCCGGAATTCGTTTCGCCAGTTGCGCAGCATCGTCGAGGTCGCCTTCGATCAATTCGATGTTGAAACGCGACAGATAGCTGATACGTTCCGGGTTGCGCACCAAGGCCAGTACGCGCCATTGTTGTGCCAACAATGCGGCGACCAGATTGGTGCCAACGAAACCCGTGGCGCCGGTGACAAACGCGGTGCGAGTCATGTTCTGCCTTTTTGCGCTGCCAAGGTATTTATCGAGCTTACTCGCCCACGCGACAAGAAAAAAGGGAGCTGTAGCTCCCTTTTCTGCGTGATAACACGATCCTCAATACAGCAATCGCGCCCGAATCGTGCCCTGAATGGCTTTCAGCTTCTCGAATGCGGCATCGCTCGACTCGGAATCGATATCAATGACGACATAACCGATATTGGCATTGGTTTGCAGGTACTGGGCTGAGATGTTGACGCCCATGTCAGAAAACACGCTGTTGACCTGGCGCAGAATGCCTGGTTCGTTTTTGTGAATGTGCAGAATGCGATGTTTACCGGCATGTTCCGGCAAACTGACTTCCGGAAAATTCACCGCCGACAGGGTCGAGCCGTTATTGGAATATTTGACCAGTTTTTCGATCACTTCGATGCCAATTGCGGCCTGCGCTTCCTGCGTCGAACCGCCGATATGCGGCGTCAGGATAACGTTGTCGAATTCGCGCAAAGGCGACACAAATTCTTCCTTGTTCGATTTCGGTTCTTTCGGAAACACATCGATCGCGGCGCCAGCCAGATGACCGCTTTTCAACACGTTGTACAGCGCATCAATATCAACGACAGTGCCGCGCGAGGCATTAATTAGCAGCGCGCCTTTTTTCATCGTCGACAACTGCGCTTCGCCGATCATGTTTTTGGTTTGTGCCGTTTCCGGCACATGCAGCGTCACGACATCACTGGTCGCCAGCAACTCCTGCAGGCTGTTGACGGCATTGGCATTGCCGAGGCTTAGTTTGTTTTCGATATCGTAGAACTGCACCCGCATGCCGAGATTCTCAGCGAGAATGCCAAGCTGGGTGCCGATATGGCCGTAGCCAATAATGCCCAGCGTTTTACCGCGTGCTTCAAAGCTGCCTTCAGCGGCTTTCAGCCATTCGCCGCGATGGGTCGCGGCATTTTTTTCCGGAATCCGGCGCAACAGCAGAATGATTTCACCAAGCACCAATTCGGCCACCGAGCGGGTATTGGCAAATGGCGCATTGAACACTGGCACGCCGAGCTGCTGAGCAGCATCCAAATCGACCTGATTGGTGCCGATACAGAAGCAGCCGACGGCGGCCAGTTTCGGCGCTTTGGCGAGCAAATCGGCGGTCAGCTTGGTATTGGAACGAATGCCGATGAAATGGGCCTGGCTCAGCTCCTGCCCCAGCTGATCGGGCGGCAGCGACTTCTCGAAATAGGCGATATTGGTATATCCGTCTGACTTCAGGTAATCGACGGCGCGGGGATGAATACCTTCTAACAGCAAAAAGCGTATGCGCTCCTTGCCCAGCGATTGGCGGCTGCTCACGTTATCCTCGGAACTGGTTGGACGAGACTGGACGGATCGAGAATTTCTCAGGTTTTGTCTGGCATTGCAAACAGCTTTTGGCGATACGTTATGCGAGCAGGTTTGGGTTGCCGCGCTACCGATCATCGCCCATAACCACCCCCAATTTATAGCCCGATTCGCGACGCAGTGCACAAGCCGATTAGGCAGGTGAATGTTTTTCGGACAAATTAGTGTCAGGTTTCTTGCCAATCGTGCGAATCGGTATAACAATAGAGCACCCTGGATGGAGCCAACGGGCAAATCACCGCAAATTAAGGACGATGTCTATGCGCCACACCTTTCTGCTTTTCCCGCTGATTGTGCTTGTACTGGCTGCCTGCAGCAGCCGCGAACCGCTGCCTTCAGCACCATTGAATCAACCGTTCACGACCGATCCGGACCGCTACCAATACCTGATTGGCCCGGGCGATTCGATGAGCATCTTCGTTTGGCGTAACTCGGAAGTTTCTACCACTGTTACCGTTCGCCCGGACGGCCGCATCACCGCGCCGCTGGTCGAAGACGTCATGGCTGCCAACAAAACCCCAACACAATTGGCCCGTGATTTGGAAAAAGCGCTCGGTGCTTATATCAAAGATCCGATCGTTACCGTCACAATGACCGGTTTTGTTGGGCCATTCGCCGAGCAAATCCGCGTGGTGGGCGAAGCGGCGAAACCACAATCGCTGTCCTATCGCCAACACATGACGCTGCTGGACGCGATGATCGCCGTCGGCGGCTTGACCGATTACGCCAACGGCAATGGCGCCATTCTGACCCGTATTGTCGAAGGCCAGCAGCGTGAATACACCGTGCGCCTGACTGATTTGATCAAGGATGGCGACATCACCGCCAATGCTGAACTGCTGCCGGGCGACGTCATCATTATTCCGGAATCCTTCTTTTAATTAATGCCGTAGCCGGCCGGCGCATGGACGCGAGGCCGGGTTAGCAGGGAATGCCACCATGCAAGATATTGTTGAACAATTACTTTCCTATATCCGGGGAATCTGGCGTCAGCGTTGGTATGCGCTGCTAGTAGCCTGGACCCTCTCCATTGCCGGTTGGGCCTTCGTCATTTACCAACCGGATCAATACGAAGCCACTGCTAGGGTCCAGGTTGACAGTTATTCGATTCTGCAGCCATTGCTGAACGACATGACCGTGCCGGTGTCATCGCCGGAACGCATTCGGCAACTGCAACAGACCATTAAGTCACGGCCAAATTTAGAAAAAGTGGTGCGTACTGCCGATCTGGATTTGAAGACAACCAGTGATGGTGAATTTGACAAGGTGGTCAATCAGCTTGAGAAAAATTTGAACTTCCGTCGAGCTGGCAACAACGAACTGTATTTCATCAGCTACACCGATGATGATCCGGCGCAGGCCAAGCGGGTCGTACAGGCCTTGCTGAACCTGTTCATCGAAAAGGCACTCGGCGACACTCGTCAAGATACCAATAGCGCTCAGCGCTTCCTCGAAAAGCAAATTGATGAATATTCGCAGCGTCTGCTGGAATCGGAAAACCGTTTAAAAGATTTCAAACGCAAAAATCTCGGTTTGATGCCGGAACAAGGCAAGGATTATTACCAGCGCTTGCAGGAAGCCAATAGCCGCGTTGAAGAGGCAGAACTGGAGTTGCGCCAAGCAGAAAACCTGGCCGCCGAGTTGCAACGTCAGCTGACCGGCGAATCGCCAACGTTCGGCATGATGGCGCCACCATCGGTAACCACGTCGGTGCCGGAGCTGGATTCGCGTATTGCCCGTCTGCAAAGCAATTTGGATGAGCTGCTGACGCGCTACACCGATAAACATCCGGATGTCGTCAACACCCGCTCCCGCATCGATGAATTACTGAAGCAGCGTCAGGAAGCATTGAAGGCCGGCGCCAGCGCGACAACCGGTGGCATGCCACTGGAAACCAATCCGGTGTTCCAGCAACTGAAAATTTCTGCCAGCGAAGCCGAAGCACGTGCGGCTTCATTGCGAGTCAAAGTCGCGGAGTACCGCGCCAAAGCCGAAGAGCTGGACAAGAAAGTCTATATCCTGCCGCAGATCGAGCAGGAGTTAGGCCAGTTGACTCGGGATTACGATGTCACCAAACAGAACTACGACAAACTGATTCAAAAGCGCGAACAAGCGCGTATTTCGCAGGATCGCGAGCAGAACACCAGCGACATTTCGTTCAAAGTCATCGACCCACCGCGGGTACCGCCGGAGCCGGTTGGTCCCAATCGTTTGTTGTTACTGAGTGGTGTGTTCGCGGTCGCGTTGGGTGCGGGTTTTGCCGTCGCGCTGGTGATTTCGCAAGTACTCAGCACGTTTGATAGCCCGCGCATGTTGATGCAACAAATGCAGGTGCCGGTATTCGGTACGGTGTCCCTGGTATTGAGCCCGCAAGCACAAAGAATCCGCCGGGTGAAAAACTGGGTTTTTCTGGCGTTGATCAGCGCCTTATTGCCGGTGTACGGCGGCCTCGTTTATTTGCAAACGATAGCCCGCGTCAGTGGCAGTGGAAGTTAAGGAGCGCGCCATGGATTTAATTGAAAAAGCCGCGGCCCGTTTGGCCCTGCAGGAAGCGCCGGCCAAACCGGAGCAAGCCAGTCCTTTACAAAAACCGGTGCTGCAAGAATCCAGCACTGGCGAAAGCGTGACCTTGCCGCTTGATGATCGGCCAGTCGATTTGACGCTGGATTTGAAGCGTTTGCATGATCTCGGTATGGTCGTACCCGACACCGCACGCAGCCAAATCAAGGAAGAGTTCCGCCATATCAAACGGCCGTTGCTGATGAATGCTGCCGGCAAAGGCACCAGCATTTTGAAACACGCCAATCTGATCATGGTCAGCAGCGCTCATCCCGGCGAAGGCAAAACGTTTAACGCGGCCAATCTCGCTTTAAGTATTGCTGCCGAGCGCGACAAAACGGTCTTGCTGGTCGATTGCGATGTCGTGCGGCCAGCGCTAGGTAATTTGCTCGGCTACTCCAGTCAGCGCGGACTGGTGGATTACCTGATCAATCCGAGTCTGGATTTATCGGATCTGATGCTGAAAACGGATTTGCCTACGCTGTCGGTATTGCCGGCTGGCAATCCTCACCATTTATCAACCGAACTGCTCGCTTCCGATGCGATGCAGGCGCTTACGGTCGAGCTTTCGACCCGTTACAGCGACCGTGTGGTCATTTTCGATTCACCGCCACTGCTCGCCACCACCGAATCCTGCGTGTTGGCGCATTTGATGGGGCAGATCGTTATCGTCGTCGAAGCCGAGCGCACCACGCGTTCCGATGTTCGCGAAGCGCTGGAACGGCTCGGTAGTCTGCCGGAAACGGCAGTCGGCTTTGTGCTGAACAAAACCCGGCATGAACGCGAAGCCGGTTACTACGGTTATGGCTACGGTTACGGGTACTGATCATGACAGCCGGACGTTTGCGGAGAACAAACGCGCTGCTGTCTTATCGGTTTCGCGTTATGGCTGTGTACGGCGTGCTGACGGCTGTCAGCCTTCAAGGCATTGCTGAAGCACAATCGACGGTAACACCGCGCTTGTCCGCGCGCGGCATTTACACCGACAACGTATTTCTCAGTGATGAAGACGAGCAGGATGATTTCGTCGTCGAAATCAAACCAGGCGTTCACTGGTCACAGCGCAGTCGCCGATTCGTCATGGACATGGATCTGGAAGCGCAGATTCTTGGCTACACCAACAATGAAAATGAGGACGGCGACAGCGTCGTCGTTAATCCCAACTTTACATTGTCGACCACCAGTACGCTGATTAACCAATACCTTTTTCTCGATGTCGATGGCGAATACGGTCAGCGTCTGAGCTCGCTAAATCAGCGCGCATCGTTTGACAATATCGCCCTGACCGGCGATCGCTCCGATTTCTACAGTTATCGCATTTCGCCGTATATCCAGCATCGTACCGGCGGTGGTATTGACTATTTGCTGCGTGCCGAGCAATCGACCGTTAACTTTGATCTGGACGATGAAGACGAGGCGGAAAGTCTGAACGATGCCGACACCGAGCGCTATGTCGTTAACATCAGCAATCGCGCGTCTGGTTCACGTTTCACCTGGGCTTTGAGTGGCACCGAATCGAGCATTGAGCGCGCCAATGAATCGGCGGCGCAATCGGAGTTTCGCTCGGCATCGGTCAATCTTGGTTATCGCTTATCAACGCGCTGGTCATTGATTGCTCAAGGTGGTTACAGTGAAAACTTCATTGATGGCGTCGAGCGCGGTGTCAATGGCGAATACTATGCTGGCGGTTTCAGTTGGTACCCAACGCCTAGGCTGACCTTATCGGCGTTGCATGGCGACCGTTACTCCGAAGGTTCGCTGCGCTGGCAACCCAGTCGCCGTACCGAAGTGGAGTTGGTCGCCAGAGAATCGGATGTTGGTATCAACACCGGCGAATCACAGAGCGTCAATATTCGTTGGCGTGGTCGTCGTTCCCAGCTTTATGCGCGCTATGACGAATCGATCACCAACGAGCAGTTCTTGATTCTCGAGGGCGAAACGCTGATTCCGATCGTCGACCCGGATGGCAATCCGATCATTGATCCGAACACCGGCAATCCCTTGGTCATTCCGATTGGCAATTTCGCGTTGGCCGATGATGACTTTTTGCGTGAGCGCGGTGAAATTGGTTTCACCTACGATGGCCGGCGCATGCGCACGGCCATCAACGTTTATCAGGAAACCCGTGAATACTTGAATCGAGTGACGCTAAACGGCGATTCGATTGGCGGCAACATCACGGCAACGATTCCGGTGGTTGCTGGCTGGTCGTTTGTCGGTCGCGTCAATATTCGTGATACCACCTACGACAGCGATGGCGCCAAAGAAATCACGACGATGTACCGGGCCGGCATGGAGCAGGCCTTGTCGCTGAAAACCAAATGGGGTTTTTACTGGCAGTACAGCGAACAGGATAGTGACCGCGAAGAGCTGGCACTGAATTTCAAGGAAAACCGGCTCGTTGCCGAATGGATTTATAAATACTGATGACTGGCGTGAATGGAAGCACAATTCGTAATGCGATGACCGTCGATGTCGAAGACTATTTTCAAGTCTCGGCGATGGAGCCGTATATCGCCCGCGAACAATGGCAGCAATGGCCCTGCTTTGTCGAACGTAACACCGAGAAACTGTTGGCGTTGTTCGCCGAGCGCGGCATACAAGCGACGTTTTTTGTGCTTGGCTGGGTTGCCGAGCGTTATCCGAATTTGATTCAGCAAATCGCCGACAACGGTCATGAGCTGGCCTGTCATGGCATGGATCACACCCGCGCCTACACCCAAACCCGCGAGCAGTTCGCGGCTGACATCCGCCAGTCGAAAACGATTCTGGAGCAGTGTGCAGGTGTCGCGGTACGAGGCTATCGCGCCGCCAGTTATTCGATTACCCGCGACAATCTTTGGGCTCTGGAAGAATTGCAGCAAGCCGGTTACGCCTACAGCTCCAGTATCTATCCGGTCAAACGCGATCTATATGGTATTCCGGATGCGCCACGCACCCCGTTCCGGCCAGCGCGGGCACAACAATTGATTGAGATTCCTGTCACTACCGCGCAAGTTTTTGGCCGTAATGTACCGGCAGGTGGCGGCGGTTTCTTTCGTCTGTTTCCGTATGCGATGTCGCGCTACCTGATTCAACAGGTGAACGATAGCGACCAGTTTCCGGCGGTGTTTTATCTGCATCCTTGGGAGATCGATCCGGAGCAGCCACGACCGAATGGTCTGTCCTGGAAAACACGCGTACGCCACTATCTGAATTTGCATCGCACTCATGATCGCCTGAGTCAGTTACTGAAAGATTTTTCCTGGGGCCGCATGGACGATATTTTTCTGACCCGGCCGACACCGGTTTTTGATTTGGTGTAAGCATGGACATGGCAGCAAACGACTTCACCATTGAGTGGTATACACCAGCCAGCGCGCCGGCCTGGGACGCGTATGTATTGGGCCATCAGGAAGGCACATTCTTTCATCGAGCCGGCTGGTATCAGGTGATGCAGAAAGGGCTTGGCCACAAGCCGCATTTTTTGCTGGCGCGCCGCGACGACCAAATCGTCGGCGTGCTGCCGATGGCGGAAGTGAAAAGCTGGTTGTTCGGTCATCATTTGTCGGCACTGCCGTTCTGCGTTTATGGCGGGCCGTTGGCCGACAACGATCGTATTGCCCAGTCGCTGTTACAGGTAGCGATCCAAAAAGCGGAAACGTTACAGGTCGATGATCTGGAAATTCGCTGCCGGGAAGCCTTGCTCGACAATGCGCCAACCAAGTCCCTGTACTATTCATTCCGCCGTGAAATCACTGGCGATATCGACACCGACATGAAAGCCATTCCGCGCAAGCAGCGGGCAATGGTGCGCAAAGGCATCAGCAATGGTTTGCAGCACACGATAGATGACGATTGGCAGGATTTTCTCTATTGCTACGATACCAGTGTCCGCAATCTCGGTACGCCAGCGTTTCCGCGTCAATATTTTCAGGTATTGCGTGAGCAATTTGCCCAGGACATCGATGTGTTGACCGTACGCGATCAGGGCAAACCGGTCGCCAGTGTCATGAGCTTCTATTTCCGTGACGAAGTGCTGCCGTACTACGGTGGCGGTACAGACGCCGCACGTGTGGTCGCCGCCAATGACTTCATGTACTGGCAGTTAATGCAACATGCCGCTGCCCGTGGCGCCCGACTGTTTGATTTTGGCCGCAGCAAAGCGGGAACCGGCGCGTTCTCATTCAAGAAGAATTGGGGTTTTGAACCCGAGGCATTGCCCTATCAATATTACCTGGTGCGCGCTACCACGATGCCGGAAGTCAACCCGAACAACCCGAAGTACGCGTTGATGATAGCGCTATGGAAGCGCTTGCCGTTGGGTTTGAGCCGAATGCTGGGACCGATGCTGTCCCGTTATGTGGGTTGATATGATGAGCCGTAATCCACCGCCACTGACGCAGGTATTTCTGCGCCCGGCCTTGATCTGTGCGGGTTTGCTTTTGGCATTGATCGCCTTGCACTACGACGCGATGAAATCGATGGCGCAAATCTGGTGGAACGCCAAAACCTTTAATCATTGTCTGTTGATTCCCTTTATTTCCGGCTGGCTGATTTATCAAAACCGCAGTCAGTGGATGCAGCATGCTCCACAGTCGAGTTGGATCGGTTTTGCGTTGCTGTCCGTCGCGAGTTTCCTGATTGTCGTAGCCAGTCTGACCAAGGTGAACGCGGCGCTGCATTTTGCGCTGGTTACCGCAGTTATTGCGCTGTTGTGGATGGTTTTTGGCAATGCGTTTGCGCGACTCAATCACTTTGCCCTGTTGTATCTCTATTTTGCCGTACCGTTTGGCGAGTTCCTGGTGCCTGCCCTGCAGGATGTCACGGCCGAAATGGCGGTGGCGATGCTGCGTGCGATCGACATTCCAACCTTTACCGATGGTCGCCTAATCGAAATTCCGACCGGCAGCTTTCTGGTCGCCGAAGCATGCAGCGGCATCAGCTACTTGATTGCCGCGCTGGCACTCGGCACCTTGTTCGCGCATTTATATTATCAATCGATATGGCGCAAAGCGGCCTTTATCGGCTTGAGCATCGTTGTGCCGATTATCGCCAATGGCATACGCGCGTTCATGATTATCTACATCGCGTATAAAACCAATAACGAATACGCGGTCGGTATAGATCATCTGATTTACGGTTGGATCTTTTTCGGCGTCGTGATCCTGCTGATGTTCTTTATCGGCCAAATGTTTGCCGAGCCGGTCAGCAAAAGCGAAACAAGCGAACAGCTTCTGGTGCCGCTGACGCGTCATTCATTTTATCCGGTGGCCGGGCTTGGTTTGGCCATGTTGGTGGTCAGTTCCTTGTTGGCCGAACGTGAGAGTCAGGCACCGACTTTGCAGCCGGATTTGCAGGCATTTGCGGCGCCGATGCAGGAAATCAAACAGGATCTGCTTGGCGTCCGGTTTCGTGGCGCCGCATGGCAGCGTCAATGGCAGGACGGCGATTGGCAGTTTGTGCTGGGCTATTTTCCTCAGGAACAAGCTGGCAGTGAATTGATCAGCAGCGCTCATCAGTTGTACGACGATTCCTATTGGGACCTGATTGGCAATCCGGTTGTGCAGCTCAATCAACAAGCGGTTACCAGCTACCGTTTGCGCAATCATCATCAGCGAGCCATCGGCATGGTCAACCTGCCCTTGTTTGCCGATGGTCAGTTACGCAAAGGCTGGCAAGTGAAATGGCATCAGTTGCAAGCACAGCTGCTTGAGCGCGCATCACCGGCTTATCAGCTTGTGATCATTTATCCGCCGGAACAGGAAGCGCGATTGAATGAGCCGGCTTTGCAGCAGCGCTTGCAGCAATTGGCCGCGACACTGGAGCTGACGCCATGAGCCTGACGGTGATGCATGTGTTGCACCGGTTCGCGGTCGGCGGCCTGGAAAATGGCGTCGTCAATATCATCAATGGCTTGACCGATAGCGCAATTGATCACATCGTTGTCAGCCTTACCGATGTCGATCCGATATTCGCACGCCGACTGAAAAATCCCCGGGTGCAATTGATCGAACTGCACAAGCTGCCGGGCAAGGATCTGAAGATCTATTGGCGTATGTATCAGTTGCTGCGTCGCCACCGTCCCGATGTCATTCATACTCGCAATCTGTCGGCGCTCGATATGCTGATTCCGGCATTCTTCGCGCGGGTGCCGCTGCGCATTCACAGTGAACACGGCCGCGATCAGGATGATGCCGATGGCAACAACAAGAAGAATCAGCGGCTACGTCGTTTGTTGTTACCGTACGCGCACCGGATTGTTGCCTTGTCCGGCGAAATTGCTGGCTATCTTCGCGATAAAGTCGGTATCGATGCGGCACGTATTGAAACGCTTTGCAATGGTGTCGACTGTCAACGCTTTCATCCAGCGGAAAAATCCGCATCCACCGGCAATAGCCTGGAAGCCATCTATGTCGGTCGCTTTCAAACGGTAAAAAATCCGCAACTGATATTGAACGCGTTTGCCCAGGCCGTGGCCGCATCACCGGAAACGACCATGCGATTGACCATGGTCGGTGATGGCCCGCTGCTGAGCGAATGCCAGGACTGGGTCAGTGAACACCATCTGGCGCTGCAGGTGCATTTTGCTGGTGCCAGCGAGGCAGTGGATTTGCGCATGCGTGAAGCCGATGTGTTTTTGCTCGGCTCAAATGCCGAAGGTATTTCCAATACGATTCTCGAAGCGATGGCATCGGGCTTGCCGGTAATTGCTACCGATGTTGGCGGCAACCGGGAATTGGTTGCCGACGGCGAATCGGGGTTTTTGGTCGAAAAAGGTGATGCCGACAAAATGGCTGAGTATCTGTTGCGCTATGCCAAGCAGCCGGCATTGTTGCAACAGCATCGCCAGCAGGCGCGCGCCCGAGCCGAAAAGCTGTTCAGCCTGCAAGGTATGCTGGCTCGCTATCAACAATTGTATCTGGCGAATACTGACCTGATTGAGGAAGTAGCCTGAATGTGTGGCATTTCGGGGATTTTCACCCTACACAATAAAAAGCCGATCGATGAATCCTTGCTGAAAAAAATCACGGACATCATTGCTCATCGCGGCCCTGATGAAAGTGGCCTGTTTCGCGCTGATGGCGTTGGTCTTGGTCATCGCCGGTTATCGATTATCGATCTGGCCAGCGGCCAGCAACCGATGCTCAGTGAGGACAAAAAGATTGCGCTGGTGTTCAACGGCGAGATTTACAACTTCGTAGCCTTGCGTGATGAGCTGGCCAATCTCGGTCATCGTTTCCTGACCCATTCCGATACTGAAGTGCTGTTGCACGCCTGGATCGAATGGCAGGAAAAATGTGTCGAACGCCTGCGCGGCATGTTTGCGTTTGCCATTTACGATCAGCGTCGCGATGGCGTGTTCCTGGCGCGTGATCATCTCGGCAAGAAGCCGCTCTACTATGCTGAGCTCGACAACGACGATTTCGTGTTCGGCAGTGAGTTGAAAGTGCTGACCGCGCACCCGCGTCTGCAGCGCATCATGGATGCGCAAGCCATCGAGGAATATTTTGCCTACGGTTATGTGCCGGAACCGAAAAGCATTTATAAAAATGTCTACAAGCTGCCGCCGGCCAGCGCCATGTGGGTATCGCGCGCTGGCATCGAATCGATCCGTACGTTCTGGGATGTGTCATTCCAGGCGAGGCCAGCACTGGACCAAAAGCAGGCTGAGCAGGAACTGGTCGAGCGACTGCGCGAAGCAGTGAAAATTCGCTTGATGTCAGAAGTGCCTCTTGGCGCGTTCCTGTCCGGTGGTGTCGATTCTTCGTCCGTGGTGGCGATGATGGCGGGCCTCAGCGACAAGCCAGTCAACACCTGCGCGATCAGCTTTGGCGACCCGGCGTTCAACGAAACCGTTTATGCCCAGCAGATTGCTGACCGTTATAAGACCAATCATTTTGTCCGTGAAGTCGATCCAAATGACTTTTCTTTGATCGACAAGCTGGCGGAGGTTTATGACGAGCCTTACGCGGACAGTTCGGCATTGCCAACATACCGGGTCTGTCAGCTGGCACGCGAACGGGTAACGGTGGTGTTGAGCGGCGATGGTGGTGACGAGAATCTTGCCGGCTATCGGCGCTATCTATGGCATATGCGCGAGGAACGTATGCGGCAGACGCTGCCGCTCGGTTTGCGCAAAGCCATTTTCGGCACGCTCGGTAAAGTCTATCCAAAGCTCGATTTCGCGCCGCGCTTCTTGCGCGCCAAAGCAACCTTCCAAGGTTTAGCGCGCGAGAGCGTTGAAGCCTATTTTCACGCCGTCAGCATTTTTAAAGACGATATGCGGCCACAGCTGGCCAGCAACGAACTGAGAAAATTATTGGCTGGCTACCATGCTGGTGAAGTGATGCAGCGCCATGCCGCGAAGGCACCGACCGAACATCCAATGAGCCTGGTGCAGTACCTCGATTTCAAAACCTATTTGGTCGGTGACATTCTGACCAAGGTTGATCGCGCCAGCATGGCGCATGCGTTGGAAGTGCGCGTGCCTTTTCTTGATGCCGACTTTGTCGATTGGATGTCGGGTCTGCCACCGGAGTGGAAATTGAATGGCAGCGACGGCAAACATTTGCTGAAAAGCGCGATGAAATCGTATTTGCCGCACGATTTGATGTACCGGAAAAAAATGGGCTTTGCGGTGCCGCTCGCCAATTGGTTCCGCGGTCCGCTGAGGCAGACGCTGGAGCAGGAGCTGACGGCCGGTGAACTGCATGAGCTCGGTTTATTCAATCCGCGTTATATCCGTCACCTGCTTGAACAGCATTTTAGCGGCGTCCGTGATTATTCGGCACCGCTTTGGACCTTGAGCATGTTCGCCCGCTTCCTGCGTTACGCCAAACCAACGGGGGTGGCGGCGTGAAGGATTTGTTGCTGCTCTGTCATCGTCTGCCGTTTCCGCCGAACAAAGGCGACAAGATCCGTTCGTATCACCTGCTGAAATTTCTGGCCGAGCGTTGGCGTATTCATCTGGTCACGTTTATCGACGATGACAATGATGAGCAGTATCGCGATGCGCTGCGTGATATCTGCGCGTCGATTCATATTCAACGTATCAAGCCGACGGCAGCAAAGTTGCGAGCGCTCAGCGGCTTGTTGCTCGGCGGCACATTCACCGATGCGTTCTATCGTTTCGCTGCCGTGCAACGCGAAGTCAATCGCTTAATTGAACAGCATGATATTCGCCATGCCTTTTGTTACAGCACACCTATGGCGCAGTACTTGAACGCGCACGACGGTTTGCACCGCTTTATGGATTTCGTTGACATGGACTCCTACAAGTGGAAGCAGTATTCGCAATCGCATAAACCACCGATGTCATGGGTGTTCGCCACCGAGTTCCGCCGCTTGCTGACGCGCGAGAAAAGCATTGCTGAGCAGTACGACGCCTGCTGGTTCGTAACGCCGGAAGAACAAGCTCTGTTTGAGCGCGAAAGCGCGCGGCAATTTCAGCGCTTGGGTTTCTATCGCAATGGTGTTGATCAACAGTATTTTGATGCGACCGCGGCGTTCGACACGCCGTTCCCGGCAGAGCGTAAAGCCATCGTGTTCACCGGCGCCATGGATTACTACGCCAATGCCGACGCGGTGCAATGGTTTGCTGATCAAGTGTTGCCGGCGTTGCGTCAACAAAACCCGGCACTGCATTTCTATATTGTCGGCAGCAAACCGGCCGAACGGGTGCAGGCGTTGGCGAAACGTGAAGGTATCACGGTAACCGGACGGGTGCCGGATGTGCGGCCGTATCTGCAACACGCCGCGTTGGCCGTCGCGCCTATGCGCATCGCGCGTGGTTTGCAGAATAAAGTGCTTGAAGGACTGAGCATGGGCAAAGCCGTGGTCAGTACGCCGGAAGCTCTGGAAGGATTGCAGCGCGACCCATTGCTCGACGAGCTGAGCGCGGGTTCGCGTGCCGATTACATCGGGCGCTGCCAACATTTTCTGCAGACGCCAGTGCCGGTCGAGCGCTGCTTGCGTTACATCCGTGCCCACTATGATTGGCACGGCAACCTGCAGCCCTTGCAGGCGCAAATGGAGTCGGCCTGATGGCGCGTTGGACACGGGCTGCGCTGGCGTTATTGCTCGTCGGTGCGCTCTGCCACTGCCAATCGGACGATGCCGCCGACGTGTCGGCGCCGCTGCCACGTGCCAACACAGTCACTCCACCACCACCGGCTTTGATTGACGCCAGACCAAGGCTGTTATTGCCGGAACTGCAAGGAAAAAGCCCGGCGCAATTTGAAGCACTTTTTGCGAAACAATATCCACGCGATGAAAGCGATGCCACCAGCCGGTTTCGTGGCTGCAATGATGAAGCGCTGTTCAGCCAGATGAGTTGTTATGTGCAAACCGGCAGCCCGGAAGCACGACAACAGATGCGCGGCGTCGCCGAGCGTTTCAAGTTAATCAAGGCGGAAGATGCAGCCGTGACCACCAACGGTTGGCGTTTGGCGCTGCTGTTTGATTTGCTGATGATCGAAGGCTTGCCGGCCGGCGAACAACAGATGATCGAAGCCAAGCTACGCGAAGCATTGCAGCAGACGCTGTCCGTGCTGAACGCCGATTCAGCGACGCTGTTTCATCATCGTGCGACGCTGGCGGCGCATGCCTTCGTTATCGCCGCGTCATTAGGCCAGCACAATGAGCAGGACAAATCCCTGTTCATGGAAGCCTGGCAGCATTTTGCCGATTTGAGTCAGGCGGTAAAACTCACCGAAGCCTGGCCTGAAGGTTACAACTACTGGATTCAAAACCGCGCGTTTGCGTTCGTGTTGGCGGCTAGCGTTTATCAAAATGCCGTGACTGAAGCGACCCGCGATCAGGCGCTAATCGACGGCTATTGTCAGCAAATGCGTTGGCCGTTCTATGCCTTGCGTCCGGATGGACAAATTGAACCGCAATCCGATGAAGGTTCACGGGTGGATCTCAATGAAGAAACCCGACCGGTGATCGATATGGCCGTGCGACTTTGCGACGACCCGGCATTGGCGCGCTTGTCGCGTTATCTTGCCATCAACAAACGCACGCACGGCTATTACTACGATTACAAATGGATCGTGCCGTTTGCTCGCACACCAAAGCAACCGCTGCCGGAAAAAGCCGAGCCAGATCTGCGCTGGTTGTGGCAAGGTGAACCGAATGCCAAATTGTTTGGCGCCGGCGTCATGAATCAACTGTACTACCATGACCTCAGTGCCGAGGAGCCGGTGTTCCTGAGCGCTCGCGCTGGCGATTCGCTGAGCCATCACGGCAACTATGATGCCGGTCATTTCTCGCTGTTTTATCACGCGCCATTGTTCGTCAATGCCTCACGCTACGGTTCGATTTTTTCCGATAATCGTTTGTATTTCTCTTTGCGCACGGTGGCGAAAAATTCGTTGCTGGTGCTGCGTCCGGATGAGCGGGTAAAGCCGAATCACTTGTTCAAGCACGTGGTCGCCGATGGCGGTCAGCGCATCACCCAGCCGACCGGCGCGGCTGTAACCAGTGTTAGTCATTGGCAATCGTTGCGAACTACTGGACCGCATCTGGCCGGTGGTGAGGTAAAAGCTTACGCCTACCAGCCAGCGCAGTTCCTGTTGCTGCAGGCGGATTTGACCAAGGCCTATAACAGCACCTGGTATGACGAGAACAATGAAGGCGGTAAGGTCAGTCGTGTGCAGCGCTGGCTGGTTTACTGGCCGCAAGAAAAACGGTTGTTGATTGCTGACGATATTCATAAAACCAACGCCGATTATGTCGCCAAATCGCTGTTCCACACCGTGCACAAGCCGGTATTCAGCGAAGGTATTGTCCGTGCCGGCACCCAGCAGGACGGCATCATCGTCACTGAGCATTCGACGTTCGGCATCAGCAATGGCCGTGGCCGGGCGCTGTTGAATGTGTTGGCGCCCGGTGCGGTGAAAGCGCATATTGTTGGCGGCGAGTTCTATCGTTTTTATGTCGAGGCAGATGGCGACGACAGTGACCTGGACGGCATGCTGGTCAATCGCCCGTCCCAGGATCAGCCCTGGCTCGATAATCCGGCCTGGCGCATCGAAATTCAGGAAGCCTTGCCGAAAATGCACAATCTGCATTTGCTCGACATCGCGCTGGCCAGCGATCAATTTCCGGCCAGCAAGGCAACATTGGTAGCCAACGACGAACAGCAATGGATTGTCGATGGCACGCAGTGCCGCTGGCATCATTTCCTGATCGCGCCGAAAGCCGAGACCCCGTTACCGCTTGGTCAACAAGCTTGTGTACTCTATACCGGTCTGCCTGCCGGCAAAACGTTTACGATAGCCGGTCAGCAGAATCTGAACAGCGACCAGCAAGGCGTGCTGTTCTGGTCGGCGCAAGCTGCCGGCAACAACACGGACCGCGTTCATTAATGGATCGATACGATGCGCATTCTTCATGTTTTTGATCATTCTTTGCCGCTGCATTCCGGCTACACGTTTCGCTCGCGCTCGATCCTGAAAGCCCAGCACGAGCGCGGTTGGCAAACCGAGCATGTTACCGGTGGCAAGCATCCGGCTAGCGGTGAAGAAGAAGAGGCCGATGGTCTGCGTTTTTACCGCACACCACACACCGGTTTACTGAGCAAACTGCCGGTGTTGAATCAATGGCATATCGTCCGCCAACTGCGACGCCGTTTGCGCACACTGGTACGCATTCACCAACCGGATGTCATTCATGCGCACTCGCCCTGTCTGAATGGTTTGGCGGCAGCCAGTGTCGCCAAGGAAATGGGCATACGTTTTGTTTATGAAGTGCGGGCGTTCTGGGAAGATGCGGCCGTCGACCATGGCACGACCAAAGAAGGCTCGCTGCGTTATCGCATCACGCGTGCATTGGAAACCAAGGTATTCCGGCAAGCGGATGCCGTCACCTGCATTTGCGAAGGATTGAAAAACGACATCATTGCTCGCGGTATTCCGGCGGAAAAAATCACCGTGATTCCCAATGCCGTCGATATCGAAAAGTTTGATGTTATCGAGCAAAAAAAATCGACGCTATTGCAGCGTTTCGGTTTGCAGGATTGCACCGTGCTCGGTTTTCTCGGCTCGTTCTATGCCTATGAAGGACTCGACTTGCTGCTCGATGCGATGGCCAAGTTGAAAGCCTCTCAACCAAACTTGCGTTTGTTACTGGTCGGCGGCGGACCGCAAGAGCAAGCGCTAAAAGCACAAGCCAAGCAGTTGGGGCTGGAACAGCAGGTGATTTTTGTCGGTCGGGTTCCGCATGCTGAAGTCGGCGATTACTACAGCCTGGTCGATGTGCTGGTTTACCCGCGTCACAAAATGCGCCTGACGGATTTGGTGACACCTTTGAAACCTCTGGAAGCGATGGCGCAGAAAAAGCTGGTACTCGCTTCCGATGTCGGCGGTCATCATGAATTGATTCGCGATGGCGACAACGGTTATCTGTTTGCTGCCGACAACGTCAACGCCTTGGTCGACAAAATCCAGCAAGTGCTGGCGGAGCGCGAACATTGGCCAGCGATACTTGATGCCGGTCGCCACTACGTTTTGCATGAGCGCAACTGGGCCAATTCCGTTGCCCGTTATCAGGCCGTTTACTTTGGCCAATCACCGCTGCAGGTTACCGGCGATGTCGACCGTGTCCATGGATGATTTGAGCGCCCAGCGCCTGGTCATTGCCGGCCCAATCCCGCCACCGATGGGCGGTATGGCGCTGCAAACCCAGCAGCTGCTGCGTTGCCTGATGAATGAAGGATTGTCGGTGGTGTTGGTGCCATGCAATCCGGAGTTGCGACCGGCTTTTCTCAATCGCATTCCGGTGCTGCGCGCGCTGCTGAAACTGTTTGCTTATCGTCGCCATTTGCATCGAGCTCTGCGTGATGCCGATCTGGTTCATGTCATGGCCAATAGCGGTTGGTCCTGGTATTTGTTCGCGGTGCCGGCCATTCATATCGCCGACAAATATGGCTGCGCCGTGATCGTCAACTACCGTGGTGGTTTGGCCGAATCCTTTCTGGCCAAGGCCATCAAGCGCGTGCGCTACAGCATGCACCGGGTTGATCAGTTGATCGTGCCGACGGCGTTTTTACAAGGCGTGTTTGCCCGTTATCGCTGGCCGGCGGAAATCATTCCGAATATTCTCGATGAACGCCAGTTCAAACCGATCGAACAAGTAAACCCGCAACTGGTGATTACCGTAACGCGTAATCTTGAGGCGCTGTACGACAATGCCAGCGCCATACGCGCATTGGCGGAAGTGAAAAAGCAGGTGCCGGATGCGCAGTTAATTCTTTGCGGTGAAGGGCCGGAACGGGAACGATTGGCGGCATTGGCGGCAGAACTCGATGTGCTGCCAAGTGTTCGTTTTGCCGGTCGTTTACCGCGTCCGGAATTATTGGCGGTGCTGGCGGCCACCCGTGTGCTGCTCAACCCCAGTCGCGCGGATAACAGTCCGAACTCACTGATTGAGGCGATGGCCTCGGGCATTCCGATCGTCAGCACCAATGTTGGCGGTATTCCGGTGCTTTGCCAACATCAAGAGCATGCGCTATTGGTCGAGGCCGGGGATCACAAGGCGATGGCTGAGGCGATTTTGCAGCTGCATCATGGTGAGGATTTGCGCCAGCAGCTAATCGATAACGGCCATAAGAAGGCCCGTGAATTCTTTTGGTCATCGGTGCGACAGCGCTTGTATCGGGTTTACCAAACGGCGTTAACGCAACGGAAACAACGCCATGCGTGATTATTTCTTTCTACTGCTGATTGCCAGTGGTTTGCCGGTCATTCTGTTCCGGCCGTTCTTCGGCTTGTTGATGTGGTGTTGGGTCGCCTACATGCTGCCGCATAAACTCGGTTGGGGCATGATCGCGCACTGGCCAATTGCAGCGGCCGTTGGGGCCCTGGCCTTGCTGGCATGGCTATTCAGCAAAGAGCCGAAAAAAATTCCGATCAATGCCATCGTTGTCGTTTATTTCACGATGATGCTCTGGTGGGTCGCTTCCTATTTCATCAATGAAAGAACGCCGTACGCGATACAGCAGTTCGACAAAGTCATGAAGATCCAGTTGTTCACGGTGTTGACGATGATCATGGTCAACAGCAAACAACGACTGAATGCCCTGGTCGCGGTAATCAGCTTGTCGATCGCTTTCTTCGGTGTCAAAGGCGGTATTTTCACGTTGCTGAGTGGCGGTGGCGATCGGGTCTGGGGGCCACCGAGCGGCTTCTTCGAAGGCAATAACGAACTCGGCTTGACGCTGCTGACCATTCTGCCGCTGCTGCGTTATTTGCAAACTGAAGCGAATCAGGTTTGGCAGAAGCATGCGCTGACCGCCAGCATGTTGCTGTGCTTTATCGCGGCGCTCGGCACCCATTCGCGTGGCGCACTCGTGGCTGCGGCCGCGATGTCGGTGTTCTTCTGGTGGCGCAGCGATAAAAAATTGCCGATTGCGGTGGTCGGTTTGGTGTTGATTCCGTTTCTGTATTTCTTTATGCCTAGCGAATGGCATGAACGGATGGCGACGATCAAAGTCGAGAAAACCGAATCGGCATTATTGCGGCCGATCAACACCAGTACTTGGTGCGGCAAAATGACCGCGATTGTGCAAAGCCATGACCCTTCCGCCGGTGGTCGTATCAATGCCTGGTGTTACGCGTTCAATCGCGCCCAGGATGAGGTGTTCGGCGGCGGCTTTGATGCTTTTAATCCGAAAGATTTTCATCGCTGGGCGCCGGACGCCTACGACTTTCATGATGCCCACAGTATCTATTTCAAAATTCTTGGCGAGCATGGCTTTATTGGGTTTGGCTTGTTCATGACTTTGCTGCTGATGGCGTTTTTCAAAGCCGGCAGCCTGCGCAAAAAAGCACGTCTCCGTAACGAAACCTGGGCGTTCAATTTTGCCAGCATGTTGCAAGTATCGATGGTGTCGTTTGGCACCGGCGGTTTGTTCCTGGGCCTTTGCTACTTCGATTTGCTCTATCACCTGATCGCGATGGTTGTGGTGCTCGATGTACTGATGCGACAACCGGTTACCGTTTCCGCGACGGTCGAAAGCAAACCGGAAGAGCCCGCCAGACCACGCTTTGCCAATAGCCTGACCACCAGCCGGGAAACGCCGCGATGACTGCGCTCTACACTCGATTCTGTCGCTCAGTGTTGTTTCCATTGCATGAGCGCTTGAAGTCGCACAGCAGTGTCGCGCAGCGCCGCGCCTTGGAGCAAAGCCAGTGGTTCAATGCAGAAACGTTGCAGGCGATGCAGCTGCAGAATCTGCGCCGTTTTGCTGCGACCATAGCCGCCAATGTGCCGTGGTATCAGCGCCTGTTCAGTGAACATCATATTGAGCCGGCAAGCATGACGCTGGACGATCTGCAGCGCTTGCCACGCCTGGATAAACCAACGTTACGAGCCAATACCGAGGCGTTCAAATCGCGCGTTGCCAACAAGCTTGCCCGCTTCAATACCGGTGGTTCATCCGGACAACCGCTGATTTTTTTCCTCGGTGAACGGGTCAGCCACGATGTTGCCGCAAAATGGCGGGCGACGCGCTGGTGGGGCGTCGATATCGGCGATAAGGAGCTGGTGCTATGGGGTTCGCCGATCGAGGTGGGCACGCAAGATCGGATCAAGAATCTGCGTGACAAGTTTCTGCGCACGCAATTATTCCCGGCGTTCGATCTGGGCGAATCAGGCATCAAGCAGTTTATCAAAAGCTATCGAGCATTCCGGCCAGCGCATTTGTTTGGCTACCCCAGTGCCTTGGCGCGGGTGGCAGCTTACGCCAAACAGCATCATGTCGATTTGAAGCAGAATGAATTGAAAGTGGTGTTCGTCACGGCCGAGCGTTTGTACGAAGAACAACGAGCGTTGATTCGAGAGCAATTCGGCGCATCGGTCGCCAACGGTTATGGCGCTCGTGACGCTGGCTTCATTGCTCACGAATGTCCGGAAGGTGGCATGCATGTTTCCGCCGAGGACATCATTGTCGAAATCTTGCGTGAAGACAGTACTCCCTGCCGCCCCGGTGAAAGCGGTGAGATCACCATCACCCATTTACGCACCAGCGATTTTCCGTTTGTCCGTTACCGCACCGGCGATGTCGCGGCCTTGAGCACACAAGCTTGCCGCTGCGGACGTGGTCTGCCGATGCTGGAGCGCATTGAAGGGCGCAGCACCGATTTTGTTTTTGCCCAGGACGGCACCGCCATGCATGGTTTGGCGCTGATTTATGTGGTGCGTGATATTGCCGGCGTACATAGCTTCCGAATTATCCAGCACAGTGTCGATGAGCTGGAAGTGATGTTGGTTACCACGGAATGGGATGCGGTGCGTGATCAACAAGTGATCGACGGTATGCGGGCACGCCTTGGTCAATCGGTCAGCGTCAAACTGAATCACTGCGCGCATATTCCAACCGAAGCGAACGGCAAGTTTCGCTACATCATCAGTCATGTGCGGATGTAGCCGGCGCTTGAAACCATAATTCAGCGCGCTGCAACGGGGTTGCCTCCGGCAACTCCGGATTATTCAAGCGAAAAATTCGGCGCTGCTCCAGTTGCGCTTTTGTGATCCAGGGTCGCTGATACTGCCAGAACAAATGCTCGAAGCGCCCATCGCGAATCGCTTGTTCCAAGCCTTGTTCAATCATCTTTGCCAGCGCGACATTTTGTTTGTTGACGAAGAAATAAAACGCTGTCGGATACACCAGCGCAAACGATTGCTCAACGGCCAAATTCATATGGCGTTGATTATCCAGCTCGCCCCAAATCTCAACAATCGAGCGTGGAAAAAAATCAATACGACCGGCATGCAGCATCTTGAACAATGAGTGGTAATTGGTGGCACTGGTGACCTGAAAGCCGTGATGCATCAGTATCGCGGTATCAGGCCAGTCGTGTCCTTGGCCGAGCTGCAGGGCTTTCAGTTGCGCAAGGTCTTGCATGGCGCTGAACTCCGCTTGCCGTTCCGTTTTGATCAACGCAATGCGCCAGCCAATCAGGCCTTTGTAAATCGGAATCCGCACCGGCAGAAATTGCTGTTCACGTTCGCGATTGGTCATCGTCCACATGACATCGATTTGCTGATTGGCAAGTTGCCGTAACGCACGGCTTTGAGGCATCGGGTGCGGACTGGGTTGCAAAACCACGTTGCGGTTTGGTTGTTGAAGACTTAGCGCCAGCAGCTTCAGTGGGTAGTCGGCGCGTTTGTCGTCGGCCGATTCCGGGCGCGGATAGCGAATGACCAATGTGTTCGCATTGGCGATGGCCGAAAACGACAACAAGCCGAGCAGACTGCTCAGCAACCATGCCAGACACCAACGCGAAAACGGCCACCGCTGCATTTGCCTCGACGCTTCCTCTAACGGCACCGGTCGATGTTGCCGGTAACAATCAGTGTAGTGGTTGTCAGCAGTGTTGCGGGCTTAACGCGCCAAGCGTGTCTGCAACCAGCCAAGCGCCAGCTTCTCCAAGCCATCGGGTTTACCGGCCCAGCGCCAGCTGAGCAGTAAGGTCGTGAGATAGACCGGGCCGCCCAATACCGCCGCCAGCAACAAGTGCAATAACGCGTCGACGACGCTGGCATCCTCCGCCAGCGCCGGCAGCCATTGCCAGAGCACCAATGCCATCAGGCTAACGGCCAGCAACGGCCGCCAGAGTTGCTGGAAGTAGCGCCGATAGGGCAGCTCCAGTGCGCGCAGCACCATGAAGTTATCCCATTGCGTGGTGATCAACACCGAAGCCAGCACCGCCCAGACGACACCCCCAACGCCAAGCCAGGTCAAAGCCAGATAGAAGAACGTTGCCCGATAACCAACCAGAAACAATGAACGGAAAAACAGGCCGCGAATTTTGCCCAGCGCCAATAGCAGTGGCACGGCACTGGCAGCCGACAGCACGACGATCTGCGCGATGGCGAGACCCTGTACCAATGGCGTCGCATCAAGCCATTGCTCACCCAGTAACACCCGCACAACGCTGCGGGCACAGAACGCCATGCCGACCGCCAGTGGCATCGCCAACGCGAGCAAGCCGCCGAGTGCATTCAAATAGGCGGCGCGCAAACGAGCCTTGTCATGCAGCATTGAGCTGAAGCCCGGATACAGCGCACGGGTGACCGGCCAGACGATTTCCTGGGTCGGCAGCATCGCCAGCATCTGGGCATTGCTGTAAAAGCCTACCGAAGTCAGGTTGCTGAAGCGGGCGATCAGGAAATGGTCGACCCGGTAAGCCATCCGGTTGACGAAGTTGTAGGCGACGGCCCAACCGGAAAAGCCCCAGAGTTCGCGCCAGTGTTGCAGGCAAAATCGTGGCCGAAAGGGGTGCAATACATAACTAAGCGCTACGCCGCTGAACCGGCCAACCGCCATACCAGCGACCAAAGCCCAGACGGTCGGTGAAACAAGCGCCCAGATCAACGCGGTACCGACTTCCAGCACCTTGCGCCAGAACTCCAGATGGAATTCCTGACTGAAACTCAGTTGCCGGCGCCACTGCACCATGCCGATGTTTTGCAAGCCATCGAAAAAGAAACAGAGCGCGATCACTTGCAGCACGGCGGTGGCCCGCTCCACTTGCGCAAATTCGGCCAACAGCGGCGCACTCAAACCGAGCGCCAGCGCAATGACACTGTTGCCGATAACGTTCAGCGTCCAGGCCGTGTGGTAATGCTCGTCGGTCAGTTCCGTCGTGCGAATCAGCGCGAAATCGAAATTGAATTCCGCCAGCACTTCAAACAGGATGGAAAAACTCAAGGCCAGCGCCAGCAAACCGAATTCGGAAGGCTCCAATAAGCGCGCCAGAATCACCGTGCTGAACACGCTGAGCAAGCGCACGGTCCAGCGCTTGGCAATCAAGATCAACGAGCCTTTGGCGATCTTGTTGCGACTCACGATGCCTGGCCCCGCAGGCGCTGTTTCAGTCGGCGTAACAGCGTCTTCAAACCGGATAATTCTGCAAGGAATTCTGCCTCGGAAATGTCGTCGGCATCGAGCAGCCGCTTCAATGCCAGCGGTTCATCGCCGGCGCAAACCAGACCCAACTCGGTGGTGGTCGCACTGCGGATGCCGGCCTCGCGTAACGCGGCAAATTGTTCACGCCGATATTCACCACTCGGGTAACAGAAATGATTCAATACTTTGTCACCGATGATGCCGTGCAGAAAGTCGCGATTATCGTTCAACTCTTTTTGCAGCAAGGCATCTTGCTCCGGCACCCGATGTCGATGGGTATGCAATTGGATATCGCAGCCTTGATCATGCAACCGCTTAGTCGTTCCGGCGGTGATTAAATGAAACAGCTTTTCATTGGTTTGTTCGTTGTGCAGCGATAAACCGGCTTTGGTTGCCGCTTGTTGTAGCGCCGTCCAGTCGGCTGTATCGTCACCGGTGCTGTCTGGTAACGAGACACCATGCCAACGCAGATAGCGGCGCACGACATTCAGCACTGGCAATTGATGCTCGACACACCATGTGGTCAAGTACAGTGTGCAAGGGAGCTTTCGCGCCTGCAGTTCCGGCCAGGCTTTCTCGGCAAAGCCGGTCCAGCCATCATCGACGGTAATCACCAGGCAATTGTTCAGTGAGCGTTGTTGCTCCAGTCGTTGTGTCAGTTCTTCCAGCGAGATAATCGAAAAGCCTTGTTCGCTCAACAATTGCAAACGGCGGCGGAAGGTTTCGATGCGCATAAACAGCGGCGCTGAAAACCGGTGTTCATCACGATAACTGAAGCCGTGATAACAGAGAATGCGCGCTTCGTTGCGCGTTAGTGCACGCGCCAAGGCATTGATGCCGAGCCAGCGCGTTAACTGCCAGAAAACCTGCTTGCCGCTCATGCCGGTTTTCCGAGCCGGGTGAAAAACGTTTTCCAGGCGCGCCAATACAAACCTCGATCGCCTTTGAACCATAAATCCGATTTCACCCGCGGATCGATCGCCAGCCAGCACCATTCGATACAAGCGCGCAGCTTTTTGCCGGCACTGACATTACCGTCACGCAGCAGTGACATCAGATAACCGATATCGGCAGGCACCGTGTAACGAGCAGCAAATCCAACCGGTCCTGGTGACAGATCTTCATGAATGGTTTTGCCGAAAAACGCATCGATCTGCCAGCGCGGAAAATCCTTGCCAGCCAACAGATCCAGATTCAGTGCATTCCAGTAACGGGCATTCAACTCCAGAAACCAGAATCGTTGCGAGGCGGCATCCCAGCGGTACTCGACCATCGCCACACCGTTCCAGTCGAGCACTTCCAGACGCCGTTCAGCATCGCGGCAAATGGCTTCATGCCACCAGAATTTTCGATAGGCGGTCAGGCCGCCGGTATGCGGGTTTTCATGCATCGCGACGCACATCGATCGGGCGCGGATTTTGCCTTGATGACGCCAGAGATTAACGGTGGCTTTGACGCCCGGTACGTGTTCCTGCAGCAGACATTGCCGGTGCGTGTCGAGTGCGCCGCTGACCGCCTGTTGCAGTTCAGCTTGCGCCGCGATTTTTTGCACACCACCCGAGGCATTATCGTCGGCGTCACGGGCATCGGTTTTCAACCACAGCGGCCATTGCCAGGATTGAAAGTCGGAGGCGGAAATTGAATCATTACGCGCCATCACCGCCGCTTTTGGCACTTGTTGTTTCAGCGCCTCATCGCCATGTTCGGCACACCAGCTTTCCACTTCGGTTTTCGCAAAGCAGCGATATAAGCTGGTGGCATCCGGGGCATCGGGCAGCAGCGCGCGAAACTCATCAAAGGCCTCGCGAATGGCAATCAGAAAGCCTTCTGATGGCACGATGCAACGAATATCTTGTTCGCGAATATAGCGTCGCAGCCACGGCAGAAAATCATCATGTTCATAGCTCGGGTGAGTAACGCTGACGGTGGCAAACTGTGAGTGCAATCCCGGTGCCTCCGGGTCGCGCGCCGCCGCATGCACGCGATAGCCTGCGCGGCCGAGCGAGCGAATGACGCCGATCATGCCGATCGCCTGCGCTTCGACCACCAATACATTTTCTGTGGTGTTTGTTGTCATCGTCATGGCCATCACTGCGGACGGGGCGAGTGTAACATGCGTTCGAACATGTCCTTGTGCGGCATATCGAGATGGGTGGCACCGCGCCGATCCGGATTGACGTTCAATTCGATAATCATCGGTCCGTGTTCGCCAATGGCGATATCAAGCCCGGCAAAACGCATATGCGGAAACGCGCAAACAGCCTTGATACTGGCTTCGATCACTTGCGGCCAAAACGGAATCGCGACACCGAGCATTTCAGCACCGGTATCCGGATGATGGCTGAAGCTCTCACCGGTTTTGATCTGGCGCACTTCCAGCAGCTTGCCGCTGTCGCGATCAATCGGGCACATCAGCCCGCCCATCGAGGTGTTGTCGACTTGCGTGCCGCGTCGGCCAACGCGCAAAAACGCGCCGAAGGTTTCGAAGCGACCATCGATTTCACCGAGCCACAGTCGAACGGTGTTGACCGAGTCCGGGTTGAATGAGGCCAGCAACGGGTGTTGCTGTAAATAATGTTCAACCAGCGTGCCTTCGTGGTCCTGCCATAGCGGCGCCAGAAATTCGCTGAGCGAGAAAACCTTGGCGCTGATCGGATGCTGCAAGACGATTTGACCATCTTGTTCGATGACATTCAGCGCACGAAAACTCATGCCACCAAAGCCTTCAACGCCTTTGAAGCACAGGCGCTTGCCCAAGTGCTGGCGAAAAAAGGCGTCGGCCTGCTGGTTGTTGCATAGCGGCGCATGATCGGCTCGGTAACCGCGCATGGAATGAATGAAGCCGGCAAAGCTTGGTGTTGGCACGCCGGCAAAAGTCAGGACCGCTTTTTCCAGCAACTTGTGTTGTGAGGTTTTCTGATAGAGCGGGGCATTGACGGCATCGATAAAGGCTTCCCATTCGCGATCATCGCAATGCCGCCATTTGTCACGAAAGGAAATCGAGCGGCGAAAAAAACGCGCGGCGAAATAATAATTCGGGCCTTGTCGGCGCAGCAGATACAGCGTGATGATCTCCAGCCATTGCCGCCAGCGCGGTAAATGGCCGGCGCGGGCTTTCTCGCCACTTTTTTGCCACAAACTTGTCAACTGCGCCAATGCCATGTGTGTGCCTAGTTTTGTTCTGTTTCTGCGATAAAGCGCCGGCAAATCGCGCTGACCTCGTCGCGCCATTGGCGACGGGAAAAGGTATGATTGGCCTCGGGTAAACGGTGGGTTTGTACCGTATTTTTCTGCAACAAACCTTGCCAGCGTTTGTCATCAGCGGCGACAGTGACAAACTCCTGTGCCACCAGATCATCGCCAGACAATATCAGCGCGATGTTGCCGCCAAACGCTCGCCAGGCCGACGCCATGCGTCCGGACAAATTGCCCTCTTGAGCACTGCTTTGCCGGGTTTGCTTGACGCTGTCGCTAACGCCTTTGGCGGCCGCGAATACCTTGACGCCACCGCCGAATAGCTTGCGCCAGAAATCTTTCGAACGTAAGCGCTGCCAGTAATAATGTTTCAGCACCACTTTCGCTTTCGCCTTGGTTTCCGGCAGCCAGGGATTCAGCAGCATCAGCACCGAAACGCGCGGGTCGTTCGGCGCGTAGGTCAACGCCGCCGACGCGGCATCGCAGAGGCCCCAGAGAATGACGTTTTGCACCGCCGGTTGGTGCGCAATCAGCGCGTCCACGGCGGCGCGAATATCGGCATCCACCTGCTCGAAGTTACGCGGTTCACCATCGGCATCGCCCATGCCACGATAATCGAAACGCAGCACCGGTATGCCAGCGGCGGCCAAATCGCGCGCCAACAGCACAAACTGGCGATGGCTGCCGACCCGATACTGCGGTCCGCCAACCACGATCACGACACCGCTGCGTGCTGAAGCCTCGCCCGGATGCAGAATGGCCGGCAGCGCCTGACCATCGCAGTCGATAAAGAACGCCTGTTCCGGGAGCTGACTCATGCGCGCACTGCCTCCAGCACACGCGCCGGCAGTTCTGGCAGCGTGCCGATTTCGGAGGCCTGCCAAAACGCCTCTCCGGCGATGGCCTGCCAGCCAGCGTTGATGGTCTGGCAGAAACTGGCGATCGCCGGCGTTGGCGCCTCGAACGCACCCAGTTCGATGATTTGTCTTCTGCCCAGGTGCGGGCGTTGGCGCAAATCAACAGCCATCAGCTCTTGATACAGCATCGGGGAATTGAAATAGCCGGACAGCTCCAAGCCGTCGCTCTGCCAGCGCTCGCTCAACGAGGCCTGGGTGTCGTTACCACCAGCCAAACGGCTGGCAAACAGTTTCTGGCGTAGCCACTGGGTGACCAGGGTTTTACCATCGAGTATCGGAAAGCACAGAGTCAAGGCGCCGGTAAAGTCTTCCGGCACGGTCACGCAGCCGGCACGCAGGCTGAGCAGATGGGGCGTTTCGGTGTAGCGTTCGGCGAGCCAAGCCAGGCTGCTGCGGACATTTTGCTGCCATAGGCTCAATGTGGCGTCCTGCCAATCGCCGGCGCTGTCGCCGGTGCCGTAATAGTCGACCAGCAGCACGCCATGGCCGGCCGTTTGCAGCGCATCGGCAATCAGCTTCATTTGTCGGCGGGATTTGTTCAGCTCTTCCTGCAGCGGCGGCAATAATAGTACAGGTGTACGAGCTGCATCACCGACCCAATGCATCGCGCACAGCGGGCCAGTGGAACAGGGGAGGAAGAAGAATTCGCGCATCCTTGCACTACTTTAAGCGTTGGCGACGCTTAACCGGTCTTTTGTTCGACGAAGCGGGTCAGCGAACCCACCGTTTCAAAGGTCTCGGCCGAGATTTCGTCATCGGCGATGCTGATGCCAAACACTTCTTCGAGGCGGGTGATCACGCCGAGCACGGCCATTGAGTCGAACTCCGGAATGGCGCCGAGCAGGGCGGCATCGCCATCCAGCGATTGGGCGCGATTGCCCAGTGACAGGACTTCGGCCAGTACGGTTTTGACCTGTGCGTCTACAGTCATGATGACTCCTTCAAACAGCCAATGCGAACGCGCCCGCCAGCCGTCTCGTCCAGTGAGGGGCCGCCAGGGGGGCGACAGAATACCGGCATTAACACTTGCCCCGCAATGCGCAAGCTTGATAATTTGTGCCCCTCTGCGTGGATTACAGATAGAACATGGACCGTTTACCAGCCCTTCTTTACCGTTTGTTGACCATCACCAGCCTGATGCTGGGCGGTGTGGTCATGGCCAATAACCTGCCACCCGATTGCGGTGAGCTGGAGAATCATTACGGCCCCTACGACTACACCAACTCCGATCATTTCCATAACAAGTTGCCGGTCGTCGAACAGTTTCACTTCAACAAGGAACAAGAGCTGTCGACGTTTGACCCGACCTCGAAGCGCTCGGTCGACTTCGGCTACACACTGCGCGCCTTTCCCAATCACCACCGGGCCTTGATGGCGTTGGCCCGCTACGTCAAATTCCATCCGAATCGGGAATGGAAAGGCTTGCGCCCCGAATGCTATTTCCTGCGCGCCATCGCCTTCCGGCCCAATGATGCCGTCGCTCATATGATCTACGGCTTCTTCTTGCAGCAGCACAACAAAACCGACGCCGCCGAAGCCTCGTTCAAAAATGCCGTGCGCATCAGCCCTGATTACGCCGAGGCCCATTACAACCTTGGCTTGCTGTATACCGACCAAAAACGCTGGGACGAAGCCCGTACCCATGCACAAAAAGCCTATGCGCTGAACTATCCGCTGCCCGGATTGCGCAAAAAGCTGACCGAAGCCGGGCAGTGGCAGGCCAAAGGCGAAGCACCATGATTCAGTTGTTAGGTCAAGCCGGCACCAACGCGGCCCGGCTCGATACCGCTTGTGTAAACGGCGCGCAAACCGTCACTCAGCAAGGCTTTCTGAACCTGGCCCAAAACAAAGCGAAAAGCCACGCCGAAGGCGGCTGGCAGGTCATGTTATGGGGCGATTTGCGTTGGCAGGACAAGCCTCAGCTTGAGCCGCTGCCAGAACTGATGCGACGCTTTCGGGCGCAAGGTAGTGCCGCGCTCGATAAAGCGCTTGGGCATTTTCGCTTGCTGATTAGCGATGCCGAGAGTCGGCAGTTGTGGCTGGCAAACGATCGCACCGGTATTCAGCCGCTGTATTACAGCCAGATCGATGGCGACCTGAGTTTCGCCAGTCATTTGCGACCGCTGATCAAGGCGCTGCCACGCACGGCACGCATCAACCCGCAAGCGATTTACAACTACCTGTATTTCCATATGATCCCGAGCCCGGATACCGTCTACCAGGATTGCTACAAACTGGAGCCGGGTCATGTGTTGCATTGGCAGGACGGCAAGCTCAGCAAACAGAATTACTACGTGCCGGCGTTTCGTCATCACGGCCAGAAAACCGCCGAAACCGCCAAACGCCGATTGCTGCCGATCTTGGAAGCAGCAGTCAGTCGTCAGGCGATCAACGGTCATACCGGCGCGTTTTTGAGCGGTGGATTGGACAGCTCCACGGTTGCCGGTGTGCTCGCCAAAGTCAGTTCGAAAGCACCACCGACATTCAATATCGCGTTCGATCAAGAGCGCTACGATGAAAGCCCCTGGGCGCGTTTGAGCGCCGCGCATTTTCACACCCGTCACCACGAATACCGTTTGCAACCGGATGAAGCGCTGGCAATGCTGCCGACCATTGCTCAGTATGGTGACGAGCCCTTCGGTAATTCTTCGGCGTTGCCAACCTATTTCTGCGCGAAAGTCGCCCGCGAACAAGGCATTCCGCTATTGCTCGCTGGCGATGGTGGCGACGAGTTATTCGCCGGTAACACGCGTTACGCCAAACAAAAATTATTCGAGCCGTATGTGCGTTTACCGGATGGCATCAAATCGCTTAGCGAAACGCTGTTGAATATCGATAGCGATGCGCGTTGGCCAGGGCCATTCGGCAAACTGCAAAGCTATATTCGTCAGGCCAATGTGCCACTGCCGGATCGTTTACAGAGCTATAACTTTTTGCACTTGAATTCACCGGAGAAGGTGTTCAGTCGAGAGCTGCTCAGCGCCGTCGATCAGGACTACCCGTTGCACATCTGGCGCCAGCGTTACCACGAAGCCAAAGCCGATCACCCGGTCGATGCGATGCTCTACCTCGACTGGAAATTCACGTTAGCGGATAACGATCTGGTGAAAGTGCGCAGCATGTGCGAACTCGCCGGCATTGACGTCGCTTTTCCGATGCTCGACGACGAGCTGATCCAGCTCTCGCTACAAGTTACCGCCAACGACAAACTACCAGGGCAAAAACTGCGCGCCTTCTACAAAGACGCCGTTAAAGGGTTTCTACCTGATGCGACGCTAAATAAAAGCAAGCATGGATTCGGCCTGCCGTTCGGCATGTGGCTGAAAGAACACGCCGGCCTGCGCGATCTCGTCCACGCCAAACTCGGCGCACTACAACAACGCGAATGGCTGTCACCTGCGTTTGTCCAGGATGCCATGCGCCAACACGAACAAGGCCACGCCAGCTTCTATGGTGAGCTGGTGTGGTTGATGCTGGTGCTGGAGTTGTGGTTGGAAGCGCACGGATAACTTACGGTCGCCATTCAACTGTCAAGATTTGTGAAGACGCGATTAGTCGAAGGTGCGATTGTGGGAATGTTGTTTCGGTTCAGCATTTCGCTACAACAAGTGCGACCCACGATGGATCCCGCTCGGATTCTTATTCGAGCTGATTATGTTCACAAATAAGAGTGCACTACGCGTGGGCTTCAGCTAGTTCTGGATAATATGGGGATTCTTGTGTTTACGTGCATCTATTGCGTATCCGCTAGCATGGTATTTTGGCAATTTCAGTAAAGCGCGGTAACCCATGTGGCTCCAAAACCGCGTAACCGTTCCAGCGGATTGAACGTCGTTTGAATTATAAGTAGCGAACCGTCTTTCTCGATAATTTGGCTTAGATTAGTAGTAAAGCGGGTGGCGATAGCCACCCGCTTAGCCGATTCAACGATTTAGTTCAGAAAGGCCCACCAACCGCTTCTGGCGCTTGCCAGTACGCTGACCACACGTCGTTGCCGTAAACATAGTAGACGGTGTCACTATGCATACGGCTGCGGTCGAGATAGCCAGCCAATGGCCAGTGCCGATCAGTCGTTGGTTGATCGACCACCATTTCACCGCGAGTCTGCAGGCTGGCACCCGCCTGGTCGATGCCAACTATCTCGAACAAATGCAAAGATGATTGGGAATAAATGTAACCGGAATCGTTTGCTGAGGGCTTATCCATGATGACCGCCGGGATGGTGAATCGTAATGTGTTCGAGCCAACTTGCATCAGATTGATGCCGCGATGGTCGTATTGCGCATCGCTGTAACTGTGGTGTTCACCAAGCAAAACGCTGGTAATGGATGCAGGGTTAGCGATGTTCGCGATATCGAACAGCTCCACCTTCACTCGAGTGCCCGCTGCATTGTTTTCCCGCTGCCAGCCAATTGACAGCAAGTAATCATCATTGATTGGATGCAAATAAGTTGAGACACCGGGAATTTCCAGTTCACCGGCGATCAGCGGATTCGCCGGGTCGCTCAGATCGATGACATAGAGCGGGTCGATTTGCTCAAAACTGACAATGTAGGCGCGCTCGGCAAAAAAGCGCACAGCAAAAATATCCTCGCCCGGTTTGCCGATAGGTTCAGGGTGTTCGCTATTGGGTAGTGTTGATAAAACGGACAATGTATTACTGCCCGGGTCTTGTTTGAGTACATACAGAATATGAACCCGTGTGTTGTTCTCGCCAAACTTGCTGGTGACAATGCGCAGGTTGCCTTCATGCTCACTCATGCGGTAGCCCGGGTCGGTCCAGCCCATGGTTCCCGGCAGTACGCCGGTCGCAGCATAACTAATCTGATTCGCGCTCATCCGGAACTTGTGCAAGACGGTGTTTTGACCGTCGCCGTAATCTGTACCGCCAAGATAAAGGTGGCTCTGTGAGGCGTACAATCCACTGATCGGTGCATTCAGACACAGCGTTTCCGCAATACGCTGATTGCGCAAATCGATCACACTGATGGTGACGACATTGGCGAATCCTTCATCCGTTTCCAGATCGCGGGGGACAAAGCAATCATTAGCGGAAACCAGCGGCTGCTTCGGTCCGCCTTTGATTTGATAATGAGGCAACAAGTCGGCGATGTGTGCATCACGAATCAAGCGCTCATTGGCAATCTTTTGTTCTTCGGTGGTGGCGAAGCTTGTCAGACCGTCAATAACCGGCATCGAATGGGTGACCAAGTACAAGGTGTCGCCAATGCGGCGGCTCTCCAACATGGCGCCTTCAATGGTAATGTTCCATTCGCTTTTTGGCGCATTGATATTGGCCACATCAAAAATTTCGACGTCAGTGCTGCCGTTATGCCAAATTCCACCGCTGAACGGAAGAATATGAAAGGGGGCGTAAACCAGTGTGCCCGCAATTGCGACCAGCTTATCGGTTTGCTGATCGGCATTTTCCAGCAAATACATACCGGAGAGCTGGCTGGTACTACTGGACAGTTTTAGTGCGCCGATTTCGCGCGCATTTGCTTGAGCGGGTGCCGTTTCCAGAATGCGAATGGTTTTGCCGGTATCGGGATCTGGGCCATGGAAAGGCAACCCTGCTACGAACAGGTGTTGACCGTCGTACTGTACCCGGTCGATTTCATCGACACCGGCTTCGTGAAGATTGTTGTTGGAATACTGACTTGATGCGACCTCGGCACTGGTCAAGGTTTGCACCAGGTGGGAGTTGTTCAGTTGCAGCCGCATGCCGTTTTTGACCAGCTCGGTAAAACGGCTGCTATCGTTCGATTGCACCAGTGGTGATTGTTTGGCTGTGGCCAACTTCAGATGGGAGTAGTCCGTGTTAAGGGTTTCTTCCCGGTCTTTACTTTGACAGCCTATGATCAATGGCAAGGCCATGGCGGCCAATAGTATATTTCTCATCGTAAACCTCCAATAACCATCCGACAGGTCGGTGATTGTCCTGAACATCAAGGTCAGCTTAGGGGCAGGTTTAGCGGGCGTCTGTTGGTTTTCTGCGTAGAACTGTGAAAAAGTGTAGAGTCGATTCAGTATTTTTTTCGATGGTTGTGTGGGATTAACTGCGCTACCAAGCGGCGCGGATTACACTTTTTCACAAACCTTAACCAAATTCTTTAAGTGTGGGTAACACCGCTCTGCGATCATGGTGATGAGCAGCAATGAAACGAGCCGTTGAAACGTGAATAACCTCCGAATTCTTGCCTGTCTTGGCCTGTTACTGAGCTTTGGCTCGCTCGCTGAACAGCATAGCGATGACCCAGAGGACTACGTCACCGTTGGTGAATGGCAGTTCGGTGTGTCTATCGGTCTCGGTCAGCGCAGCAACCCGCTGCTCCGCAGCGATGATATTCCGTTGTTAATTTTGCCGCGCATTCGTTATTACGGTGAGCGCTGGTTTCTCGAAAATTTGGAGTTTGGTTACACGCTGTCTGACCAGCCAAACTTTATGGTCAACGCGATCGCAACACCGGGTTATGACCGGCTGTTTTTCTATCGTTGGGATCCAAGCAATTTTTTTATTGATATTGGCGGTGTCGCGGTCGACCCGACGACCAATCTTTCTTACATCAACCTGGCCGGTCTAAGCACCCGTCGCCTTGCCTATTTGGCCGGCGTTGAACTAAGCGGTGGCATCGAGCAGGTAGAATGGCAATTGCAGATGTTGCATGACGTGACAGGCGTGCATGACGGCAGCGAGATCCGGTTAGGACTTGCGCTGAATCTTGATGCCGGTAGCTGGCGCAACCACATTGGTGCCGGCGCTACCTGGAAAAGCGAGGCGCTGGTTGATTATTACTATGGCATCCGCCAATCAGAAGTGACCAATGGCCGCCACTTTTACCAAGGGCAAGCCACGCTGAATCCCTATTTCAAAATTGCCATGACGCGCCCGATCAACGAACACTGGCTATATCGCATGCACTTGCACTATGAATCCTTGGGCAGCGGCATTACCGATAGCCCTATTGTGCAGGATGACTATGTGCTGACCGTATTTATTGGAGGGGACTATCATTTTTAAGGGAATGACAAAGTGCTTGCTGATAACGATCACGGTGGCGCTGGCCGTGATGGCGCCCGCTCGCGCCGAGCCTGAGCAACACGCTTCACCTACGCCGGCAGAGGGAAGTACTGATCAGCTCAATGAACTGGTCGTGCAACCAGCGCTCTGTGCCCTGGCCAAAGAAGAGTCGTTGTGCCGCAAGCCTATCGCCATCTATTGGCGGCTCGCGGCTTCGGCCTCACCTTGCTTGTATCGCAGCGATGCGGAAGATGCGCTCCATTGCTGGCGCCAGGAGTTGAATGGAAAGTTGAACATCACCATCGAAACGGAAAGCAATATTGTATTTCAACTGCGCGATGGTGAAACAACGCTGGCGGAAGCGGTTTTTCAAGTGCTTTGGGAAGAGCAGCAGCGTCGGCGTCGACGTAATCCATGGCAATTTTTCTAGCAACGCCATGATCTCTGCCGGATAAAAAAATGAATCAGCATATCTTGCTCGTTGAAGACGATAAGCGTTTAGCCAACCTGGTAAAGGACTATCTGGTGCAGAATGACTTTACTGTGACGGTGGAGGCCAATGGTGATCAGGTTGAATCACTGTTGCGTTCAATGCCTTTTGATCTGCTGATCCTCGATGTCATGTTGCCCGGCCGGGATGGCATGTCGATTTGCAAATCGGTACGCCGTTTTTTTGAAGCGCCTATCCTGATGGTAACCGCCAAAGACAGCGATATCGACCAGGTATTGGGGCTAGAGTTTGGTGCCGACGATTACGTGATCAAACCGGTGGAACCGCGAGTATTGCTGGCACGGATACAGGCGCTGTTGCGCCGTTGTGGACCTCGTGTCGATAACGCGAATGCAGAGTTACAGTTCGGCCGCCTGAGCCTGTTGGCCAGTTCGCGCCAAGTGGTATTGAATGGAGCAGCGATTGACCTTAGCAGCCATGAATTTGATTTGCTCTGGCTGCTCGCCACTCGTGCAGGTGTTGTGCAAAGTCGAAACAGTCTATTCCAGGCACTGTACGGCAGGCCATACGACGGCATGGACCGCAGTATCGATGTGCGAATTTCCCAATTGCGGAAAAAACTTGGTGACAGTGCTGAAAATCCTTTCCGCATCAAGACTATCTGGGGACGAGGGTATCTGTTTGTGCCGGACGCGTGGAGCTGAATCATTGTGGTCAGCGCGTTCCTTCGCCTCTACTTTCTTCTGGTGCTGACTATCGTTGCCGCCGGTTATGGTCTTGATCAGCTATGGCGGGTTTATAGCAATGAAGTCGAGAACAAGCCGGATGAACTATTGACGCTAGCGAATATACATTTACAGTCAATCCCCGAGGCGCAATGGCATCAACGGGTTCAGGAACTGAATCAACAACTCGCTGTTCAGTTCAAGTTGATGCCTAGAAGCGCGTTTGCCGCATCCGATGAATTGCAGCAGCGTCTTCAGTCTGGTCAATCGGTAGCACTCGAAAACGAATCGCAAGCAACGCTTTGGATTCAACGCATACCGAATTCGTCATGGTTGCTCACCGAAACCTCACGAGTGCCATCTGTACGTGCCAACCTGGAGCTTTTTCTGCTAATGCTGTTCTACGCATTGGTTGCGCTGGTCGTGCTGCTCTGGGTATGGCCGCTGAATCAATCGTTACGCCGCTTGGAGAAAGCGGCGCAAGCATTTGGTATGGGCGATTGGTCGGCAAAAGCGACGGTAAAAAAGGGTTCTCCGGTCGAACCCTTGGCGCGCGCATTCAATCAGATGGCGCAACGTATCAGTGAGTTGATTCGTTCCAACAAGGAGCTGAGAGACGCGGTATCTCATGAGCTGCGCACACCATTGGCGCGAACGAAATTTGCGCTGGCGATGGCATCTGAAGCGGACGCACCTGCGGCGTTGCAAAATCACCTGGCCAGCATCGGACAAGATGTTGCCGAAATGGACGCCTTGATCAATGGCCTATTGGGCTATGCCAGCTTCGAACGTTCGGAGACGCGCTTAACACTGCAGCGTGGTGATTTTTCCGCCTTGATTGAAGAAAAGATCGAACAGACACAGCAATCCTTACCCAGGCCAATCCGCATCGAGTTTGTTGGGCAGCAGAAAAGCAGTGTGGCGATATGTGATTTCTACCTGATGGAACGGGTGCTACAGAATTTATTGCAGAATGCGTTGCGATTTGCCCATCAGCGCATTGATGTCAGTTTTTCAGTTGTCAGTGACCAGTATCGGTTAACCGTCGACGATGATGGCCCTGGTGTGCCGATGGCGGAGCGCACACGAATATTCGATGCGTTCGTCCGGCTGGAACATGAGCAGCATGCTGGCGCAGGGTTCGGCCTGGGGCTTGCGATCGTTCGGCGCATCGTGGAATGGCATAAGGGCGAAATTCTGGTTGATGACTCGCCTTTGGGCGGTGCGCGCTTTGTAGTGCAATGGCCTTTGCAAACCGCTGAGGCTGCCTTGCATGAAAGAGAATCTGGTGGGACGAGTTAACGGGCTTAGTGCTTATCGAAGTAAAGAAAAAGGCGGACTGCCTTACACAGTCCGCCTTTTTTCTAGGGCAATGTTCGGAGTTTATTCTTCACCGGCACCGAGAAGTTGAAGCCATCATGCTTATCCCAATTGATTGACCAGGTCATTGCTCCACGGAAAGTGGGATAGGCCTGATTCGGTTGGATGCTGCCGCAGCTTACTTTCTTGGTCAGGCAGTCCAGCGCCTGATTGACCACGGTGACGCTGAAGAAGCCGGAGCTCGCGGAACTATTGCCGGATGGCACGCCGAATGCGACTTGATCGGGACGTAAGCCGACGAAACTGGTGCCATCGGCCAGTGGAAAGCCTTCGATTAACATCTTGCTACCGGCGACCAGCATATCAACGGTGTTGGTGCTGATCGCACTCGGAGAGTACGGCGTCGACAGTCCGCCGTTGTTGTAATACTGCGGATGAATCAGATTCAAATCTTCACGCAAGCCATTGATGATCGGAATGTAGGCACCCCAGATGCCGGAATAAGCAATGTAGCCTCCTTGCACATAAGGATGTTCGGGCGCCATCGACAAATAAAAACTCGGTCCGATGCGGCCTTTCAATTGTTTAACCGCCGAGATCATGTTCGGAATGATCGGCGTGCCATGCAAAACGCCGGCGCCGCTTTCCAAATCCAAATCGATGCCGTCAAAACCATAGTTTTGAATCAGGTACTCAAGACTGTTGACGAAGTTGGCGACATTTTCTTGCGTGTTCAGCGTCATCCGCCCTTGTTCGCCACCCAGTGACAACACCACTTTTTTTCCGGCGGCCCGCTTTGCTGCGATATCGGCTTTGAATTGCGTTTCACTGCCCGCTTTTGGATCGAGTGTGAAGGTGACGCTGCCATTGCCGCCGTCTTCGCCAAACGAAATCATGATCACGTCCCAATCATTCGAGACCTGCGCAATCGGATAGGTCGGCCCGCTCGGATTGGTGAAGTTGTGCCAATAGCCAACCAAGGCATGCTTGGTTAACGGCGTGGGCGTGGGCGTGGGCGTGGGCGTGGGCGTGGGCGTAGGCGTAGGCGTAGGCGTAGGCGTCGGAGTCGGAGTCGGAGTCGGAGTCGGAGTCGGAGTCGGAGTCGGAGTCGGAGTCGGAGTCGGAGTCGGCGTAGGTGTAGGTGTGCAATTACCTATCCGTCTCCAAACACCCCATTCACCGGATTGCGCCGGGTTATCGCCCTGCGTCCACCATTTCGCTTCGTAAACCACGCCTTGGTAGGAAACCCGTTGGCCACCGGTATACACCTGTGAAGCATTCCAGGCGCTAACGGTGCAAGGTGTCGGAGTAGGCGTGGGCGTGGGCGTGGGCGTCGGTGTCGGTGTCGGTGTCGGCGTTGGAGTCGGCGTTGGAGTCGGTGTGCAAGTGCCGCCCGCCTGCCACAAACTCGGTGTTGCTGCCGGATTCCAGTTGGCACCGACATGGGCGGTATGGGTCACCAAGGCCGTGTAATTATTGGCGTTATAATTAACGACAACGCCTGCCGAGTAGGTATTGCCTTCCGCCCAGGTGGCGCAAGCGGCGGCAACCTCTTTCAGTGGCAGCAAACTCAAACCCGCGCCAAGCAGCGCTGAACAAACAATATTCTTGCGAAACGGTAAGCCGATCATCATCTGGTCCTCATGGCAAACAACTGCTAGCGACCAGAACGGCCACTTTCCTTGTTGCCATCGTGCCCAGCAAAGGACTGCTCTCACCAAGACTATTCACGCAGACTTTTGTACTTTTCTAACAGGCTGGATGGATGGAACGCCAGGATTGCCTGGCGATCAGAGAGCCTGCGTTTTGCTGCAGGAAATTTTTCTCGTTTCGGTGCCATGATGCTGGCGTAATGTCAGATACCCAGAGCGCTGGCAGGAGCGTTCTAATTCCTGTGCCGCTTCATCAGGCTGCTGAAAAATATTGATGCCATTGACGGTCGATATCCAGAAATCCCGCGAAAGCGTCGTACAACTTTTGTCGACATCAGGTTCGATGTAGTGGTCTTTATCCCAATAGCCGTGCCAAGCACCTGGGCAGGCGGAAGCCAGAATGAACTCGATAATTGTGGCAACTCGATCAGCTTTGCTTTCTGGCACATTTACTGTTGGCAAGTTCAAGTTGGCAATATGATGGCTATAGGCCGCGATCCGGGTACCGGCATTCATCTCGTCAAGTTGTTGATCAAGTGGCAACAATCCTGGCGTGGCATTTTGCTTGGCAAAGTACTCGTCGAGCGCGTTCAGCGCTTCGAAATCATGGGCAAATGGTTTGGCAAAAAGTATTGGCCATATGTCGTGCGCTTTGTTTTTCGGCGTTGAATCAATGGCTGCCCGCAATAGTAAATGGCCGCAATGGTAGGGGGCTTTATTGAAACCCGCTGAGCGGAACGAAGACAGTCTCGATTGACTCAAGGCGGTCATGCATGAGGCGTGGGCGTTTTTGAGAACGGCTCGATACTCACTCGCTGACATTTGCTGCAAGTCCAGCATCGCCTGATAGGCAAACAAATCCGCCGCGCCTTCTTTCAGCCATATTTTGTCATCTGGGCCTTCGCGTTGTGCTTGCCAGGCATGCGCCAGTTCATGCGCCACGGTGTGGCCGATCACGATCTGGTTTGCCCGATTGTTTTCAAACCAACCGTTGCCGGAAATATTGAGCAGCACTTCACCGCCGATGTAACCGCCATCAAGGAAAGGTTTGGCATCGTTGTGGGCAAAGCCAAGCGCGACAAAAAGCGGCGACGGTGCCGGGCCAATCAGGTGCTGACGAAAATAGGCTTCATAGTCCTTGGCATCCTTTTCTCCGATGGCTTTTATCCAGTTTGGCAGCTCGGTATCGATCACGGTTTCCAGGTTTTTGCTCAGTGACGTTTCGGCAACGCCAAAATAGGCATAACGCTTTTCCGTAGCCGTAATCTCGAGTGTGCCACTTCCCTTGGTGTTGCCAAAGCGCAATGCTCTTTCCGCGACCGACTGCAAGCGAATGCTGGTTGGCGCCGTCAGGCGTATTTCGTTGTTGTGGGCGTCGAATATTTTGGTCGGCAGATAATGGTCAACAAACATCGCATAGCGATTGCCGGAGAATCGGATAAAGGGCGTGAACTGCCGGTTCAGCGTTTGGTGGTAAGGATGGGTAATGTCAATGGCAACACGCGAGGCAGGCTTTTCCATAATAAGCTGGTGACCATCAAGCGATTTGCCTTGATGCCGCCAGGCAGTGTCTATGAACGGCGTGATGCCCGGATTGAACTGCAAGGTTTTGACGGGTTGCTGAAAAACGTATTCGACCAACCAACTGTTCTTGGCTGGATCTTCGGTAATCACCAACTGAAGCGCCAGCGAGCGAACCGATAACAACAGCGAAAACAGCGTGAGTAATAGGCGCATCATTTTTCTCAGGAGTTCACGTTATCAGTCATACAAAAAAATGGCCGCTCGGTTCGGCGGCCATTTTTTTATCAAGTAACCGCTATGCAACATCCAACACTTGCGGTTTGCGAAAACTGACTTGCGCCAAATCACGGGTAAACGGCAAGGTGTTCCAATTCCACGGGGTGAAACGCGGAATTTGAAACCGATCGCCGCGGCCGGTCCAGGCGCCATGTTCGGTGGTCCAGGATGCTTGATATCCGGCTTGTTTGACTTGGCGCACATGCACCGCGCGGTAATCCTGTTCGGGTTTGCCGTTCGGGTAGGCAAACAGCGTTGGCGCTTCGCCGAGGATTTCGCTCAGCAAACCGCGATTGTGCTGGATTTGCCATTCGGCTTCGTCATCATCGAGTGTGCTCAGCACATGATGATCGTGAGTGTGACCGCCAATGGTGACGCCAGCTTCATGCAGCGTTTTCAATTCGTTTTCATTGAGCATCAAGCGCGGCACGTAAGAGAGGTGATCACGAATATGGCTGACCAATGCCCGGCGTTCATCGCGCTGCCAGTATTTGACTGCCATACGCAGTTTCGCCAGCACCGAGCGGCGCAAATCCAGTGATTCGGCAAGAATCGGGGTGGCCAGGCCAAAGCGGCTTAAGTCGAGCGGGCCCGCCGGCGATTGCCGAATCAACTCGGTCAGCCAGTCGTTCCACATCAAATCGCCATCGAGAAAAGCCGTGCAGGCAAACACCGTGGCATTGGCCTTGAACTCGCGCAGCACCGGCACCAGCAGGTGCAAGTTGTCGGCATAGCCATCGTCAAAGCTGATGCTGGCCGTGGGTTTGCCGGAGCGCGGGGCGGCCAGCGATTCGCTCAGTGGAATGACGTCGAAATGCTCGCAGATCAGCGCCAGTTGCTGCCGGAATTCATCAACGGTAGGTGTCAGCCGCATCAATGGGTCGCGTTCGGCGACCAGGCGGTGAAAAATAAACGTGTAGTGTCGGCGTGGCAGCAAGCGCAGCCGGTACAGCCAATGAAACATGCCAGCGCTTCCTTGTGCATGAATCGGTCGAAAAGAGGGTCAGCATAGCGCCCGCGCAACGGCCAGGGTAGAGGCAATTGCCATCAGGTCGATGGTATTTGGTCTTACCAGCGAGAACTGTAAAGCATTCCGACATGGTAATGCTTGCAAATCTTACAGTATTCATTATGGTATGGATCCCCTGATTGCCGTGCGACTTGTCTTTCCCGCGCACGCCCGAGGACGAATACATGAAAAGGATATTCATGTCTGCTCTGCTGGCCGTTTCGGCCTGCCTCCCTGCTGTCTCGACCGCCGCCGATCTGCCTGATGCCATTGCTCAGGCGAAGTCCTCGATCGTCGGTGTCGGTACCCAATTGATGACCCGCCGGCCGCCGGCTTTGTTGCGCGGTACTGGCTTTGTCGTCGCCGATGGCAAGCATGTACTGACCAATTATCACGTGTTGCCGGAGGTGCTCGACAGTGAGCACCGCGAGGTGCTGGTGGTGTTTTCCGGCTCGGGTGACATGCAGACGCTGCATACCGCGCGGGTCATTGCCAGCGATGCTGAGCACGATCTGGCGCTGCTGCGCATTGATGGCCGGCCATTGCCGGCATTGCAACTCGATGCCGATGTCGAGGTACGTGAAGGTGAAAGCCTGCTGCTGACCGGTTTCCCGGTCGGCGCCGTGCTCGGCCTGTATCCGGCCACCAGCCAGGCGATGGTTTCCGCGATTACGCCGATCGCCATTCCGGTGCCGACCACGCAAAGCTTGAATGCCGCTAGCATCAAGCGTCTGCGCACGCCCTATTTGGTCTATCAACTCGATGCCATTGCTTACCCCGGCAACAGCGGCAGTCCGCTGTATCGGGCTTCCGATTTGAAGGTGGTTGGCGTCATCAACGCGGTGCTGGTCAAGGAATCGAAAGAAGCGGCACTGGAGCGGCCGACGGCGATCAGCTACGCGATTCCAATCAAATTCGCGCTGCCGCTGTTGGAAAAAATCGGTAGCACGCCATGAACAGTTTCGCGCTGGTTGGTTACGCGCTGGCGACGGTCGGTTTTGCGACCCTGCTGGTGCTGCTGCTATCGCGCTGGCGCGGCCGCCTGGCCAGCCGCTGGCTGGTTACCGCGATGGCCTTGCAGGTTGCCTGGGGTATTGGCGCCGTGCTGTTCCATACCGTGCGCGAGCCGTGGATTGTCTGGCTCTATTCCTGGCTGGAAGCGCTGCGCTATTTCGGCTGGCTGATGCTGATGCGTGACCTCTGGCAGCCTTTGGCCAATTTGCACAGCGATGCGCTGCGCTGGTATAGCCGTTTGATGCCGATTGCGCTGGGTGCTACTGCGTTGATGGTGCTGGTGGCGTTCTGGCCGCCATTCGCCGAGTGGCTGGGCGCCAATCGCGGCGTGCCGATATTTCAGGGCGGCATGATGGCGCTGGCGCTGACCGGCGGCCTGTTGACCGAAATGCTCTATCGGCGCACCCGACCGGAGCAGCGTTGGGCCATCAAGTTTCTGTGCTTGGGACTCGCCTCCGTTTTTATTTTCGATTTTTATCTTTATGCCGATGCGCTGCTGTTCCATGTTATCGACCCGAGCATTCTGGCCGCACGCGGCTATGTAACGGCGGCTTCAGTGCCTTTGCTTGCCGTGGCCATTTCCCGTAATCCGCGCTGGTCAATTGATTTGTTTATCTCCCGGCGTTTGGTGCTGCGTTCGGTATCGTTATTGGCTGCCGGTTGTTACTTGTTATTGATGGCCGCCGTCGGTTTTTATATTCGCGCCACCAATGCCGAATTCGGTGATGCCCTGCGTTTGGTATTCGTCGCTTTCGCCGTCTTGGTCGGCTTGGTGATCGCGTTTTCCGGGCAAGTGCGTGCGCGCATCAAGGTACTGATCAACAAGCACTTCTTCAGCTACCAGTACGACTATCGCGAAGAATGGTTGAAGCTCAATCGCACCCTCGCCGGTGAAGAAGGCGAAGGCCAGTTGCACGAACGGGCCATTCGGGCACTGGCCGAAATTGTTGATTCACCAGCCGGCATGATCTGGACGCTACACGATGGCCGCTGCGAATTCACCGAGCATTGGTCAATGCCGCCGGAGCGGGTCAAATTGCCGGCACCGGACCGTAATTTGATCGAGTATTTGAGTGAAACTGGTTGGGTTATCGAAATTCCGGAATACAAAGCGACGCCGGAACATTACGGTGATTTGCAGTTGAACGAAGCCTGGCTCAAACGCGAAGAGCCATGGTTGATTGTGCCGCTGATGCGTGAGCAAGTGCTGACCGGTGTGGTGTTGCTGGCAAAGCCGCGGGCTCCACGTACGGTCAACTGGGAAGTACGCGATTTATTGAAAACGGCCGCTGCGCAGGTGGCGTCCTATATCGCTGTTTACCAAACTACGCTGGCGTTGGTTGATGCCCGTCAGTTCGAGGCGTTCAATCGTTTGTCGGCATTTGTTGTTCACGATTTGAAGAACGTTGCGGCGCAGTTGCAACTGATTGTTGCCAACGCAGAAAAACACCGGCACAAACCGGCGTTTGTCGATGATGCCTTTGGCACTGTCGCCAACGCCGTCGGCAAGCTGGAGCGCATGCTGACCGGCCTGCGCAAAGGTTCGGTTGAGGCTTCATCAACGACCATTGTCGAAGTGATGCCGATCATTGAAGACGCCATCAAGCAAACGACACAACGACAACCGGTGCCGACTGTGATCAACGGCCAGAATCTGTACGTGCGTTCTGACAAAGAGCGGCTGACCTCGGTGCTGGTGCATCTGATTCACAATGCGCAAGAGGCTTGCGATGCCGATGGCCAGATTGTGCTCGATGTCTCGTCAGAAGCTAATGACGTGTTGATCAAAATCAGCGACAATGGCCACGGCATGGATGCGACGTTCATCCGCGAACGACTGTTTCGCCCTTTCGATACCACCAAAGGTAATGCTGGCATGGGCATCGGTGCTTTCCAGGCACGTGAGACCATCCGCAGCTTCGGTGGTGATTTAACCGTAACCAGCGCGCCAAAACAGGGAACGGAATTTTCGATCCGCTTGGCGCGCGTCAACAACATGGACGAGAACGATGGGAAGCAATGACAGGAGTCAGAAACGTCTATTAGTCGTGGAAGACGATCCCGGTTTACAAAACCAACTGCGCTGGTGTTTCGAAGATTGCGATGTCATCGTTGCCGGCACCCGCGAAGAAGCGCTGACGGCATTGCGCCGTCATGAACCACAAGTGATTACACTCGATCTTGGCTTGCCGCCGGACCCGACCAACGCCAGCGAAGGCCTTGCGACCTTGCAGGCCATTCTGAAACTTTCCCCGCATACCAAAGTGATTGTCGTCACCGGTAACGATGATCGGGAAAACGCGCTGAAAGCGGTTGAGCTTGGTGCCTATGATTACTACCAAAAACCGATCGATGCCGATTCCTTAGGCTTAATCGTTCAGCGCGCCTTCCAGCTTTATGAACTCGAAGAAGAAAACCGCCAGCTGCAAAAGCGCGCGCACTCAGCACCGCTCGCTGGCGTGATCGCCGGCTCGCCGGAAATGGCGAAAGTCTGCCGCATGGTGGAAAAAGTATCGCCAACCGATTTGACCGTGTTGCTGCTTGGCGACTCCGGCACCGGTAAAGAAGTGATCGCCCGTGCGCTACACGATTTATCGCCCCGCGCCGATCATCGTCTCGTTGCCATCAACTGCGCGGCGATTCCGGAAAACCTGCTGGAAAGCGAGTTGTTCGGTTACGAAAAAGGCGCGTTCACCGGTGCCGCCCGACAAACCAAAGGCAAAATCGAATACGCCGATAACGGCACTTTATTTCTCGATGAAGTCGGTGATCTGCCGATGGCCTTGCAAGCCAAACTGCTGCGTTTTCTGCAAGAGCGGGTAATCGAACGCATTGGCGGTCGCGAGGAAATTCCGGTTGATGTCCGCGTCATTTGCGCGACCCATCGCAACCTGCCGGAAATGGTGCGTGAAGGCACTTTCCGCGAAGATTTGTATTACCGCCTTGGCGAAATCACCATCGATATTCCGCCGCTGGCCGAACGCACTGGCGATGTCGTGTTGCTGGCGCGTGCTTTCCTGCAGCGCTTCAATGAACAACTTGGTAAACACATCAAAGGTTTTCGTGATGACGCCATCACCGCGATGAGCGCACACGATTGGCCCGGCAATGTCCGCGAGCTGGAAAACCGTATCAAGCGCGCCGTGATCATGGCCGATGAAAACTACATCAACGCCGACGATCTGCAATTGGTCGTCAAGCACAGCCGCGAACTGCCGTTGAACCTGCGGCAAGTGCGCGAACAAGCCGAAACCGATGCCGTCATGCGTGCGCTTGCCTGTTCCGAAGGCAATATGTCGCGCGCCGCCGAACTGCTCGGTATCACCCGACCAACCTTGTATGCCTTGGTCGACAAATATGGACTCAATCAAAACGAAAGTGCGCGCACCCACTAAGCGCATCGTCAAACAGGGAGCACTGCAATGAATGGTTCACGTACGAATAAAACTTTGATCAGTCTGGTGCTGGGTGCGGTGTTGGCTGGCCCGGTGCTCGCCGACTACAAAGAACACTGGCAAAAAGCCCAGGCGCTGATGCAAAAAAATGATCGAAAAGCGGCGATCATCGAACTGCGTAATGCCCTGCAGGAAAAATCCGACAGCGTCGAAGCGCGAGTGTTGCTTGGTGAGCTGTACTACCTCGAAGGCAATCTCGGTGCTGCCGAAAAAGAGCTGAACAAAGCCCGTGAATTGGAAGGCGACCGCGCGCTCTGGGTCAAACCGCTGGGCAAAACCTATCTGGCCATGTACCAACCAGCGAAAGTGCTGGAAGTCGTTACGGAATACGCCAAGGACAGCAATGCCTTGAAAGCCGATGTATTCGCGCTGCGTGGTTTGGCAACGTTGCAAACCGGTAATCTCAACGAGGCAGAGAAGCTGCTGCAAAATGCCAACAGTCTGAATCCGACCTCACCAGAAGCCTTGTTCGGTCTGGGTCAGATCGCCCGCATGCGCAACGACTTTGCCAAGGCCGAATCGCTGGTCAACGAAGCGCTGCGTCGCGATCCGGACTTTGTTAACTCCTATGTTCTGTCGGCCGAATTGCTGCTGGCCAAAGGCGAACATGAAGCAGCACTGAGTCAGATGAACAAAGCCGTCGACCGAGCGCCGAACGATACTCGCGTGCGTCTGGCCCGGGCCGAAGTGTTGTTACTGCGAAGCAAAATTAAGGAAGCCTGGCAGGACATCAATCTGGTGTTGAACGCCTTGCCAAAACACCCAACGGCGTTGTACTTGAAAGGCAAGGCCTTGCTGGCCGAGAGCAAATTTGATGACGCCAGTTCAGCGCTGAATGAAGCACTCGGTGTCATGCCGAACTATCTGGATGCGCAATTGCTGCTTGGCTTTATCAAAGTACAGAAGCAGGAATGGCGACAAGCGGAAGAAGTGTTGCAGCGGGTACTGGCACAGCGACCGGATCACCTGCCGGCACTGAAAATGCTGGCGCAAACCAAACTCGGTATTGGCGACCACAAGCAAGCCATGCCGCATATCGAAGCTGGCTTGAAAAAAGCACCGGAAGATATGCAGTTGCTGGCATTGAAAGCGCATGCCCAAGTGATGAATCGCGAGTTCGATAAAGCCGAAAAAACCATTGAACATGCGTTGACCATTTCCCCCGATGCCAATCATTTACGCGCCAGTTTGGCTCTGCTGCAGTTGCAAGAGGGTAATTCCGCCAGCGCGATTAATCAGCTCGAATCGGCCAGCGCCAACAGCAAATTGGTCGACATGAGCGATCTGATGCTGGCGGCGGCCTACCTGTCGCAGAAACAACCGGAAAAGGCGCTGGAGCTCGCCAAGAAACTGTACAGCGAACAACCCAAAAACCTGCTGGTGATCAACATGTACGGCGTCGTCAAAATGGCGATGAACGACATCGAGGGCGCGCGTGCGATGTTTGAAGAAGCGCTGCGTCAGGACCCAAACTTCATCAACGCGACGCTGAACCTGGTGCGTCTCGATGTGTTGGCCAAAGACTATGATGCCGCCTTGAAAAAACTCGATGCGGAGCTTGCCAAGAACCCCAAAGTCGGTGCCCTGGCCGTGCAAAAGGCCTATATGTACGACTTGAAAAACGAGCCGGAGAAAGCCTTTGAGTGGCAGCGCAAGGGCTGGGAAGTGGATAAATCGAATCTGCAAACCGGCACTGCCTATATGCGCCGTTTGTTGACGATGAACAAACCGTTCGAAGCCTTATCCGTCGCCCAACAATTGGTTGCCGCCAATCCGGAAGATGCCGAAGCGCATCATGCCGTTGGTACGGCACAAATGGCCAACAAGAGCCATTCGCAGGCGATTGGCAGTTTCCGTCAGGCGATCAACTTGAGCCCCAACCGCACCGACAGCTACCTGGCTTTGGCCGATGCCCAGCAAGCCAATAAGCAGCCCGATGAAGCCTACCGTACGTTGGAGCAGTTGTTGCGAGTGCGGCCGCAATACTGGCAGGCGATGCTGGCGCTCGGCCGCATGGATTTCGTTGCCAAACGCTACAACGATGCACTGCGCTGGGCGAAAAAGTTGAGCACCGATTTCTCGCTGGTCAATGCCGGTTTTCATCTGGAAGCCGATGTGCTGAGCAGTCAGGGTAAGCACGCTGAGGCTGTGCCGTTGTATGAGAAAGCCTACCAAATCAACCCGACCGTGATGCTCGCTGGCCAATGGTCCAACGCGCTGTTGGAGTCTGGCAAGAAAAACGCCGAAGCGCCGTTACTGGATTGGATGAAGAAACATCCGAACAGCGATGATGGCCGTTTCGCGCTGGCATCGCATTACTTGAAAGCCAATCGCAAAAGCGAAGCCTTGAAAGAATTTCATGCGCTGGAGAAAAAGCATCCGGACCATATTGTGCTGCTGAATAATCTGACCTGGATGTACGCCGAGCAGAAAGACAAGGCCAATACCGAAAAATACTTGAACAAACTGGTCGCCACAGGGCCAAAACAAGCCGAGCTGCTTGATACTATCGGTTACGCGTACCTGCAACTGGGCAATGCCAACAAGGCGTTGGAATTCCTGAGCAAAGCCATCGAAGCGGCGCCAGAATTTGGCGAAGCGCGCTATCACGCAGCATTGGCACATAAGGCGCTTGGCAACATCACGGCCGCTAAGAATGTGCTGAAACCCATCATCGATAGTGGCAAGCAGTTCAGTTATCGTGCAGAAGCCGAGCAGATGTACAAATCCTTGTGATTTTGCCGATACGACGGCGCTTGTCTGAGCGCCGTCGACCACAAGAATTTTAACTGAATGTGACTCCACACCAAGGTTTCACAAATGATGGAATGCGGTACAACTAGCTCCTTTCGTAGCGGTTGATACGAAAAGCGCGATGAATCCCGTACTGAATGCGCTATTCAAAGCGAGCATTTACCGGTACGTCTGTATTGCTCTGGACAATTGTATCGATTTGTAGCATGGAATTGTGCTGAATTCGTCGCTCCAAATAATTCCTCTGTCAGTGATTGCTAGGATCCTGTGGTCGTCATCGCTATAATCTTGCGCGACTTCTTTTTCAAGTTGGGTTTCAAGGATTAAAGCTATGTTCAGAGCGTTATTATTTACGGCGTTAATGGCGCTGTCGTCAGCCACATGGGCGCAACCAGGAATCGAAGAGTTCTTCGGTCGTGCCGAATTCAAGGCCATGAAGCTGTCGCCAGATGGCGAGCATGTCGCATTCACTTACGAAGAAAATTCCGAAGTAAAGCTGGGCATATTAAGTCTGAAGAAAAAGAAAATTCTCAGCAGTTTCGGTTTCGGCGAAAACATGCACGTGACCTATTTTGACTGGGGAACGAATGACCGTGTCATCATGGCCGTTACTAAATATACCGGTCTTTGGGACAACATGGGTCGGCCTCAGCATCTTTATGCGGCCAATATTGACGGTACCAAGAGAAAGCAAATTTTTGATATGCAGCAGTCCGTTTACACCGTGCTGCACATGCTTCCGGAAGACGAAGACCACATATTGATTGGCAAGCGGCACTGGGCTGATCCATCGCTTAAGGCTTATCGCCTGAACATCAATAATGGCAAGCTCGACTACCTGGCGGACCAACCGAAAGCGGAGGTGGTCGCCGGGCTATTAGCAGACAATAGCGGGAAAATTCGACTGGCAGTCGAGTACATCGAGGGCGAAACACTTGAAGAAGACCAAATTGCTTTACATCTGAAAACTGATGGTGACTGGAAAAAAGTATCTTTCCCCAGTAAACGAGATAAACCGCGGATACGGCCGGTAGGCTTTTCATCGGATAACAACGTTGCCTATTTTACTTCCAACCATGACTTAAGTGGCGAGGGGCCAGATGCTCTGTTCCAATACAGTTTCTCTACTGACAAAATCAGTAACATTGCTCGCCATGAGTTCACCGATCCGAACCGATTTGATGAAGGTCCGGCTGGTGGCCTGCTTTCCGTTGGCTTTTCTGTTGCAGTGCCTGAATACGTTTACCTTGATGAAAGCAGAAATGAGACGCGACTGCTGAAAGGTCTTCGTCAAGCATTCAAGAATCAGGATGTTTCAATCACTTCTTACTCTGCTGATGGCAAGAAGGCGATCGTTGCGGTAGAGAGCGACACGAACCCTGGAGAATTCTATTTGGCGGATGTAGAAACCGGTGCGGTAAGTTATCTTGCGGAAACTTTGCCAAAACTGCCAAAAAAGAACTTAGTGCCGATGAGACCGATCGAGTTCACCGCTCGCGATGGGCTTAAAATTCGCGGTTACCTGACCATGCCAGAGGGCGTAGAAAAAGCTCCACTAATCGTCAATGTCCATGGTGGACCTTTCGGCGCGATTGACACATGGGGTTACAATCCAGAAGCCCAGTATTTTGCTAGCCATGGATATGCAACATTGCAAATCAACTACCGAGGTTCGGGTGGGTATGGTGAGGCGTTTGAAAAAGCTGGCTTTCGTCAGTGGGGCTGGAAAATGCAGGATGATGTTACCGATGGAACTCTCTGGGCTATCGAGAATGGTATAACTGATCGTGAAACCGTTTGTATTTACGGCGGCAGTTATGGCGGTTATGCCACACTTCGTGGTATTCAGAAGGAACCAGATCTGTACAAATGTGCGGTCGGTTACGTAGGAGTTTATGACATGCCGAAGTTTTTTAAGGGCGATGGCTCCGACGCAAGCCGAGGTGATCGCATGGATGAATGGCTTGCACAGCGAATTGCTGACAACGAAAAAGACATGATCGCGATATCGCCAGCGCACAACGTTGAAAAGATAAAAGCGGACTTATTCATCGCGCATGGCGCGAACGATGTTCGGGTTCCTATGGTGCATTTTGAGTCGCTGAAAAAAGCGTTGGACAGCGCGGGCATGCAGTTTGACTATATGGTCAAGCCTGAAGGTCATGGTTACTACCAAATGGAAAATAAGAAGGAGCTGTACAGCAAGATGCTGAAGTTTTTTAATAAAAATATCGGTCAAAAACCGAACTGAACGTTGAGAAAAAGGGCCAAAAATTGGCCCTTTTTTTGCCAAATACTTTCAGCGTTCGACAATTATCACCGGATCGCCAAAACACTGGTCGGTGCGAATCGAGTAAACATTACGGCCGACTCGCAACCGGGTTGCAGGCAACTGCCGTTGATGGCGTTGTGCGGCATCGTGACGGTTACCAGTTGCGGGTGTAGTCGGTGTTGCCACTTCCGGCGCCGATTCCAGATGTTCGTTGCCGCTGGAGTCGAATGATAAGACAAACGGGAAATCGGCTTGCCAAACGACAGTTTGGTGATGTTTAACGGCATACTCCTCCTGATCGACAACGGCGACTCCGTCCGCGCAGCTGATGGTCAGCGCGTTGGCTATAACAAGAATTATCATTGGTGTGCACCTCTTGCTTTTCTCTGTTATTTGTTGACGATGACTTTTGGATCCAGACGACCGCCATCTGTGTCGATGGAATACTCGTACTCCAAATTCCGATACGGGATTTTCGACGCGTCTAATTCTTTGGCGAACTTGGCGCCATTTTTGTGTTTGCTATCGCTCACTGCGGGAACCAGGCGATCGGTAAACCAGACATTGAAATCCTGATCGCAGGTCCATACCAATGTTCGGTCGCTATTGACTCTCAACGTGCTTTCGCCGCTCGGGATCGAGGGTTGTCCGGTGGCGGTAATGGTGACCGGAATGTAGAAAATATTGCTGCTATCACGCTTGACATCCATTGGGCTGGATGTCGGGCGCTTGGGTTGGGTACGCATAACATGCTCCTTGTTACATGATGAAAGGCTCCGGCAAACAGTTCGCGACCACTTTTGGCGTCCTGCCTTCGCCTACCCGTGAGGATTCTCCTCAACGGCTATGCCGTGGTTCTCTGGCTTCCGTGCCGCAAAAAATTCTCCGAAGTGAACAGCGGATGCTTCTGGTCAGGTATTCCACAAATCAGGAACTTTGTTGGCTGATCAATCGAATGAAACGCTGATCGGAACCAAGATAACGAAAGTCTGGATCAACGCTAACAAGATTACTCGACAGCCCCAGTTCGATTGCTCGTTTCAAATGATTGATGACGCGTTCATTGTCGCGCTTTTCCGTGGCGAGTATCGCCAGGTACAGTTCCAGTTCGGCGTTGTTGGGATACTGAACGGCAAGCCGTTGCATGCGCTCATAAGCATCCGCAATTTCATCGCGATGATGCTGATACATCAACCGCAGCGAACGGGTTTCGATGTCATCGGCCGCACTGGCGAGATAAGCGTCCAGCTTTTCCAGAGCCAGGCCGTAATAATGATTGGCGTCATTCTGTAGTCGTTGCACTCGATAGGTGTCGGCGATATTGCCGTACAGGCGAAAATCGTCCGGTGAATCTTTCAGCGCCAGTTGGTAATGACGTATCGCGTCGCTGTAGCGACCAAGGTAGTAATACAGCGTACCGAGATTGGAATAACCCGATTGACTGGCTTCCAGTTGCACGGCGCGGCTTAACGCATCGGCGGCTTCGCCAAGCTTGCCGGCCATGAATAGCGCCGCACCGAGATCGCTCCAGGCACGGCCACTGTTCGGTGCCAGGTCGACCACTTTCTGGTAATTGCCCGCAGCGTCGGTGTAGCGCCCGGAATTGAACTGAAAACGTGCCAGGGTGCGCAATGGCCGCCAGTAACCGGGTTGCATCGTGATCGCTTTCAACAAGGTGTGCTCAGCTTTCAAGGCATCGCCTCGTTGCATATGGGCATTGGCCAACAGTTCGTAAGCATCGCTGTTGCGCGGATTGATCTGCAGCGCTTTCTCGATTTCGCGAACGGCTTCGTTTTCGCGTCCAACCTGGTTCAGGTAATTGGCATAGACCAGTCGATCGCGCTCGGTGACGAAACCGTAACTGGCGATGCGTTTGCAGCTGTCGTTGGCGCGTTCCTGCGCGCTGGCTTCTTTCAGCATATTGATTCGCAGCAGCAGCAGGTGACAGTGAGTGACAACCAGAAACTGATTGTCAGGCTGTTCGGTAAGCGCCGGCGTCAGCACACGATCGAAACGTTCCAGCGTTTCCCGGTTTGGCACATCGGTCAACGCGTAGTTGGCATCCAACAATTGCCGAAATAACGGTGCCGGCATCGGTCGATAATGCTGAATGCTTGGCGCCGGAATATCGAACTGCAATGCCAGCTGTGCCGACAACGTTTGCTGGGCGCGATTGAACAGTTCCTGCAGCGTCGTGCCGCTGACGCTGAACGCACGCGCACGGCTTTCCGGGTCGGCCGATTGCAATTCAAATTGCAACGAAAGTATTTCACCCTGTCGCTCGATGTGGGTGCGCAGCATCGCGGTACCAGCGGTCGGAATTTCGCTGTCGGCGACATACACCGACGGCAAGCTCTGGAACACATCATTGAGCTGGGCGCGCAGGCCATGATGCTGCGCTTCACTGAGGCTCAACGTTGGGTCATCAAAGCGCGCAATGCTGACGTAATGTCCGGTCAATGCCGGCGGCCCGAGTTCCGGTAACGCAATGGGTGCCGCGTCTTGTTGCAGCCACCAACTGAGTGGAACCGCGAGCACGGCAACGAGCAATGCGGCGACAAACAAAGCAGGCCACAGCCGCCGATCGGAGCGGGCCATCGTAGTTTCGCCTTGCCATTGCAGCCGATACATGCGCACCGGATGCGCCAGCGCACTGACCGACAAGGGCCCCAAAAATTCACCGCCCATTTCCGGGTGTTGCAGTAATTCGTCGTGTACCTGTTCAGTGCCGTGAATCTGTTGCGCCGGTGCGGAACGCGCCAAAGCCTCGGCGACATGCACCGCTTCACCGTCGATTTGATCTTTGTGTTGTTTGACGCTGCCGACGGCGACACCAATGGCCACCGGCAGCTGTTGCTTTAGCGCAAAATCGCGCAGACTTTGCGCCGCCTGAATGGCGTTATGAGTGTTGTTGAAAACCAGTTGGCCGTCGTTACCCTGCCAGCGGCGCCAGAGGCTAGGCAGCATCATCAGCCGGCGTTCCAGCGCCGCCCGTGGTTTGCTGTGACGATTGCCGACGTCATCTTGCATTGGCGGTATATGCAGCCAGACCACGGCGGCGAGCCATTCCATCGCGCTGCTGCTGTCGCCGGTGCGTACCATGCCACTGGGGCCAACGTCGAACAGCCAGGCGATGACCAGCACCAACGGCAAGCCAAGCATCAACAACACCAGCACCAGACGCACGGTCCAGTCGGGCAAGGTCAGGGCATCGGTAATGATTTCGGTGACTTGCAGCAATAGCCACGCTGCCGCGAAATAGGCCAGCGCGGTTTGAATTACCTTGCGTCGTTTGAGCTCAAAATACCATTGGTACAAAGGGTTGCTCATGGCTCTCCTGATCCAGACTGCGGATTCGGTTCGCCACTGCGCGCGGAGTGTGTCAGTAACTTGCGTCGACGACGTGTAGGTATATAGCAGTTGCAAAGTGATCTTGCCATTCAGTCGATGTTGCTGAACAGCAAAGTGCGGCATGGCTAGCGTCAGAATATGCGGTATCTTTTTGCGACGAAGCCTGTTCAACGAAGACCAGATAAGACATCAAAATATGGTTGCTGCACTGCAGTTCACCACACACGCTTGACGAATGAATCCGAAGGGTCTCAATGTGCTGTAAATCAGCGAATGGCTGGAGTCCAAATGGTTTGCGCCGCTGATCGCTAATCAAGACGTTCGTCAAGGATCGATGCGGTCGGTTAGCTATCGATGCCGGTGCCGAATTGCGTATCGGCGATCACGGTGCTGAGCAAGCGAGTCCGCCGCGACTGTTCTACGCTTTATCGATACGCCATGCATTGTGGCATCGCCAGATTTGTTCAGCGACAGCCGGGGGATCAGCCATGCGAGCCCTGTCCGTAACCACCCGCGAACCCGATGCCTATCGGGCCGGTGCCGAACTTGGTGCCGGTTTGCGCGACTTCCAGCCGGAACAAGTGTTGTTGTTCAGCACCATCCAGTACAACGGTTCACCAGAATTGCTGCACGGCTTTTTCGATAGTTTGGGCGATGAAGTTCCGTTGCTGGGTGGCACCGGCGATGGCTTCTATGCCTCGACCGGTGCTGCGGACTGGGGCGCCGTGGCTATCGGCCTGCACAGCGAAGGCAAGCTGCGCTGGCAGGTGAGCAAAGCGACCGGTTTGGCCGCTGAACCGGAAGGCTGTACCCGTTCTGCCTTGCAACAAGCAGCAGCAGGCTTGTTGCCAACGCTTTTTCTGCTGTTTTGCGATTTCCGCAGTGATGCCACGCGGATCGAGCGCGTGATCGAACGCGAGATCAAGGTGCCGGTAGTCGGTGGCTTGGCCGGTGATGACAATCGCATTGAGCGCTGCTTTCAGTTCTGCGGTCGCGAAGTGCTGACCGACAGTGCCGTGGCGCTCGCGATTGACGGACCACTCAAGTACGAAATTCGCATCGGCAATTCGATACCAGCCATTGGCGATACCGGCCAAGTCGATGTCGCCAGCGACACGGAAATCCAGCGCATTAATGGTTTGTCGGCTTCTGATTTCATCGAGCAGCAAACTGGCAAGCCAATCCTGCACAGCGACCGTGGGGTAACGACATTCACGGTCATTGATGCCGATAATCCGTCTGTTCGTCGTTTGCGCTCGATTGTTCAGGATCGCTGCGAACGCGACGGCGCGCTTCGCTTGTACGGTGGCATCGAAGCCGGCAAACGCATTCAGGTGTGTTTGGCGCGGCCAAGCGAATTGGTCGCCGAAGTGCAAAGCCTCGCCGACGAGTTGGTCGACAGCGGCTTCACGCCCGCCGCAGCGGTGATTGTCAGTTGTGCCGGTCGCAAATGGCTGCTTGGCGCCGACGTCGAACAAGAAGTGCAGCTACTTAAAGCGCGCATCGATCCCAATCTGCCGTTAGCGGGTTTTCCCTCATTCGGTGAAATCGGGCCGCTCAAACTGGACACCGGTTACAGCGCCAACCTGTTTCACAACATGACCTATGTGCTGTTGATGCTCGGCAAGTAAACACCACCGCAACGAGGTGCAAGCGATTCGCTTATGAGCGTGCAACTGCTGACTACGATCACACCGCCGCCACCGGGTTTTTCTCCGACCGATTTGGCGCGCTGGCAATTGCTGACCGGTACGGTTGCCTTGTACACCGATAATATGGAACGGGTTCTGCAGGAAATTGGCGATTGGTCAAGGATGCGCGGGGTGGTGATCACCGAGAACGACACGCCGAGCAGTCAAGCGCTACATTCTCACCTGCAATGGCTGCGCTTGCCCGCAGCATGGCGCAATGAAGTCGCGATTCTGGTGCGACCGATGCTCGATTATCTGAATACCAGTGCTGAGCTGGAAATTCAGCAACGTCAGCGTGACCATCAACTGGCAAGGCTGAGTTATGACTTTACTGGCATGCACAGCGACTATCAGCGGGTAACCAGCAAGCTGCAGCGGCAACTACAGCAATTGCGTGAGACCGAAACCGCGCTGACGCAATTGAACGATCAACTTGAACAACGAGTGAGCTTGCGTACGGCAGAACTGGAAACGGCGCTTAATGACTTGGAATCGTTTTCGTTCTCGGTTTCGCATGATTTGCGCGCACCGTTACGTGCCATTATCGGCTTTACCGATGATTTGCGTCAGCGTATCGATGATCGGCTGAGTGACGATGAACGCGGGCAAGTGGAGCGCGTGCTGCAACTTGCGCATCGGATGAATCAGCTCATCGATGATCTACTGCGGCTAGCGCAAACCAGTCAGTCGCCATTACAGCCGTCGCGCATCGACTTAAGCCAACTGGTTTGTGAAGTCTGGCAGGACTTGGATCAACATGAACCGGAACGGCGCATCGCCTTCGTGTGTGAGCCGACTCCGCCAGTACTGGCCGATCCAGCGCTGATTCGTGTCGTGCTGGAAAATCTGCTCGGCAACGCCCGCAAATTCACCCAGAAAGTCACGGCAGCACAAGTCAGCTTTGCTTACGATACTGACCACTCGGCGTATGTCGTCAGCGATAACGGCGCCGGTTTTGATATGGCGCATGCCGATCAACTGTTTGCGCCGTTCCGGCGCCTGCATAGACAAGAGCAATTTGAAGGTACCGGTATCGGCTTGGCGACCGTAGCGCGCATTATCCATCGCCATGGATGCCGGATATGGCCGCAAGCGAGCGTCAATCAGGGCGCGCGGTTCTTCTTTACGTTGCCACCGGTAACATGAGCTTTTCAGGTCAAGCAAAGCGCCCGGCAATCATTCTTGCTGCTGCCGATGAGCGTTCATCATCCGAAAGCGGTTCGCGTTTGCCCAGCCGGGACAGAGGCCGCTGCATTGTAAAAGAGCGTGGTCCAGTGATAACAACAAACGGCGGAAGCCGGGTTTGATGGGGTGCGGGGAAACAAGTGTTCAACCTGCGGACATCGCAGAGCCGGCGGTCAACAATTCCGACTAATTTGACAGCTTTAGCGTCTGTTTTTCTTACACTAATTCTCCAGTACCTAGAGTAATGCCATCGTAACCAATTCATTTTGTTCAACATAATTTTCTTCGGAGTGCGTGGTCTATTTTTTGCCTCATCTGCTTAGGGCGTTGGCAAATTTGCCCGCTCTAACACGCAAGGAGATAAGCCGATGAAGTTTTCAAGGTTATTGTTATTTCCGCTTCTGTTAATTCTGAGTAGCCAAAGCTATGCCACCATTATCGAGACGGTACATTTGGAGTTCGAGTCTGGGGCGGAGTGGAACGGCACCATCACGTTTAACGATGGATACGAAGGGATGATCGCTACGGAGGGCTACCTGACCGGGGGTGTTCATTCGTTCAACGAATATTTCTCTTGGACCTGGTGGCATGGCACCAGCCAACCGAACCCGCAGGACTTCAACAGTGATGGTTACTACACCGACTGGCTGATGAATCTGGCTTATCCCGATTACACGATGTACATCGGTTTGTCGTGGGATGTGCTGGCGTCGGTTGCGGCCGGAAGCGTCCAGTTTGTTCTATTGCAGGACAACTATTACAGCGGCAACCAAGCGTATGACGATCTGCTCACTGACTACTCGGTCGATGTCCCCGCGCCAGCGGGAGTAGGCTTGATAGCATTAGGCTTGCTCGCACTCATGCGCCGCAGGGCTTAACCCCACGCGCAACCAAGACAGAAACCTGTCTGTTCATTCCGGGAAAGCCGGGACGACAGACAGGTTCATTTCGGCGCAAAGGAAAGGTTTCGCCGCAGAATCCATGGCTTTTGGCCGGCCTAATAAGCGTTTACACTGCGCGCGAAACCGATTCAGCGCTAACGCTCTTCTACGATGACCCCTACCGACGTCAAATTACTAAAAGCTTCCAATAACTTGCAGCTTCGTTACGCCAGCGGCGAGCAGTTCGATCTGCCGGCCGAATACCTGCGCGTGCATTCACCATCGGCTGAGGTGCGTGGTCACGGCGCGGCTGAACCGAAGCTGGTGTTTGGCAAGGCCGATGTCGGCATTCGCACCATTGCGCCGGTTGGCCACTACGCGCTGAAAATCGTCTTTGACGATGGCCACGATACCGGTCTGTACACCTGGACCTATCTGTATGAGCTGGGCCGCGATCAGGCGGAGAAGTGGCAGGCCTATTTGGCAAGGCTGGAGCGCGAAGGCAAAAGCCGGCAGCCGAAACCCAAGCCGAACCCGAGCGGCCCGGCGTTCACCGAACTGAAATAGCCTTGCGCTGGTGCAGTGTCCGCCCATGGGCATTCATGCGACAATACCGCCCCTTTTTGGTCATAAGCCCCGCGCCCATGCACGAGCACGACGAATCCACCCATTTCGGCTACCAAACCGTCAAGAAATCGGAAAAGCAGAAGAAAGTGGCGGAAGTCTTCCATTCGGTGGCCGGCAAATACGACCTGATGAACGATCTGATGTCGTTCGGTGTTCACCGCCTGTGGAAGCGCTACACGCTGGAAATGGCCGGTTTGCGCTGCGGCATGCAGGTGCTCGACCTGGCCGGTGGCACCGGCGATCTGGCGGCGCTGTTCTCACCGCGGGTCGGCCCGAACGGCAAAATCATCGTCGCCGACATCAATAGCTCGATGCTGGAAGTTGGCCGCGCGAAGCTGGCCGATAAGGGCGTCGTCGGTAAC